>NZ_JBICXQ010000017.1:179685-192842 GCF_043200375.1 Streptomyces sp. NPDC048434 | reverse complement strand
CCGCCACCGGCACCCACCACAAACCCGGGGCCCCACCCCACAACCCCACCCGCCCCGCCAAAGGCGGGAAAGAACAACAGAAACAAAAACGGCGGCGTCACCCGGCAACGTGGGAAACCGCCCGCAACAACGCCTGCGCACGAGGATCCGCCGTCACATTCCGCTGCATCCCATTGGTGACGTAGCCGAACGCGAACCCGGTCTCCGGGTCGGCGCAGGCGAGCGAGCCCCCGCGGCCGGGGTGGCCGAAGGAACCGGGCGCCAGGAGCGGCGAGGCCGGTCCGTGGAGCATGAAGCCCAGTCCGAACCGGGTGGGGACGAGGAGGGTGCGGTCGGGCCCCGCGGACTCCTCGGTCCGGGCGAGGGTGAGCGTCGCGGGCGCGAAGAGCCGGGGGTGGCCGTCGACGGCCCCGATGAGCGCGGCGTAACAGCGGGCCAGCGAACGGGCGGTGGCGATGCCGGCGGAGGCGGGCAGTTCGGCGGCCCGGTATGCCGGGGCGTTCTCGTCGGGCGCCGGAGTGATCGCGGCGAAGGCGCGGCTGGTGAGCGAGTCCGGGTCGGCGTACGCATCGGCGACGGACTGTTTCGGGCGTACCCGCAGCCCCGTCGCGGCGGGCGGGGCCGGTGTCCCGACGGCGGCCAGCCGGCCGACGCGGGACTGCGCCGCCTCGGGCAGGCCGATCCACAGATCGAGGCCGAGCGGCCCGGCTATCTCCTCGGCGATCCAGCTGCCGAGGGTGCGGCCGGTGACCCGCAGCACCAGCTCGCCGATCAGCCAGCTGAAGGTCTGCGCGTGGTAGCCGTGGTCGGTGCCGGGCTCCCAGACGGGTTCCTGGGCGGCGACCGCGGCGGGGCCGCTGACGCCGTCGATGGCCTGGTCGGGGGTGAGCGGGGTGTCCAGGACCGGCAGTCCGGCGCGGTGCGAGAGCAGATGACGGACGAGTACGCGTTCCTTGCCGGCGGCCTTGAACTCGGGCCAGTACGTGCCGACCGGCGCATCGAGGTCGAGCTGTCCGCGCTGGTGCAGCAGCAGCGGAACGAGGGCGGCGACGCCCTTGGTCGCGGACCGGATCATCTGGGCCGTGCCGGCTTCCCAGGGCGCCGCATCCGCCGCGTCGTTGTCCGCGTCCCCGTCTTTCGTGCCGCCCCACAGGTCCACGACCTTGCGCCCGTGCCGGTACACGGCGACCGCAGCGCCCCGCTCCCCGCGCCGGGCGAAGTTGGCCATGAAGGCGTCCCGGACCGGCTCGAAGCCGTCCTCGACCGTGCCCTGGACGTCCACCACTGATTCCTGCTTCCACTCATCCGTCGCATTCGTGACCCATCCATGGTGCAACGCGCGGATCAGTGCTGATGACCAGGACCGCAGCCCGTGGCGTTCGTCACACGAGAACGCCACGGCGGCGGAGCGCCGGAGACGGTTCAGCGGCGGGTCACCGCGGTACGTCGACCGACCGCGGATCGAATCCGAAGGGCAGCTCCAGCCGGTGGGTGCGCATCAGTTCCTCGTCGCACAGCAGCTCCTGGGTGGTCCCGTCGGCCACGATCACGCCGCCGGAGAGCACGACGGACCGCGGGCACAGCTCCAGTGCGTACGGCAGGTCGTGCGTGACCATCAGGACGGTGACGTCCAACGACCGCAGGATGTCGGCGAGTTCACGGCGGGAGGCCGGGTCGAGGTTGGAGGACGGCTCGTCGAGGACCAGGATCTCCGGCCGCATCGCCAGCACGGTCGCGACGGCGACCCGGCGGCGCTGCCCGAAGGAGAGGTGGTGCGGCGGCCGGTCGGCGAAGTCCGCCATGCCGACCCGGGTGAGCGCCTCGGTGACCCGCTCGTCCAGTGCGGCGCCGCGCAGTCCCGCGGAGGCCGGCCCGAAGGCGACGTCTTCGCGGACGGTGGGCATGAACAGCTGGTCGTCGGGGTCCTGGAAGACGATGCCGACGCGGCGGCGGATCTCGGCGAGGTGCTCCTTGGCGACCGGGAGCCCGGCGACCGCGACGCTGCCGGCGCCCGCTTCGAGGATGCCGTTGAGGTGCAGCACGAGGGTGGTCTTGCCGGCGCCGTTGGGCCCGAGCAGCGCGACCCGCTCGCCGCGGCCGACGGTCAGGTCGACGCCGAAGAGCGCCTGGTGGCCGTCGGGGTAGGCGTAGGCGAGCCGGGAGACGGCGAGGGAGGGGGCGGGTGTGGTGGTGCTCAAAGGGTCCATCCCAGGAGGCAGACGGCGAGCGCGGCGAGGGGGAGGGCGGCCGCGCGGGTCCATTGTGTGCCGGTGGCGGTGGTCTCGGTGACCTGGGGCATGGTGCCGGTGTAGCCGCGGCTGACCATGGCGAGGTGGACCCGCTCACCGCGCTCGTAGGAGCGGATGAACAGCGCGCCGGCCGACTTGGCGAGCACGCCCCAGTGGCGCATGCCGCGCGCTTCGAAGCCGCGGGAGAGCCGGGCGATCCGCATCCGCCGCATCTCGTCGGTGATCACATCGCCGTAGCGGATCATGAACGAGGCGATCTGGACGAGCAGTGGCGGCATCCTGAGCCGCTGCAGGCCCAGCAGGAGTGCGCGCAGTTCGGTGGTGGAGGCGAGCAGTACGGAAGCGGCGACGCCCAGCGTCCCCTTGGCGAGGATGTTCCAGGCGCCCCACAGCCCCGACTCGCTCAGGCTCATCCCGAGGGCCTCGACGCGCGGCCCCTCGGCGACGAACGGCATCAGCAGGGCGAAGGCGACGAACGGCACCTCGATCAGCAGTCGCTTGAGCAGGAATCCGGCCGGGATCCTGGCGGCCCCGGCGGCGGCCGCGATCAGCAGCGCGTAGAGCCCGAACGCCCAGGTGGCCTCCCGTGGGGTGGAGACGACGACGAGGACGAAGCAGAAGACCGCGGCGATCTTGCAGTGCGCCGGCAGGGCGTGGACCGGTGAATGCCCGTGCCGGTACAGCTTGTGCGCATGCCCGGCACCCATCTCAGACGCTCTCCGACAGGCGCTCGGTGCCCACGCCCGGCTGCTCGGCGCTGCCGGCGTTCCTGCGCCGCCGCAGGACGACGAACACGCCGGTTCCCAGGGCCAGCGTCGCGCCGACCCCGATGACGCCGGCCAGGCCGCCGGCCAGGCGCGGGTCGGTGATGTCCTTGACGCTGTAGTCGGCGAGCGGGGAGTCCTTGGCGGCGTGGTCCCTGGCCTTCGCGTCGATGCCCTGGTCGTGGGCGACCTTCTCCAGGCCGTCGGGGCTGGCGGAGGCGTAGTAGCTGATGCCGCCCGCGCACACCAGGGCGGCGGCGAGCCCGGCCAGCCAGACGCGGCGGGCGGAGCGGCGCGGGGCCGCGGCGGCCGGGGCCGCGGGCTCGGCCGCGGGAGCGGCGGCCAGGGCGGGCTCGTCGGCCGGGGCGGCGAGCGGCGAGGTCCGCAGCTCCAGCGGCTCGGCCAGACCACGTGCGCCGTACACCAGGTCGGGGCGTACGGCGATCACCGCGCCGACGGTCAGGGCGGTGATCGCCGCCTCGCCGATCCCGATCAGTACATGGACGCCCACCATGGCGGTGAAGACCTTGCCGATCGGCACGTCCGCGGTCCCGCCGAGCGCATAGATGGCGGTGAAGGCCACCGCAGCCGCGGGCACCGACAGCAGCGCGGCGACGAACGAGGCCACGGTGATCGAGCGGCGGCGTCGGGGCAGCACCTTCACCAGCCCGCGGAACAGGCCGTAGGCGACCACGGTCGTCACGATCGCCATATCGGTGATGTTCACGCCCAGTGCGGTCAGCCCGCCGTCGGCGAACAGCACGCCCTGCATGAGCAGCACGACGGAGACACACAGCACACCGGTGTACGGGCCGACGAGTATCGCCGCCAGCGCACCGCCCAGCAGATGTCCGCTGGTGCCCGCCGCGACCGGGAAGTTCAGCATCTGCACGGCGAAGATGAACGCCGCGACCAGTCCGGCCAGCGGCGCCGTGCGCTCGGCACCCGCGGCGCCGCCCGCTCCCGCACCCGCCAACTCACGCCGGGCGCCGCGCAGGCTGACCGCGACCGCGACGGCGGCGACCGCACCGGTCGCCACCGACACCGGCGCATTGATGAATCCATCGGGTACGTGCATCTCAGGCTTCTCCGCTTCAGGCTCTGCAACCCACCAATGGTGGTGCCTCCTGCAAATAACTTGCAAGAGCGCCCATGATGCGAAACGGCCACGGCGACCGCAAAACCGGGCCCCATCTGCACACCCCCGCCCCCAGGGGCACATCCGTACGAACGGGCCGAGGGTGCGCCGTACCCCGGCGTGCGGTGCGGCCCCGGGCCCGGCACCTCCCCCGCACCCGGCCCGGCGACGGCCCCGTCCCCAGGGGAGGCCGTCGCCGGGCCCTTTGGTGCGCCGCTCCCCGTCCCCACGGGCCGGCGCCGGCTCCGGGTGGCCGCTCCGCTCATACAGCGGTCCCGGAGGTCTGGGTGCACCGGCCGGAGCCGGTGCGGTGACGGACCGTCAGACGCGCGCCGGTTCCGGTGCGGTGCTCGCGTCCGGTCCCTCGGCGGTGCCGGCGTCGCCGAGTTCCGTGCGCAGGCCCTCGCCTTCGACATCCACGTTCGGCAGGAGCTTCTGGAGCCACCGCGGGAGCCACCAGGCGGAGCGGCCCAGCAGCGCCAGGACCGCGGGGACCACGGCCATGCGGACGATGAAGGCATCGAAGAAGACGGCGATGGCGAGGCCGAAGCCGATCATCTTGATCATCGAGTCGGTGGAGCCGATGAAGCCGGCGAAGACGCTGATCATGATGACCGCGGCGGCGGTGACCACTCGCGCGCCGTGCCGGAAGCCGGTGACGACGGCCTCGCCCGGCCGCTCGCCGTGGACGAAGGCCTCGCGCATCCGCGTGACGAGGAAGACCTCGTAGTCCATCGCCAGGCCGAAGACCACGCCCACCATGAAGATCGGCATCATGCTCATGATCGGCCCGGTCTGCTCGACTCCGAACACGTCGCCCAGCCAGCCCCATTGGAAGACCGCGACGACCGCGCCGAGCGCCGCCACCACCGAGAGCAGGAAGCCGAGGGCCGCCTTGAGCGGGACGAGCACCGAGCGGAAGACCACCATCAGCAGGAGGAAGGCCAGGCCGACGACCAGCGCCAGGTAGGGCACGAGCGCGTCGTTGAGCTTCTGCGAGACATCGACATTCATCGCGGTGGTGCCGGTGACCAGGGTCTTCGCCCCGGTGTCCTGGGCGATACCGCTCGCCGTGGACCGGATGTCGTGCACCAGGTCCTCGGTCCCGACGCTGCTGGGCTTGGACTTGGGGACGACGTTCAGCATCGCGGTGTCGCCGGCCTTGTTGAAGGCGGGCCGGGTGACGACGGCGACGTCGTCCAGCTTGCCGACCTCCTTCGCGACCCGCGCGGCGGCGGACGTGGCGGTCTGCCCGGTGTGCGCGTCCCGGCCGTCGACGACCAGCATCAGCGGGCCGTTGACGCCGGGGCCGAAACCGTCGGACAGCAGGTCGTACGCCTTGCGCTGGGTGGTGTGGGTGGGCTGTGAGCCGTCGTCCGGCAGGCCCAGTTCCAGCGAGGCCGCGGGGATCGCGACGGCGCCGAGGCCGACCACGGCCGCGAGCAGTACGGCGACGGGGCGGCGCAGCACGAAGCGCGCCCAGCGGGTGCCCATGTTGGGCCGCTCCCCGCCGGAGCCGGGCCGGCCGGGCGCCTCGCCGGCCGCACTCGCCTTACGGGCCTTGCGGGGCAGCACCCGCGCCCCCGCGAAGCCCAGCAGCGCCGGGATGAGGGTCAGCGCGATCAGTACGGCGATGACGACGGTGCCGGCCGCGGCCAGGCCCATCTTCGTCAGCATCGGGATGTTGACGACGGTGAGGCCGACCAGCGCGATCACCACGGTCAGCCCGGCGAAGACGACCGCGGAGCCCGCGGTGCCCGCCGCGCGTCCGGCGGCATCCTCGCGCTCGCGGCCCTCGGCGATCTCGGCGCGGTAGCGGGAGACGATGAACAGGGCGTAGTCGATGCCGACGGCGAGGCCGATCATCGTGGCCAGCGTCGAGGTGGTGCTGGACAGGTCGAGCGCACTGCTCAGCGCGGTGATGGTGGAGACGCCGATGCCGACGCCGATCAGCGCGGTCAGCAGCGGCAGTCCGGCCGCGATCAGCGCGCCGAAGGTGATGACGAGGACCACCGCGGAGATCGCGATACCGATGACCTCGGTGGCGCCGGTCTCGGGGATGGCCTGCAGGGCGTTGCCGCCGGTCTCGACGGTCAGCCCGGCGTCCCGGCCGTCCTTGGCCGCGTCCTTGAGGGCGTCCTTGGAGGCGTCGGTCAGCTCGAAGCCGGTGACCTTGTAGGAGACCTGCGCGTAGGCGGTGCGGCCGTCCTTGCTGAGGGCCTTGGCGGTGTACGGGTCGGTGACCCGGTCGACCTGCGGGGAGCCCGACTGCAGGGCGTGGACGGTCCGTTCGACGGCCGCCTTGTTCGCCGGGTCCTTCATCGACTCGCCCCCGGGGGCCCGGAAGACCACCCGGGCCGTGGCGCCGTCGGCGTTCGTGCCGGGGAAGCGCTGGTCGAGGAGGTCGAAGGCGCGCTGGGCCTCCGTGCCGGGAATCGAGAAGGAGTCGGCGGCAGGTGCGGAGGCGGTGGCGGCCCCGACGCCGGCAACGGCCAGCAGGGCGACCCATATCAGGGCGACGAAGCGGCGTCGCCGGAAGGCGAAGCGGCCGAGCTTGTAGAGGAAGGTGGCCATCAGACCGGGTGCTCCCGTCGGAGGAGGGGCGTACAGAGGCGTGCGCCACCGCCCCGGCGACGAGAGCGGCGAGCCGGGTACGGGGGCTGGGACGAAGGGGAGTCGGGCGGGTGGGGTCAGACGCCGAGGGCGGGGAGGACCACGGCGTCGAGATAGGCGGAGAGGAACGCGGCATCGGCGCTGCGGTCCTCGATGAGCTGCCGGGCGATGAGCGCACCGACGAGCATGTGCGGGGCGAACTGGAGCGCGGGGCAGTCGGCCGCGATCTCGCCGCGGTCGATGGCGCGCTGCAGCATCGCGTTCAGTCCGGTCACCTCGGGGTCGAGGAGGACTTCGCGCAGGGCCTGGTGCAGATCGGGGTTGCCGTGGATGGCCATCCCCAGCCCCCGCATCAGGGCCGCGTCCTTCTCCACCTGCCCCTCGTCGTCGGCCCGGCGCACCAGCTCGGCGAAGTCGCCGCGCAGGCTGCCGGTGTCGACGTCCACGGTGCTGACCGGCTTGCAGTGCCGCAACGCCCTGGCCACCAGCTCCGGCTTGCCCTGCCACTGGCGGTAGAGGGTGGCCTTGCTGGAGCGCGTACGGGCGGCGACGGCGTCCATGGTCAACGCGTCGTAGCCGACCTCACGCAGCAGATCGAGGACGGCGTTGAAGAGCTCGGCCTCCCGCTCGGGAGTCAGTCGGCTGCGTCCCATGACACGCACCTCTCGGTCGGACCGTACGAACGCGGCCACCCTATCGGCGACGGCGAACGAAACGGTTTCGTACACTTAGAAGCTACTGCCGGACCGAGCGAAACGGAACCGTTTCGCTTGTGGTCTGTGTCACCCGACCGACTTGCCGCCGCACCCCCGGCCCGGAACGATGGGTGAGTGAGCGATGCACCCGAGGCTGTCGGGCCGCGCCCGGAGCCGAACCCCGCAGAGTCCCGCGGTCGGTTGCGCCGGATGCCGGCCACACCGGGCCCGCCGAGCTCGTCCGACGGCGCATATCTGCGCTATCCGCATGTGCACGGTGATCTGCTCTGCTTCGCCACCGAGGACGATCTGTGGATCGCCCCGATCGCCCCAGACGGGCAGGAGCCCGGCCGCGCCTGGCGGCTGACCGTCGACCGCACCCGCGTCGGCCACCCCCGCTTCTCCCCCGACGGACAGCACATCGCCTTCACCACCTGGCGCAGCCTCGACCCGGAGATCCACCTCACGGCGGTCGACGGCGGCCCGGCCCGCCGGCTGACGTACTGGGGCAGCACCGACGCCCGGGTCTGCGGCTGGACCCCGCCCGACCACGAGGGCCAGTCGCACATCCTCGCGGTCTCCTCGCACGGCCAGCCGTTCTCGTACTACTCGTGGGCCTACAGCCTGTCCACCGACGGCAGCCCCGGTGGACAGCTGCCCTGGGGGCCGGTCTCCGACATCGCGGTCGCCGACTTCGAGGGGGAGCGCCGCACCCTGCTGCTCAGCGGCAAGCCACCGCACGAGCCCGCCTCCTGGAAGCGCTACCGGGGCGGCGCGATGGGCCGGATGTGGCTGCACGGCACCCGGCTGATGCCGGACCTGTACGGGCACCTCGACTCGGTGATGTTCGTCGGCGGCCGGGTCGCCTTCCTCTCCGACCACGAGGGCATCGGCAACATCTACTCCTGTCTTCCCGACAGCACCGATCTGCGCCGGCACACCGACCACGCCGACTTCTACGCCCGGCACGCCTCCAGCGACGGCTCGCGCATCGTCTACCAGTGCGCGGGCGACCTCTGGCTGATCGACGACATGGGCCCGGACGCGGTACCGCGCAAGCTGGCCGTACGTCTGGGCGGTCCGCGGGCCGGCCGGCGGACCTACCAGGTCCCCGCCGCCTCGCACGTCACCTCGCTCGCGGTGGACACCACCGGGCGGGCCAGCGCGGTCGGCGTACGGGGCAGCCTGTACTGGCTCACCCACCGCGACGGCCCGGCCCGCACGATCCATGACGTGCCGGGCGTACGGGTCCGGCTTCCCGAAATGCTGGGCGCCACCGGCCGGATCGCCTACGTCACCGACGCCGAGGGCGCGGACGCGATCGAGATCACCAATCTGCCGCGGGCCGGGGCGCCGGGCGAACCGCGCCGGCTGGCCGCCGGTGAGCTGGGCCTGGTCCAGGAGATGAGCTCGGCACCGGACGGGGAGCGGCTGGCGGTGGCCTCGAACGACGGCCGGCTGCTGCTGGTGGACGTGACCCGGCCGGAGGAGGGGTCGACCGAGGAGGACCGGTCCGCGGCGGAGGCGGCCGCCGGTCCCGGCGGCGTCACCGAGCTGATCCGCTCCGTCAACGGCCCGGTCCGCGACCTGGCGTTCTCCCCCGACTCGCGCTGGCTGACCTGGTCGCACCCCGGCATCGGCCGGACACTGCGGCAGATCAAGATGGCCCGGCTGGCCGACCGGCACATCGTGGATGTCACCAACGGCCGGTTCGAGGACGAGCAGCCGGTGTTCACCCGCGACGGCCGCTATCTGGCGTTCCTGTCCTGGCGCGGCTTCGACCCGGTCTACGACGTGCACACCGGCGATCTGTCGTTCCCGCTGGGCTGCCGCCCCTATCTCGTACCGCTGTCGTCGGCGACCCCCTCCCCCTTCGCGCTGTCCCCGGAGGGACGGCCCGCGGCGGGCGGTCTGGACCCGGACGAGATTCCGCCGCCGGCCGGTGAGGGGCCGGTGCTGGTGGAGGTGGAGGGGCTGGAGAACCGCGTCACCCCGTTCCCGGTGGCGGCGTCCAAGTACTCCTCCCTGGAGCCGGTCAGCGGCGGCGGGCTGGTCTGGCTGCGCTGGCCCATCTCCGGCGCGCTGGGCGAGACGTTCGCCAACCCGGCCGACACCTCCGGCCGGCCCACCCTCGAACACTTCGATCTGACCAAGGCGCGGCGCACCGAACTCACCAGCTCCCTGGACGGGTTCGCGCTCAGCGGCGACGGCACGCGGCTGGTCGTCAACGACGAGGGCGAACTGCGCGCGGTGCCCGCGACCGAGACGCCGGACAGCGATTCGACGGTCTTCCTGGACCTGCGGCGCATCCTGCACGATGTCGATCCGCCGGCGGAGTGGCGCCAGGCGTTCGACGAGGCGGGCCGGATCACCCGGACCTACTTCTGGGATCCGCGGATGTGCGGCATCGACTGGGACGGGGTGCTGGCGCAGTACCGGCCGCTGCTCGAACGGATCGCCTCCCCCGACGAGTTCGCCGATCTGCTGCGCGAGGTGATGGGCGAGCTGGGGACGTCGCACGCCTATGTCGCGGGAGCCCGGCGCAACGAGGGCCCGCCGCACTACCAGCGCGCCATGGGCCTGCTCGGCGCCAACCTCGTGTGCCGTGACGGCCGTTGGACGGTGGCCCGGATCCTGCCCGGCGAGTCCTCGGACTCCAAGGCCCGCTCGCCGCTGGCCGGTACGGGCATCCGTGAGGGTGCGGCGCTCACCCATGTCGACGGCCGCCGGGTGGACCCGGTGACCGGCCCGTATCCGCTGCTGGCCGCGGCCGGCGGCACCACCGTGGAGCTCACCTTCTCCCCGCCGGAGGGCGAGGGCCCGCCCCGCCGGGTCGCGGTGGTCCCGCTGATCGACGAGCGGCCGCTGCGCTACCAGGACTGGGTGGCCAAACGCCGGGCGGTGGTACGGGAGTTGAGCGGCGGGCGGTGCGGCTATCTGCACATCCCCGACATGGGCGGCTCCGGCTGGGCACAGTTCAACCGCGATCTGCGGATGGAGGTCTCCCGGCCCGCGCTGATCGTGGACGTGCGGGGCAACGCGGGCGGCAACATCTCCGAGCTGGTGATCGAGAAGCTGACCCGCACCATCATGGGCTGGGACCTGACCCGCGACGCCGAGCCCGTCTCGTACGCCAGCAATGCGCCGCGCGGCCCGGTCGTGGCGGTCGCCGACGAGATGACCTCGTCCGACGGCGACATGATCACCGCGGCCTTCAAGCTCCAGGGCCTCGGCCCGGTGGTCGGCATGCGCACCTGGGGCGGCGTGGTCGGGATGACCGGCCGGCACCGGCTCGCCGACGGCACCACCATCACCGTCCCGATGAACGCCGCGTGGTTCCGGCTCTACGGCTGGGACGTGGAGAACCACGGCGTCGAGGTCGACATCGAGGCGCTGCGTTCCCCGCTGCACTGGGCCGAGGGCCGGCATCCGCAGCTGGGCGTCGCGATCCGTACGGCGCTGGAGCTGCTGGAGCGGCATCCGGCGGCGACTCCTCCGGACCTGTCGGACGTGCCGGACCGTCGGCGGCCCCCGCTGCCGCCACGGAGCGGGGACGCGTCCACGGCGGCCGGCGCCTGAACCGCGCCGTCCCCGCCGCACCGTTCAGCCCCCGGGACCGCTCGGCCCCCGGACCGCTCACGCCGGGCCGATCAGGAACTTCTGGTCGTCGGCTCCGGTGCAGCGCTGTGCCAGTGCCGCGACGCCGGGCCCCTCACCGCTGAGCGCGACACAGCGGTTGCCGTCCTCGCCGCTCAGCCGCAGCCGGTACGCCGTCCCGCCGGTCCCCGCCCGCCCGCCGGCCGGCTCGATACGGAACAGCGCGGCGCGCCCGCCCGCCGTACAGTCCTCCCACGGCTCCAACAGCCCCGCAAGCCCCGGCTGGCGCAGCAGGACCAGACAGCCCTTGCCCTGGTCACGATGGGTCCACTGGATACGGTGGCGCCCCGCTCCGGCCGCCGTCAGATGCGTATGCGGCGGCACCGCTTCCGTGCAGGGCCGCTGTACGGCGACCGTGCGGTACCGGTGCAGGCGCAGCACTCGTCCGTCCGTCAGGCACAGGGCGGGAGCCCGCAGCGGACGGATCCGGACCTCGCCCGTGGGCAGCGCCGCGCTCGCCGTGGCGGGCGGCCGCGGCGTCTCCGCCGTGGCGCGGGGCTGCGCACCGCCGTCCCCGGTCAGCAGCGGTATGCCCACCACGAGCAGCAGCGCCACCAGCGCGACGGCGCCGCCCATCAGCACCTTCCGGTTCCCGTAAGGGCTCTGGCGCAAAACGCCCGGTGCGGCGGCGCCGGACGTCTCCGCGGTGTCCGGCGGCTCCCCGGCCGTGGCCGCTTCCCGCTCCTCGATGCGCTGCCGGGCCGCGAGCCACTCCCCCGCCTCGTCCTCCGTGCAGCCGCACGCCCGGACGAAGACGGCGAGCAGCTCGGCCCTCGGCAGGGTCCGTCTGCGCAGGACATCGGCGAGCGTGCTGCGGGCGAGGACCTCGCCCCGTTCCGCCGCCCGCTGTTCGAGCCGGCGGTACGTCAATTGTGTGTGGTCCTTGAGCTGTTGCATCAGCTCGACGAGTGCGGCCGCATCACCGGCCTCCCGTGGGCATAAGTCGCCGGATCCCCCCGTGCTTCCCATGCGAGCCATTGAACCGTCGCCCGGCCCCGGCCACAACACCCGTTCCCGTCGCCCCGGACAGCGTCCCTCCGCCCTCCGGACAGACCTCGCCCCCTCGTCCGACCTGCCCGGACAGCCGCGGCGTGTCCGGGTCGGCCGTTTCCCCTTGCCGGACACCTCCCGACCCCAGCATCGTCATGTCCTGCCCGGCCGGCACCGCCCAGATCGTCAACGGCTCACCACACAACGGGAGATATTCCGATGGGAATGCGTCACCGGATCGTTCCGCTCGCCGCCGCACTGGCTCTCACCGGCGGTCTCGCCGCCACCGAGGCCGCCCCCGCGCTCGCCGCCCACCCGGCGTCCGGACCGTCAGCGCAGGCGGCCGCCGCGGGCGGGACGTACCTCTACTTCAACAAGAACCAGAGCAACCCGAGCAGCTCGGCGCTCTACCTGATGAAGAGCGTCCCGAACGCCAAGGACAAGGTGCTCGCCAAGTACCGTGCGGGCTCCGGCAACGGCGGGCGCAACGGCAAGAACGAGTGCGCGAGCATGCAGGGCTGGCTGCCCAACGGCAACTACCGGGTGCTGGCCCACACCCCGCACCACGACGGCGGGTCCCGGGGCATCAACGGCCACGCGATCCAGGTCCAGGACAAGGTGTGCAAGAACGGCAGGACCAAGCGCACCGAGCTGTTCGTCCACAGCGAGATGAAGCCCAACGGCACCCAGGGCGCCCGGCAGCCCGGCCGGGACAACCCCTACCGCTGGGACGGCGTCCGCGACTACTACTCGCTGGGCTGCATCAAGCTGACCCCGGCCCACATCAAGAACCTCTTCTCGAAGGCCGCGCACTACGGCTGGCCGAAGAAGCTCAAGGTCGTCAGCTGAACCGTCGGCACCGGCCGACCCGGTAGGCACGGGGGCCACGGGGGGTACGGGGGGTACGGGGGGTACGGGGGAACACTGGTGGGGGGGGGCCCCGGGCCCGGGGGGGCCCCCCCCCCCCCCCCCCCCGCGCGCCCCCCCCGCGCGGGAAATGAATGACACCCCCCCCCGCGCGGCGGGCCGCCGCCGGGGGGCCGCCCGAAAC
>NZ_JBICXQ010000017.1:90659-179675 GCF_043200375.1 Streptomyces sp. NPDC048434 | reverse complement strand
CCGCCCCGGGCGCGCGTGGGGGGGGGGGGGGGGGGGGGGGGGGGGGCGGGGGGCGCGCCCCCCCCCACCACTGGGGGGGCGCCCCCGGTCGACCGGGTGCGCCCCTTCACGCATGACGCGTACGCCGCCGCGCGTGATGTTCAGGACGAGCCACGTCAGCTCTGGGAGCGGCCCTCGGCGGCGTCCATCGAGTCCTGGGCGGGCTGGCGGCTCTGCTGGCCACGCTCACGCGGCTGCGCGCCACGCTCCTGGCCGCCCTGGCGCCGGTCCTGGTCCTGGCGCTGACCGCCACGCTCCTGGTCCTGACGCTGACCGCCGTGCTCACGGTCCTGGCGCTGGCCACCGCGCTCGTTGCCCTGCTCGCGAGCGTCGCCCACGGCCTTGTTCGCCTGGTCCTTGAGCTCGTTGGCCTTGTCCTGGAACTGGTCCTTGATGCCCATGCTGTTCACTCCTAGTGGGGTGTAGGGGGGTTGGGCCCCGTTCAGCGTGACACGCCCGGACATTGCTCGCATTTCGATCACGAATGACTACTCTCCGTGATACGCAAGGCCGCTCACCAGCCGGCTCTGAGGCCGTTCACCGCCCGGTTCACCGGCCCGCCCGCGCCTTCTCGTCCGCCTCACCTCCGGCGCCCACCAGGCCGACCCGCATGCCGTCCAGCCGGTCCCCGAACCGCCGCATCTCCCGCTGGCCCACCGACCCGATGAGCGAGGGCAGATACCCGCGGAGCGACTGCATCCCGCGCAGCCACCACTGCCCGTAGACATGCGCGGAGCGGCGCTCGACGCCCGCGACGATCCGGTCGACGGCGGGGCCCAGCGGATAGGTCTTGTTCGACGGCCAGGGCAGCCGGGAGCGCAGCTCGCGCATGACGTCGTCCTGGTCCGCGCCTCGCACCATGTCGGTGTCGGTCCAGCTGAGATAACCGACCCCGACCCGTACGCCCTTGTGGCCGACCTCGGCGCGCAGGCTGTGCGCGAACGCCTCGACGCCCGACTTGGAGGCGCAGTAGGCCGTCATCATCGGCGCCGGGGTGATCGCGGCCAGCGAGGCGATCTGCAGGAAGTAGCCGCGGGATGCCATGAGGGCGGGAAGGAAGGCGCGGCCGGTGACCGCGCCGCCGATGAGGTTGACCTCGATGACCCGCCTCCAGGAGACCGGGTCGGAGTCGGCGAACGGGCCGCCGGTCGCCACCCCGGCGTTGGCGACGACCACATCCACCTTCCCGAAGCGGTCCTTGACCTCGCCCGCCACCCGGGCCATCTCCTCGTGGTCGGTGACATCGGCGTGCCAGTGGTGCACCGGACCGTGCAGCGAGGCGGCAACGCCCCGCAGCTCGTCCGGCTCCAGGCCGACCAGCGCCAGCGTCGCACCGCGCGCCGACAGCTTGCGGGCCAGCAGCGCACCGACCCCACGGGCCGCGCCGGTGACGACGACGACCTGCCCCTCCAGGCTCCTGCTCGCACTCATACCGTCTTCTCCTTCTTCTGCCGCGTGGAGCGGGGGACTTCGGGGGCCGCGGCCTCCCCGGCCTCGGCGTCGGTGGCAGGTCCGGCCTCGGCGTCGGTGGCAGGTCCGGCGTCGGTGCCGGTGGCGGGTCCGGCGTCGGTGCCGGTGGCGGGTCCGGCGTCAGGTCCGGCGTCGGCGTCGGTGCCGGTGCCCGGCGACCGCAGATGGTCCTTGACGAGCGCGCGCAGCAGGCCGGCGACCGCTCCGGGGTCCTCGATCGGCGTCATATGTCCCAGGCCCGGCAGCTCGGTCAGACCGAGGCAGTCGGGGAGGACGGAGGCCAGCCGGCGGGCGTGCACGATCGGGGTGAGCCGGTCGGCGGTGCCCGCGATGACCGCGGTCGGCAGCTCCAGCCTGCCGACGCCGCCGGTCAGTTCGAGACCGGCCAGCACCTTGCCCCAGCGGGCCCGCACCCCGGACGGGCAGGCGTGCACGATGCGCGCACAGGCCTCGATCTGCTCGGCGGTGGCGCCGGGGCCCATGGTGGCGTACTTCAGGGCGCGCTTGGTGAGCGGCGACACCGGGCCGAGCGGCGCCCGCGAGCGCAGCATCACACGGTGCGCACGGCGCCGGCCCTGTGGGCTGCGCAGCGGGAACACCCGTGATTCGGCGGGCAGATCGGCGCTTCCGGTGCTGCACAGCAGCGCGGCGGCGGCCCGCTCGCGCAGCTGCGGCCGCTCGGCGGCGGCCATGATCGTCATGCCGCCCATGGAGTGGCCGCCCACCACGGCGCGTTCGTCCGGCCGCAGAGTGGCTTCCAGTACGGCCACCAGGTCGTCGGCGAGCGCAGGGGTGCTGTGGCCCGCCGGACCGGCGGCGGGGCTGCGGCCGTGACCGCGCTGGTCGTAGACGACGACCTTGTGGTCGGCGGCCAGGTCCCGGACGACCGGGGCCCAGAAGGCGGTCGAGCAGGTCCAGCCGTGCGCCAGGACGACGGCCGGCGCGTCCTCGGGGCCGTGGATCTCGGCGTACAGCCGGGCGCCGTCGGCCGAGACGGCGGTCAGCGTCGTACGGGGCACCGGTGGCGCGTAGGGGCCGGTGGTGACGTATCCGGGCCGGCGGCTCATGCGGCCACCTCCGTACGCGTGCCGTCGGTCCGGTCCGCGGGCGGGCCGGCCGGTGGCCGCAGCACCTCGTACTCCGCGAGGTCGACCTGCCGGGTGACCTTCTTGAACTCCCCGGTCGTCCCCGGCCAGACGGTGGTGTTGCGGCCGCCGGCGTCCAGATACCAGCTGTCGCAGCCGCCGGTGCTCCATACCGTGCGCGCCATCCGCTGCTGGATCATGTGGTTCCACTCCTGTACGGCGGACGGCCGGGCATCGAGTGCGATCTTTCCGCCGAGGACGTCCAGCTGGCGCATGAAGTCGGCCAGGTAGTTCAGCTGCGCCTCGATCATCAGGATCATCGAGCTGTTCCCGAGGCCGGTGTTGGGCCCGATGAGGGTGAGGAAGTTGGGGAAGCCGGCCGCACTGGTGCCGCGCAGCGACTCCATGCCGTCCTTCCACTCCTCGGCCAGCGTCGTCCCGTTGGCGCCGGTCACCCGCTGCGCGATCGGCATGTCCGTCACATGGAATCCGGTGCCGAAGACGATCGCGTCGGCCTCCGTCTCGCTCCCGTCGGACCCCACGAGGGTGCTGCCGCGCACCTCCTTCAACCCCGCGGCGACCACCTCCACATTGGGCTGCGCCAGGGCCGGGTAATACGTGTTGGAGAGCAGGATCCGCTTGCAGCCGATGCGGTAGTCGGGGGTCAGCGCGGCCCGCAGCACTGGCTCCTTGATGGCCTTCTTCATATGGTTCCTGGCCAGGAACTCGATCAGCCCCAGCTCGTTGGGGCGCTTGGTGAAGGCGCTGACCTGCAGCTCACGGATACCCCACAGCAGCCCGCGGCGCGCGGCCCGGGTCGCCGGCAGCTTGGTGTGCAGCCATTTCTCGGCCGCGCTGATCTTGCGGTCGGCGCGCGGCAGCACCCAGGGCGGGGTGCGCTGGAAGAGCGTGAGGCGCTCCACGTCCGGCTGGATGGCCGGCACGATCTGGATCGCCGAGGCCCCCGTACCGATCATGGCGACGCGCTTGCCGCGCAGGTCGTCGTCGTGGTCCCAGCGGGCGGAGTGCGAGACGGTGCCGGGAAAGGTGTCCAGCCCCGGTATGTCGGGGACCTTGGGGTCCGACAGCGGCCCGGTCGCCGAGACCACGACATCCGCGGTCAGCGCCCCGCCGGCCGTCTCCACCTCCCAGTGCAGCGCCTCGGCGTCCCACCGCATGCCCAGCACCTCCGAGTTGAAGCGGAGGTGCGGACGCAGTCCGAAGGTGTCGGTGACCCGCTCCAGGTACGCCCGGATGTGCGGCTGCCCGGAGAAGTTCCGCGGCCACTCCGGGTTGGGCGCGAAGGAGAAGGAGTACAGATGCGAGGGCACATCGCACGCGCATCCCGGATAGGTGTTGTCCCGCCAGGTGCCGCCCACCGCGTCGGCCCGCTCCAGGACCACGAAGTCGGTGATCCCCTGGCGCCGCAGCCGGATGGCCGCGCCCAGACCACCGAAGCCCGATCCGATCACCGCAACCCGCACATGCCTGCGCTCGCGCTCGGCCATCCCGCCGCCTCCCGAGTTCGACGTACTTCACTGCCATCTTCGATGCCATGACACCCGACGCCACGGCCGCCCCTGCCAGACCACGCCAGCAATCACTGGCGCAATTGGAGAGTAGGGCAGCTGCGTACCGAGCGGTAGGGGTCGGGCGGCAGGAAGTTACCGCTGGTTGCACCGCGGTCCCGCGCCGTACCCCCGGGCATAGGCTGAACCCGTGGCAGCGAACGAGAACCCCCAGGACGCGCGCACAGAACCCCCGGCACACCTCCCGGCGCGCGAATTCCGCATGGCCGACCTGGCCAGGGAAGCCGGTATCACCGTCCGTACGCTGCGCTTCTACCGCGAGCGCAAGCTCATCCCGCCCCCGCGCCGCGAGGGCCGGATCGCCTGGTACAACGAGCATCACCTGGCCCGTCTGCGCACCATCGGCGCCCTCCTGGAGCGCGGCCACACCCTCGGCGGCATCGCCGAACTCCTCTCGGCCTTCGACACCGGCCGCGACGTGGGCGAACTGCTCGGCCTGGAGAACCCCCTCGTTGCACCCTGGTCCGAGGAGACACCGGTACGCCTGACCCCCGAGGAACTCGCCGACCACTTCAGCGAGGACATCACCGCCGAGAACCTCACCGCGTCCCTGGACATCGGCTACCTCGCCGTCGACGGCGACGAGTTCGTCCACATCAGCCGCCGCCTGCTGGACGCCTCCACCGAACTCGTCAACCGGGGCATCCCGTTGGCCGCCGTCCTCGAAGCCGGCCGCCAGGTACGCGCCCACGCCGACGCCCTCGCCGACATCTTCACCACCCTCATCCGCACCCACGTCCTCGCCGACGTCCTCGCCCGCAGCTCGGCGGGCGAGCCCCCCGGCCCCCACGAGGTCGACCACATCGCCGAGACCATCGAAAAGCTCCGCCCGCTCTCCAAGGGCGTGGTCGAGGCCGAACTCTCCATGGCCGTGGACCGCCGCGTCCGGACGGAGCTGGCGACATGGCTGCGGGAACAGGAGCAGGAGGGGGAGTGAGCACGGGCCGCCGGGCGGCCGGGGCTCATCCGGGCCGCAGCGGGGCCCCGCCAAAGTGGTCGGACAGGCGCCGCAGGGCGAGGTCCCGTTCGGCCGGTGTCTCCTCGGACGCGACGAGTTTCCCGGCGTAGATGCGCACCATCCCGGCCCGCGCGAAGTGGCCCTCGGCCTGTTCTTCGAGAAGGTGCCCCTCGCACAGCTCGGCGAGATGACGGCGGGTGCGCTCCAGATCGCGTGCGGCCAGTGCCGCGGCGGCGTGGACCTCCACGTCCGGGCCGGGGACCAGCCCGAGGAGGCGGAACAGCCGGGCGGCACCGCTCGACAGCGCGCGATAGCTGAGGTGGAGACCGGCCTCCACGGACAGGTCCGGATCGGCCGCGGACAGCTCACACAGCCGGTGCCGCTCATCGGCCAGCTTCTTCGTCCAGTCCGCCAGCGACCAGCCGACGTGCGCCATCAGCCGTGCGGCGGCGATCCGCAGCGCCAGCGGCAGCCGGTCGCACCGCTCGACGAGCTCCCGGGCAGCGGCTCCCTCCGCCGCGATGCGCTGCCGCCCCAGCGCTGTGCCCAGCAGCTCCAGGGCGTCGTCCGCCGGCAGCGGCCCCACCGTGACCAGCGCCGCCCCGTCGCGGATCATCAGTCCGCTCAGCCGTCTTCGGCTGGTCACCACGGCGAGACAGCCCGGGGTCGCGGGCAGCAGAGGACGGACCTGGTCGGCCGTTCCGGCATTGTCCAGCAGGACGAGCATCCGCCGTCCGGCGAGCAGCGAGCGGTAGAGCGCCGAGCGCTCCGGCGCGGAGTCGGGGATCTGTGCGTCCGGTACCCCCAGAGCCCGCAGAAAGGCCGACAGAACGGTGCCCGCCCTCATCGGGGGACGCTCGAAGCCCCGCAGGTCGGCGAAGAGCTGTCCGTCGGGGAACTCGGCCGTGAGCCGGTGCGCCCAGTGAACCGCCAGCGTGGTCTTGCCGGCCCCTCCCCCGCCCGCGAGCACCACACAGCCCGGTGCCGGTACGCGGTCCAGGTTCTGGTCCAGCGCGGCGAGCTCCGTCGCACGCCCGCAGAAGTCGGCTATGCGGGTCGGGAGTTGCGCAACGGAGGGCGGCGGAGCCGGCGGGCGGTCGGAGGCGTGCAGCGCGGCGGGGCCGGGACCGGCCGGCGGGCGGTGGGAGAGGTGCGGCACGACCGCCGGCTTCCCGCCGAGCACCGCCAGATACGTCTCACCGAGGGCCGGGCCCGGATCGATGCCCAGCTGGTCCTTCAGGTGCCGTCTGGTCCGGTGGAAATGATCGAGGGCTTCGGCCTGTCTGCCGCTCGCCTGCAGCGCCCGCATCAGCAGAGCGGTCAGCTCCTCGTGCAGCGGATGCTCCGCGAGCCAGGCGGTCAACTCCGTGACCAGCTCCCCGTAACGGCCGAGCAGCAACAGCTGTGCCCCGAGCTCCTGCAGCGCCGCCACCCTCGCCTGGGTCAGGCCGACGCCCAGCGTCCGCCTGACCCGGTCGCCGGCCACATCCGCCAGCGCCTCACCACGCCACAGACCGAGCGCCTGGCGCAGCTTGGCGACGGCGGTCCACGGTTCGGCCCCGCGGGCACCGGACACCAGTTCCCTGAACCGGTTGACATCCACCGCACACGGGTCGGCGATCAGCACATACCCCTGGCCGCGGGTGGCTATTTCGGCCTGGCCCGCCAGCAACTGCCGCAAGCGATGCACATGGTTGTGGACCACGCCTCTCGCCCTGGCCGGCGGATCCGCGTCCCACGCCAGGTCGATCAGTCTGCCCACCGGGATCACGTGATTGACCTCGCTGATCAGAATCGCGGCCACGGTACGCAATCGGCCCGCTCCCAGACTCAGCAGGCGCCCATTGTTCACTTCAATTTCAACCGGCCCCAGTAGCCGCAACTGAACCATTGTGCCCCCGAGTTCATGCCGTCGATGCGCGCACAGCAAACCGCCGTTTTGTCAGCGAAGACCACCGGCGGGAACACCGGGTTCCGTTTCACTCGCCCGCTCTCACTATGTGGACGCGGACGGTGAATTGACGGAAAGTCAGTGAAACATGCGGACCATCTGCGGAGTACGTGATCACGATGTGAGCGGTTCATGAGCGAGGCCGCGAAACATCGTTCCTGCCCGTCGCAGCGGCAATCCCCTGGCGGCTGCCCGGGCCGGCTCTCCGATCCCCGATACCCGCATCGGGGATCGGAGAGGACCGCCATCCGTACCCATGGAGGAGAACCATGTTCACCAAGACTGTTGTGAAGAAGGGCCTTGCGGCGGCAGCGCTGTGCGCAGCACTGAGCGGCACGGCCGTCGCCTTCCCGGCGACGGCGTCGGCCGCCCCGGTCGCTGCCGCCGCCGCGGCGGGCGAGTCGCCGGTCGATGTCGGTGCCAACGCGAACCTGAACTTCAACGTCGACGTTCTCGGCATTGCCAACAAGATCGAAGCGTCGATCAAGACCGCCCAGAACCGCGAAGGCTTCGTCAAGAACCTCATGGAATCCGCGTTCTACGCGAGCGGCCAGCACTATAACGTCATGGTCCACAATCTCAGCCAGGGATATGAGGACCACCTCAACGGAGTGAAGCAGTACGGCTCGGCCACCTACGACGGCGTCACCTACGGAATCTGGATCTTCGAGGACGGCGAGTTCACCAACAAGGGCGACGGCGGCTTCATCAACTGGGCCTTCAGGGGCGTCTGGGAGCGCCCCGACAACGGCGGCTACGTGAAGTTCTCCCGCATCTCCTGACGCACCGGCCGGGCACCCGCCCCGGCCACCTCGCATGACGGCCCGCCGGAACATCCAGCGGGCCGTTCTGCTGCGGGGAAGCGCCCGCCAGGGATGACGGGACGGCCCTCAGCGGTCGAAGACGACCGTCACCGGCGCATGGTCGGACCACCGCTGGTCATAGCTGGCCGCCCGCTCCACGTAAGCCTTCACCGCACGCTGCGCCAGGCCGGGCGTGGCCATGGCGTAGTCGATGCGCCATCCCGCGTCGTTGTCGAAGGCGCGGCCCCGGTAGGACCACCACGAGTACGGGCCCTCGGTGTCCGGGTACAGGCTGCGGACGACGTCCACATAACCGCCGCGGGTCTCGTCGAGGACATCGGTCAGCCAGCCGCGCTCCTCCGGGAGGAAGCCGGACTTCTTCTGGTTGGCCTTCCAGTTCTTCAGGTCGGCCTCCTGGTGGGCGATGTTCCAGTCACCGCACACCACCACCTCACGGCCGTCCGCGGCGGAGCGCTTGCGCAGGTCGACGAGGTAGGGCAGGAACTCCGCCATGAAGCGCTCCTTCTCGTCCTGCCGCTCCGTGCCGACCTCGCCGGAGGGCAGGTAGAGGCTGGCGACGGTCACACCGGGCAGGTCCGCCTCGGCGTACCGCCCGCTGCCGTCGAATTCCGCCGACCCGAAGCCCACCTGCACCCGCTCCGGCTCCCGCCGGGTGTACAGCGAGACCCCGGCCCGGCCCTTGGCCGCCGCCGGGGCATGCACGGTGTGCCACCCCGCGGGCTCCCGCACCTCCTCCGGGAGCTGAGCGCTCTCGGCCCGCACCTCCTGCAGGCACAGCACATCGGCCGCGGTCTCCGCCAGCCACGGGACAAAGCCCTTCTTGGCCGCGGCGCGGAGTCCGTTCACATTCACAGAGGTCACGGTGAGCATCCCGGCACGATACCCACCCCCCGGACCTCGTCGCGCCGGGCACCCGCTCACCCGTACGATTTCTGGAATGGAGATACGCCCCGTCCGCTACGACCACCCCGACGCGATCACGCTCGATGCGCTGGTCCAGAAGGAGTACGTCCGGCGCTACGGCGACGGCGACATGACGCCGCTGGACCCGGAGATGTTCACCCCTCCGCACGGTACGTATCTGATCGCCTACGACGGCGCCCGTCCGCTGGCCACCGGCGGATGGCGGCGGCAGGAGGACGCGGCGGAGGGGTACGCGGCCGGCGACGCCGAGATCAAGCGGATGTTCGTGGTCGCCGAGGCGCGCGGCCTGGGGCTGGCCCGGCGGATCCTGGCCGCCCTGGAAGCGGACGCACGGGCCGCGGGGCGCTCCCGCATGGTGCTGGAGACCGGCACCGAGCAGCCCGAAGCGCTGGCACTGTATGCGTCCAGCGGTTATGCGCTGGTCGAGAAGTTCGGGCTGTACCGGACGTATGACGAGAGCCGGTGCATGGCGAAGTCGCTGGTGGCGGCTGCCTGAGGGGCCCCGCGGCGGCCCTGGGCCCGTCGGCGGCCGGCCCGTACGCGCGGCCGGCCCGGAACCCTTTGTTGACATGCCTCCGGGCCGCTCCCCATACTCATTCCACTAATCAACTAGCTAAAGGGGGGATCCGGGTGAGCGACCCGAGCCCGTGGGCCGTCGAGGCCGTAGGACTGGGGAAGAAGTACCGCCGCGGCTGGGCACTGCGCGACTGCTCCTTCCGGCTCCCCGCCGGCCACATCTGTGCACTCGTCGGGCCCAACGGCGCGGGCAAGAGCACGTTCCTGGGCACCGCGACCCGGCTGGTGCAGCCGACCACCGGGACGCTGAAGCTGTTCGGCGTCCCGGTCTCCGACCCGGCCGTCCTGCAGCGGGTCGCCTTCCTCGCGCAGGACAAGCCCCTCTACCCGCGCTTCACCGTGGCCGAGACCCTGCGGCTGGGCCGTGAGCTGAACCCGCGCTGGGACCAGGCGCTGGCCGAGCGGATCGTACGGTCCGGGAAGGTGCCGCTCAGCGCCCGGATCGGCACCCTCTCGGGCGGCCAGCGCACCCGCGTCGCCTTCGCCCTCGCCTTCGGCAAGCGGCCCGAGCTGCTGCTGCTCGACGAGCCGATGTCCGACCTCGACCCGCTCGCCCGGCACGAGTTGTCGGGGCTGCTGATGGCCGAGGCCGCCGAGCACGGCACGACGGTCCTGATGTCGTCCCACATGCTCGCCGAGATGGAGGTCATGTGTGACTACCTCCTCGTCCTCGCCGAGGGCCGGCTGCGGATGGCCGGCCAGACCGAGGAGCTGGTGCCCGCGCACCTGCTGGTGACGGGAGTGGCCGACGGCGACGACGGGGTGCCCAAGGAGCTGCGACGCCGGCACACCGTGGTCGAATCCCGCGTCACCGGGCGGCAGTTCAACGCCCTGATCCGGCCGCACGGCCCGCTCTCCGACAGCTGGGAGGCGCTGTCGCCGAGCTTGGAGGAGGTCCTGCTGGCCTATCTGCGTTCGCCCGACGCACCCACCCTGATCGCGGACGAGGCCCGTATCGACGGGCCGCGGGAGGCCGCCGCGTGAGCCGGACCGACACCGTCGGCCCACCGGGCGAAACGCGCGCGGACAGCGGCCCCGCCCTGGCGGCCGCCCCGCGCCCCGGCCTGCTGCACGGCCTGCCCTGGCTGGTCTGGCGCCGGCACCGCTCGCTGCTGCGCCTCGCCCTGCTGATCACCGTCGTGGGCTGTGGGACCTTCGCCTACCAGCGCATCGGCGTGATGGACTTCCTGCACACCAAGGGCGCCTCGCCGGGCGCCGGGGGGCAGGTGTCCACCGATTTCCAGAACAGCTTCGGCACGATGTTCAACAACGACACTCAGTTCCTGGAGCTCCTGCCGGTGCTCGCTGGCATGTTCCTCGGCGCACCACTGATCGCGGCCGAGCAGGAGCGCGGCACCATCAAACTGGTCACCACCCAGTCGGTGAGCCGCGGCCGCTGGATCGCCGCCACGCTCGGTCTGCCGCTGGCCCTCGTCGTGCTGTGCACCACCCTGCTGTCGGCCGCCTTCACCTGGCTGTGGTCACCGGCCCACTCCCTGGTCGCCGACGGCGACTGGATGGAGAGCGGCGCATTCGACACCACCGGGCCGGTCCCGGTCGCCACGACCCTGTTCCTGACCGCCTGCGGCCTCGCCCTCGGCATGCTGATCAAGCGGGTGACGGCGGCGATGGGGGCCACCGCCGTCCTCGCCGCGGTCACCGCCGTGGTCTGGGGCGAAAAGGTGCGCCCCCTCCTCGGCACGCTGCGCAGCGTGCGCTACCCGTACGACGGCGACGGCCCCCGGCTGCCGCCCGGCGCCGTACGGATCGACGACTGGGTGTCCACCGCGGACGGCAAGCTCTACGGCTACGGCACCTGCGTCCACGGCGACGCCGAGGCCTGCCGGGCCAGGCTGGGCATCGTCAACCGGGTGACGCAGTACTTCGACTACGGGCAGATGGCGGGGATGCAGTGGCTGGGCGCGGGAATTCTGCTGGCGCTGACCGCCGTGGTCCTCGTGTTCGTCGTGTGGCGGGCACACCGGCGGCCGCTCTGAACGGCGAGACGCGCGAGCGACGGTGCGCGCGCCGGCCCGCCTGTTCCTCCCGTACGGGGAACACCCCGGGAGGCGCTTTGACACCCGGCACGGCCGGCCCGATCATCAAGCGGTCGGGCAGCACGGTCCCGGCGGCAGACAGGGCGGCACGGGCGGAAGAAGCAGAGAGGTGGTGAGCGTCGTCGAGTTCCGGATCGACCGCCGCAGCGGCGTCGCCACCTATCTCCAGATCGTCCAACAGGTCCAGCAGGCACTGCGGTTGGGCATCCTGGTGGAGGGCGACCGCCTGCCGACCGCCGCACAGGTCGCCGCCACGACCAAGGTCAACCCCAACACGACCCTCAAGGCGTACCGCGAACTGGAGCGCGAGGGCCTGGTCGAACCACGCCCCGGCCTCGGCACCTTCGTCAGCCGTACGCTGGCCCGCCCGGAGTCCGCGGCGGACGCCCTGCTGCGCGAGGAGCTCCGCTCCTGGATGGACCGCGCCCGCGGGGAGGGGCTGGACCGGGAGGACGTCCAGGCGCTGGTGAACTCGGTGCTGCAGGACCGGTATCCGGACGGCTGAGCGGGACGGGGCGGGCTCCCGCCTGCTCGCCCCGCCGCCCGTACCGCACCACGCTTGACCCTCACGCCACGTCAGGCCCCAGCCTGAAGAACGGCACGCCCCGCCACCGGTGACACCACCACCCGCCCGCCGCGACCACGCCACCGAGGCCGCCCACCGCCTCGCCCCCGAGGACGGCGCCGGCGCGGTCCTCAAGGCGGTCGAGCGCCTGGGGTGGTGACACGACCGGGGCCGGAGTGGCGAGACGACGGGCACGAGGCGGCGAGACGACCGGAGGCCTTGGAGTGTGAGACGGCCGGGGGCACGAAGCGGCGAGACCACCGGAGGCCTTGAAGTGTGAGACGGCCGGGGGCACGAAGCGGCGAGACCACCGGAGGCCTTGAAGTGTGAGACGGCCGGGCCCCCATCCGCTCCCCCGTTCCGCTCCCCCGCTCACCCATCCGGACGCCCGGCCCGGCAAGGCTCACCCGCCGGGCCAACCTCCACCCGTTCGGCGGCCCGGCGGCCCGCCCCAGGATGCGACCACCCGCCACAAGGCGTGGGCTCACCACTATGACCACATTCCGCAAACGCCCCCTGCTTCGCCGAATGCTGCTCCACGCCATAGCCACGGCGGCCATGGGCTCCGTCCTCACGCTGGCGGCATCCCAGGTGGCCCACGCCGCCCCCGCCGGCACCTGGACCCACCCCACGACCGCCCATTACCGCATCAGCTCGCCCTACGGCGTACGCGGCACCTGGCGTGCCGGCCACCACACCGGCATCGACCTCGCCGTCCGCTCCGGAACCCGGGTCAGATCCGTGGGGTCGGGCACCGTCGTCCTCGCCAAGAGATCAGGCGCCTACGGCAAAGCCGTGACGATCCGGATGCACGACGGCCGCTACATCCTCTTCGGTCATCTCTCGCGCATCACCGTCCGCCCGGGCCAGAAAGTCCGCGCCCGCACCCGCCTCGGCTACAGCGGCGCCACCGGCCGCGTCACCGGCCCCCACCTCCACTTCGAGGTACGCAGGAGCCGCCGCTACGGCTCGGACATCAATCCCCTCACCTACCTCGCCAGACACGGCGTCCGTCTCACCTCGCGCTCCTTCGCCCGCTGATCCCCGCAGGCGGCGCAGGTGTGGGCCCGGCCCACCGGCATCGGACGCCGGGCATCGGACGCCGGTGGGCGACAAGCACCCCGGCGACCGGGCGCCTCACACGTAGTTGCCGTACTCCACCGTCACTCGGCACGAAAAAGCCCCCACCGGATATCCCCGGCAGGGGCTTTGACGTGTTGTCTGTGGAGTGTTCACGCATCGGATCGACCTGCGGTGCAGGGAACGGTTTGAAGGTCGCTTCCCATGTGCCGTGTGACCGTTTCCCGTGGTTCGGAGCGGTTCAGGTGGTTGGTGGAGCTACGGCCGGACGTCCGGGGCTGCGGGGGCCTGCGCCCCGGCCCCCTGCCCTCCGGGCGGCGGATCAGCCCGCCGCCACCGCGCCTTCCGGCACCCCGAACCACTCCCCCAGCGCCTCCGCCAGCCCGTCCGTCGAGGCCGGCGCCTGCGCCCCCGCGTCGGCTGCCCAGGCCGTGAAGCCGTCCGGCCGGACCAGGACCGCCCCCAGTTCCGGGCGGGACGGGCAGCCGGCCGTCACGATGTCGACGCGCCCGGCGTACCCCGCGGCGCGGGCCCTCACCTCCGGGTCGTCGGCGAGGTCCAGCAGGAGCGCCCGGCCGCCGTGGAGGTGGTCCGCGAGCCGGCTGCCGTCGGCGAGTTCGAGGTCCGGGGCGCTGCGGCCGATCAGCGGGTGGTCGCCCGGCAGCTCGTACCGCACCCCGGCACCGGAGAGCCGCGCGACGAAGTACGTGGTGCCCGCGACCGTCTCCGTCAGATCGGTGACGATCTTCCGCAGGGCCCGCGACTGCGGGTCCGGGCGCATGGCCGCGATCTGGGACCGGGTCCAGTCCAGGACCCACGCCCCGACCGGGTGCCGCTCGGCGGTGTACGTGTCCAGCAGCTCCTCCGGCGCCCGGCCGCCGATCACGGCGGCGAGCTTCCAGCCGAGGTTCATCGCGTCCCCGATGCCCAGGCTCAGCCCCTGGCTGCCGAACGCGGAGTGCACGTGCGCCGCGTCGCCCGCCAGCAGCACCCGGCCCTTGCGGTACTCGGTGACCTGGCGGGCGTGGTCGGTGAAGCGGGTCGCGGTCCGCACCTCGGTGATCGTGACGTCCACGCCGGAGACGTGGCGCAGCCGCGCCTGGAGATCCTCGGCGGTGACCGGCGCCTCCCGGTCGGCCGGCGGCCCGCCGAACTCCACGGTGACGACGCGGCCCGGCATCGGCCCGTAGGCGTACACCCCGGTGTCCGTGGCGGTCCAGCCGACGTTCAGGTCCTCGTCCCCGGTCATCTCCACGACCGCCTGGTGACAGGTGATCTCCGGATCCGTACCGGGGAAGTCGAACCCCGCAAGCTTGCGGACCATGCTGCGGCCGCCGTCGCAGCCCACGAGCCGGCCGGCGCGTATCGCCTCGCCGCTTGTCCGCACGGTGACGCCCCTGTCGTCCGCGTCGAAGCCCGTCAGCTCCACTCCCCGGCGCACGTGGACGCCGAGCTCGTCCGCCCGTACGGCGAGCAGCCGCTCGACGTCCTGCTGCGCCACGAAGCTGATCCCGGCGGCGGGTCCAGCGTCGCCGAGGCCCGGCCCCGTCCGGTCGACCAGGTCGGCGCGCAGCATGATCCCGGCGAAGTGCCCGACGATCCTGAGCCCCTGGCCGGGGGCCCCGTCCCCGCCCTCGTCGTTCCGTTCGCGCAGGAACGCCCGGAAGCGGTCCATCGTCTGCCGCTGCACCTCTGCCAGCGCGGGCAGCATGCCCCGGCGGTAGAGCGCCTCGGCGCTGGGCGTGGTGATCGCCGCGCCCTTGATTGTCTGGTCCGCTTCGGTGAGGCGTTCCAGGACGGCCACCCGCGCGCCCCCGAGCCGGAGTTCACAGGCCAGCATCAGTCCCACCGGGCCGCCTCCGGCCACCACTACGTCATAGTCCATGGCGCTCACTATGAACGACCGGGTGACGGCCCCCTTCACCGCCCTGAACAGCCACAACAGGCCCCCGACGTCAAGGGGCGCGGCCTCGCGCGGACAGGTCGGCGGGCGGTCCCGCGCCCCTCCCCGGCCTCCCCCTCCCCGTGCCGGTCACCTACACGGGGGAAGTCCTCGCCGGCCACCGCTGAGCAAAGCAACGGTGTGGGACATGGCTTGACGGAGAGCCAGAACGCGGCGTCCGGGGGGATGCGATGGTCGGTTTCGGCAGATCAGCCGGAGTGGCTGCCCCACATCAACTCCAACGTCCCCCGGAAACACAAAGATCCCGCCCGATCTGAACGACCGGACGGGATCTCGTCAACTACCCCTGTTCCCCGGGTGGTGGTTCCCGTGTTGCCTCACTGGCGGTTGGAGTCGAGCCATTCGGCGTGGTTCCACATGACGGGCGTGGCGCCGACGGGCTCGAAGCGGATGTCCGGGTCGTTGCTGTGAACCAGACAGATCATGCGGCGTCCGAGAACGGTGGCCCGGCGGGCCTGGCCGGCGATGATGTCGAGGACGATCTGGGCGGACTCGGGCTCGATCGTGGTGAAGTGGTCGTAGTTGGTGAGGCTCAGGACCAGGCCGGCCCGGTGCGGGGTATCGGTGTATCCGCCGTCGCAGGCGACGTCGCCGAGGCAGTCGTTGAGTGCGTCGAGGTTGTGGCCGTAGTAGCCGGGGAAGTCCAGTGCGGCGGCGATGTCCCGGTGCATGGCGGCCAGTGTCGTCCAGCGGGCGGCGTCGAGCTCGACGACGTGGTGGTCGAGGTCGCGTAGTTGCCCGGTGGTCTCGTCCAGAAGGTGTCGGCGCCAGTACAGCGTGATGAAGGTGTCCATCGTCAGCCGCAGGGCGAGGTCGCTGGAGGGTCGGGGGTCGGGTGCCGTCACGGTGGCCGATCTTATGACCCAGGTCTCCGCCACTGGGATCGCCGGGCGTTCCGCCGGTGCCCGGCCGGACTCCGCCTGGAGGGCGGAATGGGCTGGTGCCAAACGCGGTGACCATGGAGATCTACACGCACGTGCCCTCGGAGTCGACGCGGAAGGCACTGCGGAAACCGGGCAAGCATCTCGGCAACCAGGCGGATCCCACGTAGTTGCTGTACTTCGCTGCTGTACAGCGCGAAAAAGCCCCCACCGGGCTATCCCGGTGGGGGCTTTGACGTGCGGTCGGTGGACCTGAGGGGATTCGAACCCCTGACCCCCTCGTTGCGAACGAGGTGCGCTACCAGCTGCGCCACAGGCCCTTGCGACGAATGAAACTCTAGCATCTCGGTCGCGGTGCTCGGAAATCGCTTCCGGTGCTGGTCAGCGGAGGGCCGTCACTCGTTCGCCGCGCGCGGGCGGTCCTCGTTCTCGTACTGGTCGAAGAGGGGGGTGCGGCCGCGGGTGCGGCGGCCGGGGTGGGTGGGGCGGTCCCGCTGGGGGGTTTCGGGCTGTGGGCGGTCGGGGGCGGCGCTGGAGCGGGCGGAGCTCCAGGCGTCCTCGGCGTCCAGGTCGACGTGGCTGGTGGCGCGGGGGGCGACCGGCGCGGTGACGTACGTGGGGAGGGGGACCGGGATCGGGTCCCAGCTGCCGGCGGCGGGGCGCGGGCGTTCGCGTTCGCGCTGCTGGTCGACCCACTCGGCGTGGTCGGTCTCCTCGACCAGGGCGCGGCGGCCCGCGGTGTGGGCGGGGGTTGCGGGGCGGGGCGGTTCCGGGGCGGCGTCGGCCGGGGTGTCAGCGCGGACGTCGGCCGGGTGGTCGTCGGCGGGCGGCTGCTCGGCCGCCTGCTGAGGGCGGGGCCGGCGCTCCCGCAGTCGCTGTGCTGCCGCCTCCGCCTTGCGCCGGTCCATGGTGAAGGTGAAGCGCCGCCGCTCCTGGGCCCGCAGGTAAATGATGTACGCGGTCAGGAGGAGGGCGGGGAGGGCGGGGGCCCAGAGGAAGGGGAGGCCGCCGACCGCGGCGACGATGGCGCCGGCGGTGAAGGTGAGGAAGAGGACGGTGGTGGTGCGCCGGCGGCGGGCGAGGGCCTTGGCGCGCTTGGTCCGCTCGGCGGCGGAGGGGCGCGGCGGGGCGGTCTGCACCCGGGTGTGGGGAGCCTCGGCCGGGTTCGCCGGCGCGGGGTCGCCGAAGGCCCGGGCGGCGGCCTCGTCGGCCGGGGCGTCCGGGTCCGCGTCGCCGCCCGCATCGTCGGCGGGGTACTCCCCGTGCGCCTTGTCGTAACGGCGCTGCATGGCCGCCCGTCCGGACAGCAGCCGGATGGCGGTGCTGAAGCGCTCGGTCGGACGGGCCTCGTTGAGCTCGTCCTGCCTACGGAGCCACATCGGCACCAAGTAGGCGGCCCAGGCCCCGACGATGACTGCGTAGATGAGGCCGCTGCTTCTCACAACTCACACGGTAGAGGGGTTTGCATGGGGCCATCCGCCAATTGGGCCGGTGTGTCGCACGATCTGGCTGATATCTCGAACTTTTTTGTGATGGTAGAGATCAGCGCGTCCGCCAATCCGGTCAATCAGGGAATGCATTCGAACATTTATTTCATTTGTGGGGTGTGCCGGGAGTACTGGGCTTCTCCCGCCGCCAGCGGTTGAGCAGGCCTTCGGGCACTTCTTCCGCGGTGAGGGCGAAAACCAAGTGGTCGCGCCAGCCGCCGTCGATGTGGAGGTAGCGCGGACGCATGCCCTCTTCGCGAAAGCCGAGTTTTTCGACCACCCGGCGGCTGGGAACGTTCTCCGGGCGAATGCAGACCTCGATGCGGTGCAGTCCCACGGACCGGAAACAGTGGTCGACGGCGAGCGCCACGGCGGTCGGGATGACGCCGCGGCCGGCGACTTCCCGGTCGACCCAGTAGCCGATATGGCCGGAGCACATGGAGCCCCAGGTGATGCCCGCGACCGTCAGCTGACCGACGACCTGGCCGCGGTATTCGACGACGAACGGCAGCATCCGCCCGGCGTGTGCCTCGGCGCGGAGATGGCGGACCATCTGACGGTACGTGGGGCGGTGCGGCGGGGCGAGGCCGGGCGGGGGCGGCGGGATGGTCGCTTCCCAGGGGCGCAGCCAGTCGCGGTTACGGCGGTTGACCTCGCGCCAGGCCCGTTGGTCGCGCAGCTTTATCGGGCGGAGGGTCACCACTCCGTCCGTGAGGACCACCGGCCACGGCGCGTTCAGCTCGGGCTCCCGGAAGGTCTGGGGTGGTCGCCGCCACGGATCTGGTCGACGGCGTGCGACAGCAGGTCGGTGAGGACGGCGAGGCCGTCGCGGACTCCGCCGGAGGAACCGGGGAGGTTGACGATCAGGGTCGTACCGGCGACGCCCGCCAGGCCCCGGGAGAGCGCGGCGGTGGGGACCTTCGTACGGCCGGCGGCGCGGATCGCCTCGGGGATGCCGGGGACCTCGTAGTCCAGGACCCGGCGGGTGGCCTCGGGGGTGCGGTCGGTGGGCGAGAGGCCCGTTCCGCCGGTGGTGAGGACGACGGCGTAGCGGGAGGAGGAGACGGCTCCGCGCAGGGCGGCTTCGACCGGGTCGCCGTCCGGCACCACCTGCGGGCCGTCGACCTCGAAGCCCATGGCGGTCAGGCCCTCGGCGAGCAGCGGGCCGCTCTTGTCGGCGTAGATGCCGGCCGCGGCACGGTTGGAGGCGGTGATGACCAGGGCGCGGGCGGGGCTCATGACCGGCTCCAGTCGCCGGACTTGCCGCCGGTCTTCTCCTCCACACGGATGTCGGAGATCACCGCGGTCTTGTCGACGGCCTTGATCATGTCGATGACGGTGAGCGCGGCGATCGAGACGGCGGTCAGGGCCTCCATCTCGACGCCCGTGCGGTCGGTGGTCTTGACCGTGGCCGCGATCTCGACGGCGTCGTCGGTGAGGGAGAGATCCACCGTGACGCCGGAGACGGACAGGGGGTGGCAGAGCGGGATCAGCTCGGGGGTGCGCTTGGCGCCCATGATGCCGGCGATCCTGGCGGTGGCCAGGGCGTCGCCCTTGGGCATGCCCTCGCCCCGCAGCAGCTCGATGACCTGCGAGGAGACCAGAACGCGGCCGCGGGCGGTGGCCGTGCGGGCGGTGACGTCCTTCGCGGAGACGTCGACCATCCGCGCCGCGCCCGCCGCGTCGAGATGGGTGAGGTGTTGCTGGCCGCTGCTCATCGTTCTCCCGTTACCAAACTGCCGCCTGTGGGACGACACCGTACCCCCGGCGGCAGCGGGCTACCCGAGCAGGACGATGTCCACGTCCGCGCCCGCGGCGACCTCGGTGGTGTCCTCGGGGACGATGATCAGCGCGTTGGCGTGCGCCATGGCCTTGATCAGGTGGGAGCCGGAGCCGCCGACCGGGGTGACCGTACCGGCCTCGGCGTCGTAGGAGCCGCGCAGGAACTGGCGCTTCCCCTCGGGTGAGGAGGCGATGGCGTCGGTGCACCGCGCGGGGGTGGTGGGGCGGTGCACATCGGGCAGACCCATCAGGGCCCGGATGGCGGGGCGGACGAACAGCTCGAAGGAGACGTACGAGCTGACGGGGTTGCCGGGCAGCGCGAGCAGCGGGGTGCGGTCGGGGCCGATGAGGCCGAAGCCCTGGGGCTTGCCGGGCTGCATGGCGAGCTTGCGGAACTCGACGGCGCCCTCCTCCGCGGACAGCGCGGTCAGGGTCTCCTTGACCACGTCGTACGCGCCGACGCTGACGCCGCCGCTGGTGACGAGGATGTCGGCCCGGATGAGCTGGTCCTCCAGGGTGGAGCGGAGGGTCTCGGCGTCGTCGGCGACGGCGCCGACGCGGTAGGGGATGGCACCGGCGGCGCGGGCGGCGGCGGTGAGCTGGAAGCTGTTGGAGTCGTGGATCTGGCCGGGGCCCAACGCCTCGCCGGGCTGGACCAGTTCGCTGCCGGTCGACATCACCACGACGCGGGGGCGGGGGCGCACCTTGACCGTGCCGCGGCCGATGGCGGCGAGCAGGCCGATCTGGGAGGGGCCGAGCACCGTGCCCGCCCGCAGGGCCGGCTCGCCTTCGGTGACGTCGCTGCCGCGGACGCGGATGTGGGCTCCCGCGGCGGCCGGGCGGTGGACACGGACCTCGCCGGCCGCGTCCTGCGGGGCGGCGCTGTGGGCGCGCATCGTGGCGGCCGGTCCCTCGCCCGTGCCGCCGTCGGTCCATTCGACGGGGACGACGGCCTCGGCGCCGGGCGGCAGCGGGGCGCCGGTCATGATGCGGACGGCCTGGCCGGGACCGACTTCCGGCAGCTCGCCGCTGCCCGCCGCGACGTCGCCGATGACGGTGAGGGCGACCGGAGCCGCTTCCGTGGCGCCCGCGACATCGGCGGTCCGGACCGCGTAGCCGTCCATGGAGCTGTTGTCGAAGGGCGGCAGGGCCACGGGGACCGTGATGTCCTCGACCAGGACGCAGCCCTGGGCTTCGAGGAGCTGCAACTCGATCGGGTCCAGCGGGGCGATCCTCGCCAGGACGTCGTCGAGATGCTCGGCCACCGACCAGACGCGGTCCTGGTGGCGGGTCTGGCCGGTGGTGCCGTTCAACGTCTTACATCTCCTCGGTGACGTAACTGCGCAGCCAGGTCCGGAAGTCCGGGCCCAGGTCCTCACGTTCGCATGCCAGTCTGACAATGGCACGCAGATAGTCGCCGCGGTCGCCGGTGTCATAGCGGCGGCCCTTGAAGACCACGCCGTGCACCGGGCCGCCGAGGGCGGGGTCGGCGGCCAGCGCCTGGAGGGCGTCGGTGAGCTGGATTTCACCGCCGCGGCCCGGGGCCGTCTTGCGCAGCACCTCGAAGACGGCCGGGTCGAGGACATAGCGGCCGATGATGGCGAGGTTGCTGGGGGCCTCGGCCGGGTCGGGCTTCTCGACCAGGTCGGAGACGACCACGACATCGTCGTCGCCGGTGGGGGCGGCGGCCGCGCAGCCGTAGAGGTGGATCTGCGCCGGGTCGACCTCCATGAGGGCGATGACGGAGCCGCCGTGCTGCTCCTGTATCTCGACCATGCGCTGCAGCAGCGGGTCGCGGGGGTCGATCAGGTCGTCGCCGAGGAGGACCGCGAAGGGCTGGTCGCCCACGTGCGGTGCGGCACACAGCACCGCGTGGCCCAGGCCCCTGGGGTCGCCCTGCCGTACGTAGTGCATGGTCGCCAGGTCGCTGGATTCCTGCACCTTGGCGAGCCGGGACTCGTCGCCCTTGCGGTGCAGGGCCTCTTCGAGCTCGTAGTTGCGGTCGAAGTGGTCTTCCAGCGGACGCTTGTTGCGGCCGGTCACCATCAGGACGTCGGAGAGTCCGGCGGCGGCCGCCTCCTCCACCACGTATTGGATGGCGGGCTTGTCGACGACCGGGAGCATCTCCTTGGGTGTGGCCTTTGTGGCGGGGAGAAACCGGGTGCCGAGGCCGGCTGCAGGGATGACAGCCTTGCTGATCCGTGTGTGCGATGGGGTCATGCGCGACACCATAACCGGCCCTATCGGAACGATGATGAGGGTCTGGTGAATAGAGCATGAGAGCGGGAGCAAGGGCGCACAGTGAGCATTGATTACGATAGAAAGCACAGGTTGCGGCGGGATCTCCTGGAGGTGAGGAGAGCGTTGCCACCGGATGTCATCGCCGCGACGGGTGAGGCGCTGGCCCGGCGGACGCTGGAGCTGGACGAGTTGGCCGCGCCCGTCCCCCCGCGCCCCGGCACCCCGCCGACCGTCGCCGCCTATGTGTCGATAGGTGGCGAACCCTCCACCCGTGCCCTGCTGGACCGGCTGCGGGCGGCCGGGGTGCGGGTGCTGCTGCCCGTCCTGCTGGCGGACAACGATCTGGACTGGGCGCGCTACGAGGGCGCCGAGCGGCTGGTACGGGCCGGCCGCGGGCTGCTGGAGCCGGACGGGCGGCGGCTGGGCCCCGAGGCCGTCACGGAGGCGGATGTGGTGCTGCTGCCGGGGCTCGCGGTGGACCGCGGCGGGCTGCGGCTGGGGCGCGGCGGCGGCTCCTACGACCGGGTGCTGGCCCGGTTGGAGCGGGCCGGCGCGCGGGCGTCGCTGGTGGTGCTGCTCTACGACGCGGAGGTGCTGGCCGAGGTGCCGGCCGAGCCACACGACCGGCATGTGCATGCCGCGGTGACCCCGTCGGCGGTGCACCGGTTCACGGCGCCGGGGGCCCGTACGGAGGACTGAAGCGCCTTGTATACGGGCGGGCCGGGAGTCACGGTCGGCGCGGAGCACAAAAAAAGCCGTCGGGCGGACCGGAGACGTCCGGCCCGCCCGACGGCGCAGCGCTCACCAGGTGGCGGCGGGAGCGCCGCCCGCCCCTACGGCGACAGGGTCAGCGTGTCCTTGCCCGCCTTCTTGACGGCGTCCTCGCTGTACGCCCAGGGCAGCAGGTCGCCCTTGGCCCACTTGTCGGTCTGGTCGTAGTAGTGGGCGTCGTAGGCGTGCCCGGAGGCGCCGGTGAGGTTGATCCAGCGGGACTTGTCGAGGTCGGCGAGGTTGACCACCATCCGCATGGACGGGACCCAGGTGACCTTGTAGCCGCCCGCGGCGTTCCAGCCGGTGGCGTCGACCGCGGCCTCGCCGCCGCCCAGGTTCCAGGGACCGCGGTTGAACAGGCCCTGCAGCATGCCGGGACCGTCCGTGCCCAGGGTCTGGTTCTTCAGGAACATCTGGTGCAGCCGTCCCCAGCTCCAGTTGTCGATGTTCTTGCCCAGCTTGGAGGTCAGCTCGTAGCGCGCGTCCGTCATGGCGTGCGCCAGGAGCTGGTCGCGGTTCTTGTCGCCGGGGCGGTTCGGCCGGTCCTCGGTCTTCCACCAGGCGTTGTTGGGGTCGTCCAGGATGCCGCGGACGACCTCGTACCAGCGGTCGCCGCCGTCGGGCTGGGCGCTGTCACCGTCCCGCTCGCCGCATTCGCGGACGTACTTGTCGTTCTCGTCGGCGGGGCCGGTCTCGTCGGCCGGGCGGACGGTCAGGCACTGGCCGTCGGGGCGCAGCTCCTTGGGCATCTTGTTGCCGAAGGCGAGCTTGAGGGTGTTGCGCCAGACGGCGTTGAAGTAGGCGGCCGCGGCGGAGTCGGGCTCCTGGGTGAAGTCCCAGCCCTCCAGCAGCTGCTGGGCGTCGCGGACGTACTTGTCCTTGATGTCGATCTTCGTGAGGTAGGGCGTCAACAGCCGGGCGATCTCGCTGCTGTTGTCCTTCTGGAAGGCCTGCATGTCGTCGGTGGAGACCTTGCCGCCGTCCTTGATCTTCGACTCGATCAGGTCGTTGATCCGCTGGCTGCGGGAGCCGTAGCCCCAGTCCTTGGTGAGCAGGTAGGGGTACTTCTCGTCGGTGACGGCCTGGTTGGCGGTGACGATGTAGCCGCGCTGGGGGTTGTACTCGTACGGCAGCGCCTTCTGCGGGATGTAGCCGCTCCACTGGTACTTCGGGTCCCAGCCGGGCGCCGGGAGGGTGCCGTCGAAGTGGCCGTCGCCCTTGCCGCGGACCGGGATCCGGCCCGGGGCCTGGTAGCCGATGTTGCCCTTGGTGTCGGCGTAGATCAGGTTCTGCGAGGGGACCTCGAAGTGGCCGGCGGCCTTGCGGAAGCCGTTCCAGTCCTTGGCGCGGTCGAGCTCGAAGATGGAGTCCATGGACTTGCCGGGGTTCAGCGCGGTCCAGCGCAGCGATACGGCGTAGCCGTCGCCGCGGTCCGGTGCGGCGTTGCCGACCGGGGCGTCCTTGCCGACACTGGCCAGTTCGCTGTCGCGGTCGGAGACGATCGGCCCGTTGTTGGTGGAGCGGACGGTGATCTCGCGGCTCTCGCCGTCGGCGACCTTGATGGTCTCCTTGCGGGTTATGAAGGGCTGCTGCTTGTTGTCGTAGAGGTAGCCGTTGGCGGTGACCCTCTCCAGGTAGAGGTCGGTGACGTCGGCACCGAGGTTGGTCATGCCCCAGGAGATGTCCTGGTTGTGACCGATGACGACGCCGGGCATACCGGAGAAGGTGAAGCCGGAGACGTCGTAGTTGCACTTGGGTCCGGTACTACGGCAGTGCAGGCCCATCTGGTACCAGAGCGAGGGCATCTGCGGTGCCAGGTGCGGGTCGTTGGCGAGCAGCGGCTTGCCGGTGGTGGTGTGCGCGCCGGAGACGACCCAGGAGTTGGAGCCGATGCCGTTGCCGTTGGGGCCGAGCAGCGCCGGGACCTTGTCGAGGGTCTTGGACAGCGAGGACAGCTGCGACTGCAGGCCCGCGGTGGCGCCGACGGCGGTGGCGGGGGCGGCGTTCGCCGAACCCTTGGGCGAGAACTCCTTGCCGCCGCGGTCGACCTCGCCGCCCTCGACGATCGGCTTGTTCCGCCTGTACGGGTATGCCGGGTAGAGCTGGGCGATCTGCGCCGGGGTGAAGCGGCTGGTCATCAGGGAACGGTCGATCTCCTCCTGCATGTTGCCGCGGAGGTCCCAGGCCATCGCCTTGAGCCAGGCCACCGAGTCGACCGGCGTCCACTTCTCGGGCTTGTAGTCGTTCTGGAGGTCCAGCGCCGCGTACTCCAGGGACACCGCCGAACCCTCGTGGTCCTTGAGGTAGGCGTTGACGCCCGCCGAGTAGGACTGGAGGTACTTCTTGGTGCTGGGCGACAGCTTGGTGTCGTACTCCTTCTGCGCCACGTCGTGCCAGCCGAGGGTGCGCAGGAACGAGTCGGACTTGACCTGATCCTTGCCGAACATCTCCGAGAGCCGGCCGGAGGTCATGTGGCGCCGTACGTCCATCTCCCAGAAGCGGTCCTGGGCCTGGACGTACCCCTGGGCGCGGAAGAGGTCCTCGTCGGTGTCGGCGTAGATCTGCGGAATGCCGTTGGCGTCGCGGGTGACGTCCACCGGGTTGGTCAGGCCCGGGAGTTTGAGCGAGCCGGTGGTCTGCGGGAACGAGGCGCGGACGGTACTGACACCCCAGAACGCGCCGGAGCCGATGCCCGCCACGAGCAGCAGCACGACCGTGATCGCTACGAGGCGGCCGCGCCGCCCCTTCTTTTTCCTGGGGACTGGGCCGGACTTGTTGGCGGGCATCTCTGTCCTTCGAGGGGCAGGGTGGGAGTGCTGGAGCAACCATAGGCGCACGGGTTCGGCGACCCCTACGCGGAGTCACCGCCAGCACATTCAACCTTCAAGCAATGGTAAATTGTTAGCCTCAGTAACTAGATACGGTAAGGAAAGACCCCGGAACCCGTGCGAGGAAGGACCAGCTCCTGACTGTCGACCACCTCAACGAACTCCTGCTGATCTGCTCGCTCGTACTGCTCATCGCGGTTGCTGCGGTACGGCTCTCCTCGCGCAGCGGGCTCCCCAGCCTGCTCATTTATCTGGGGATAGGCATCGCCATAGGACAGGACGGCCTGGGCGGTGTCGTCTTCGACAACGCCGAGCTGACCCAACTCCTCGGCTATACCGCGCTGGTCGTGATCCTCGCCGAGGGCGGTCTGGGCACCAAGTGGAAAGAGATCAGGCCGGCGCTGCCCCGGGCGGTGGCTCTTTCGACGGTCGGCGTCGCGGTGAGCGTGGGGGTCACCGCGGCCGGAGCGCACTATCTGGCCGGGCTCGACTGGCGCCAGGCACTGCTGATCGGCGCCGTGGTGTCCTCCACGGACGCCGCGGCCGTCTTCTCCGTGCTGCGCAGCGTGCCGCTGCCGGCCCGGCTGACCGGTGTACTCGAAGCCGAATCCGGCTTTAACGACGCCCCCGTGGTCATCCTCGTCGTCGCCTTCTCCACCGCGGGGCCGGTCGAACACTGGTACGTGCTGCTCGGTGAGATCGCCCTGGAGCTGGCGATCGGCGCCGCGATCGGGCTGGCCTTCGGCTGGCTCGGCGCGTACGGCCTGCGGCATGTGGCACTGCCCGCGTCCGGCCTGTACCCGATCGCCGTCATGGCCATCGCGGTCTCCGCCTACGCGGCCGGTGCGCTGGCGCACGGCTCGGGCTTCCTCGCCGTCTATCTGGCCGCGATGATCCTCGGCAACGCCAAGCTGCCGCACGCCCCGGCCACCCGCGGCTTCGCCGAAGGCCTCGGCTGGATCGGCCAGATCGGCATGTTCGTGCTGCTCGGCCTGCTGGTCACCCCGCACAACCTGCTCGACGACTTCGTGCCCGCGCTGCTGATCGGCATGATCCTGACGCTGGTGGCCCGGCCGACGTCCGTCTTCGCGGCGCTGCTGCCCTTCCGGGTGCCCTGGCGGGAGAAGACCCTGCTGTCGTGGGCCGGCCTGCGCGGTGCGGTGCCGATTGTGCTGGCCACGATCCCGATGGTGAGCGATGTTCCCGGCAGCGACCGGGTCTTCAACATCGTCTTCGTGCTGGTCGTGGTCTACACACTCGTCCAGGGGCCGACCCTGCCCTGGCTCGCCAGGCGGCTGCGGCTGGGCGACGGCGAGGAGGCCGCGGACCTGGGCATCGAGTCGGCGCCGCTGGAGCGGCTGCGCGGCCATCTGCTGTCCACGTCCATCGGCCGGTCGTCCCGTATGCACGGCGTCGAGGTCGGCGAGCTGCGGATGCCCGCGGGCGCCGCGGTCACCCTCATCGTCCGGGAGGGCGCCAGCTTCGTGCCGTCGCCCTCGACGGTGCTGCGGCACGGCGACGAGCTGCTCGTGGTCGCCACCGACCCGGTGCGCGACGCGGCCGAACGGCGGCTGCAGGCGGTCTCGCAAGGCGGCAAGCTGGCCGGCTGGCTGGGGACGTCCGGCCCCTCGGGGCGTCGGGGACACCACCACCGCTGACGGCCGGCCTAGGTCGGGGGAAGCGGGAAATGTGCTGCAGATCTCCACGGATCCCAAGGAAAACTGCGTGAAGCCCTGGCCAATCCCAGGGCTTCACGCACTGCGGCCTGTAGTATGAAGAGGCAACATCGACGAACCAACTCTGCCTGATGCAGAGCTGGCGCGACCGCTCGGCGGCCGCGGTCCCCTGCCCCACGCAGCCACCCTCCCCGGTGCGGACCACGCGGTATCACTCGGTCCTGCGCGAGAGGACAGCTCTCGGCGCGTGCCCGTGACGACCTCGCGGGTGGCGCGCTACCAGGCGGCAGAAAGGCCCGGCCGTGGCATCCGCGGTCAAGGACTCCCGTTCCGGATACGGACCACTGCTCCGCACCCCCGGTGCATGGACATTCCTGCTGCCCGGCTTTCTGGCCCGGCAGCCCTTCGCCATGCTGACGATCGGCATCGTGCTGCTCGTCGAATCCACCACCGGCTCGTACGGCACCGCGGGCGCGGTGTCCGCCGCGACCGGTGTCTCGATGGCCCTGTTCGCCCCGCAGAGCGGCAAGCTCGCCGACCGCTTCGGCCAGCGCGCGGTGCTGATCCCCGGCGTACTGGTGCATGTCACCGGCGTCGCCGCACTGACCACCCTCGCCCTCGCCCACGCCCCCCTGTGGGCGCTGTTCGCGGTGGCCGTCCCTACGGGCGCCTCGACGCCGCAGGTCGGCCCGATGGTGCGGGCCCGCTGGGCCGCCCGGCTCGGCGGCAGCCCGCTGATGCCGACGGCCGCCGCCTTCGAGTCGGTGACCGACGAGTTCACCTTCGTCGTCGGCCCCGTACTGGCGACCGCGCTGTGCACCGGCATCCATCCGGCGGCCGGTCTGGTCGCCGAGGCCGCGCTGACGCTGGCCGGCGGGCTGCTGTTCGCCTCCCAGCGGCGCAGCCAGCCTCCGGTGCACCGCCCGCAGGACGGCGACCGGCCGCGTGTCTCGGCGCTGTCGGTGCCCGGCGTACGCGTACTGATCGTGGCGTTCCTCGGCATCGGCGCCGTCTTCGGCGGTATGCAGGTCTCGCTGACGGCGTTCACCCAGCACATCGGGCAGCCCGGTATCAACGGCGTGCTCTACGGGGTCTTCGCCGGCGGCAACATGCTCGCCGGTATCGCCTGCGGGGTCATCGCCTGGAAGGTCGGCCCGCGGCGCCGGCTGCTGGTCGCCTACGGGCTGCTGGCACTGGCCACCACCCCGTTGTGGGCGGTGACCGCGGTGCCGCTGCTCGGCGCGGTCGGCCTGGTCGTCGGCCTGTGCATCGCCCCGGCCCTGATCACCGGCTACACGCTGGTCGAGTCGCTGGTGCCGGCCGGCGCCCGCACCGAGGCCTTCACCTGGCTGACCGGCGCGGTCGCGCTGGGCCAGGCGGCCGCGGCCACCTGCGCAGGTCAGCTCGCGGACGGCTTCGGGCCGAGCACCGGATTCCTGGTGCCGCTGGCCGGTACGGCACTGGCGCTGACGGTGCTGCTGGCGCTCCGCGTCCATCTGCTGCCGCGCTCGTCGACGGTGGCCGCCGGCGCCCTCGCGCACGGCGTGGATGCCGAGGTCCCGGCCGTTTCCGAGGACCGGGAACGGGAGCTGGCGCGCGCCTGACCGAACGTGGAGTCGGTCACCGTACGGCGGTCACGGTGGACTGTCGGGCGGGAATACTGCAAGATGGAGCGTCGTTAGCACTCATCGAGTGAGAGTGCCAGGAGGAAGACAAGTGCCGACGTACCAGTACCAGTGCACCGAGTGCGGCGAGGGCCTCGAGGCGGTGCAGAAGTTCACCGACGACGCGCTCACCGAGTGCCCCGGCTGCAACGGACGCCTCAAGAAGGTGTTCTCCGCGGTCGGCATCGTCTTCAAGGGCTCCGGCTTCTACCGCAACGACAGCCGCGGCTCGTCGTCCAGCAGCAGCCCCTCGAAGAACGCCTCCGCGTCGGGCACCTCGTCCTCCTCGGACTCGTCGAGCTCCTCGTCCGGCAGCTCCTCGTCCGGCGGCTCCTCGTCCGGCGGCTCGGACACCAAGTCCTCAGCCCCGGCCGCCGCGTCGTCGTCCGGCAGCACCTCGGGCTCCAGCTCCGCGGCCTGAACCACAGCTCCTCGGACCCCGCCGTCACCGACGGCGGGGTCCGCTGTCTTACGGGTTTCTTTCGTCCCCGCCACCCGGCCGTCCGCGGCCGCCATGCCCCGATAGTGTGACCGGCATGGCTGACGCGGAGATTGGCGTTATCGGCGGATCGGGGTTCTACTCCTTCCTCGACGACGTGACCGAGATCACGGTGGACACCCCCTACGGGCGCCCCAGCGACTCGCTGTTCCTGGGAGAGATCGCCGGCCGCCAGGTCGCGTTCCTGCCCCGGCACGGCCGCGGCCACCACCTCCCGCCGCACCGCATCAACTACCGCGCCAACCTGTGGGCGCTGCGCTCGCTCGGTGTGCGCCAGGTCCTCGCCCCGTGCGCGGTCGGCGGCCTGCGCCCCGAATACGGCCCCGGCACGCTCCTGGTCCCCGACCAGCTCGTCGACCGCACCAAGGCCCGCACCCAGACCTACTTCGACGGCGAGGCCCTCCCGGACGGGAGCGTCCCGAACGTGGTCCATCTGACCTTCGCCGACCCGTACTGCCCCGCCGGGCGCGAGGCGGCCCTCAAGGCGGCCCGCGGCCGGGAGTGGGAGCCGGTCGACGGCGGCACCCTCGTCGTCATCGAGGGCCCGCGCTTCTCGACCCGCGCCGAATCGCGCTGGCACGCCGCTCAGGGCTGGTCGGTGGTCGGCATGACCGGCCACCCCGAAGCCGTCCTGGCCCGTGAACTGGGCCTGTGCTACGCGTCATTGGCCCTGGTCACCGACCTGGACGCGGGCACCGAGACCGGCGACGGCGTCTCCCACGAGCAAGTCTTCCGGGTGTTCGCCGAGAACGTGGACCGCCTGCGCGAGGTCCTGTTCGACGCGGTCGCCGCCCTGCCCGGCGCCACCGCCCGCAACTGCCTGTGCACCGACGCCCACGCCGGCTGGGACCTGGGCATCGACCTGCCGTAACGCCCCGACGGGCCGCTCGGCCTCCCTCTCCCGGGTGGCCGGGTTGTCCACAAGGAAGGGGTCGTACACAGCCCGCAGCGGGCCGGTGCGGATTCCGGCACGGTGAGGAGCGCCGGTTCATCCGAAGCCCTCACCGCAGGCGGTGCCCACCATGTCCCGTACGCCTTCCGCTCCCCCTCGCCTCGCCGACCCCGACCTCCTCTTCCCGCCGCTCCCCACTCCCCCGCCGTGTGATGTGCCGCACTTCACTCCGGTACGAGCCGGCGGCATCCGGCACCGATGGGGACGGGGCGCACGGCAGCGGATGCTGGCCGCCTGCCTGGCGATGACCGCCGCAGCACTGGCCGGCGGAGCCTCGTACGGTGCCGTACGAGCCGCTCCCGCTCCCGGCTGTCCGTCGGCAACGGCCTCGGGAGCGCGGTGACCATGCTCCAAGATCAAGTGGCATCCGCACCTCCCTCACGCGAAACTGCTGCGAGTGGCGGGGCATCCGCCGCGCGCCAACGGGGGTGCGCTCACCGCACCACCACCGCGGTATCCGTCCACGGCGTCCGCAGGGCCGACACCCTCCGCCGGATGCACACCGGGGCTTCGGCCGATCGCCGGCTCGTGGTGCGGGACTGGACACCTCCGCCCTGCCCTGCCGTAAGTTGCGGTGCTGATTGTTGGTGCACCATCCGTAGTGAGCGTGGAAAGAGGCTGTCAGTTGAGCGAGAGCAAGGGCGTCCTGCAGGGGTTCAAGGAATTCCTGATGCGCGGCAACGTCATCGAACTCGCGGTCGCGGTCGTCGTCGGTGCTGCCTTCACGAACATCGTGAACGCCGTGGTCAAGGGCGTGATCAACCCGATCATCGGCGCCCTGGGCTCGCAGAACCTCGACAACTACAAGGCCTGCCTCACCGTCTGCCACACGGACAAGAAGACGGGCGCCTTCACCGACGGCATCTACATCCTCTGGGGCTCGGTGCTCAGCTCCGCCCTGACGTTCCTGATCACCGCCGCGGTCGTCTACTTCCTCATGATCCTTCCGATCAACAAGTGGAAGGAGCGCCAAGCGGCCAGGAGGCCGGTCGACACCCCCATGGACCCGACCGAGATCGAGCTGCTCACCGAGATCCGCGATGCGCTGGTCGCGCAGCGCACCGGCTCACCGTCCGTGCCCTCCCCCACCTCGGGGATCATCGGCACGCAGAAGACTCAGCAGTAGCAGGCGCCAACGGCGGCCGGCACACGCCGCCCCCTCGCCTCGCTCAGAGGTGGTGGGGCGGCTTTTCGTCGAGGAAGCGGGCGAGGTCGGCGGCACTGTCGCTGCCGTCCTGGCGCTCGCCCCAGCCACGGTCGGTGTCGTCCGAGGACTGCTGGTTCAGCGGATCGTCGAAGATCAGTCGCGCCGCGGGCTTGGGGGCCGGGCGCCCGGTGGACGAAGGCGCAGGATCCTGCGCGGCGTCGGACGCGTCCTGGGGCGCGGGGGCCGACTCGGGTTCGGGGGTGGTGCTCACCCCTCCAGGGTACGGGCGGGCCGGGGGCGGTCGACGCTCAGCGCGGGCCCCGGCACCCTTCCGACCGCGGGAGCGCTCGGCACGGGGCCGGACCCACGCGACGGCTCAGCCTCTCGATCCGCAGCCTCTTGTTCCGCAAGCGCCGGCCCGGCGGGCGGCAGCGTACGCTCGCGCGGCCCGTCCCGGGGCCCGTCGCTCAGGGTCGGTACAGCGCCTGGGCTCGGGCCGCGTCGAGGGGGGCGTCCTCCGGGATCGACAGGAAGTGCTTCACCTGCCACGCCTGGGTGCTGCGGGCCTGGCGGTTGGTCGTCTCCACCCACGGCGGATAGACGCGGAACGCCCGCTTTCCGCCGGAGCCGTTCCTGGAAACGATGTCCCGTTCGCAGAGCACGTCCCGGGGAAAGATGAAGTGCCCGAAATTCCGCTCGTCGCGAGAGCTGATGACGAAGAGATCGACCGGGTCCTCGGAGTCGAACGGCGCAATCGGCCCGCCGGGGATCCGCTTCCACACCGTGACGAACTGGCCGACCTTCGTCGGGGTCGTCTTGGCCACCCGGAACCTGACGGAGCAGCCATCGAGCGTGAATTCATGCGCCGCGTACTCGGCACTCTCGGCCTCGGGCACCGGCCGGGAGCAAGTGAACCCACACGGGTCGTACACCCGCGTCTTCGCGGCGAGAAGGTCCTCGTGCAGCGAATCCCCACCCGTCCAAGGCTCGATATCTAGGGGACGGTGCCCCGAGGGGCCCGAGGGTTTTGTCGCCATTGCGCCATCGTGTCATTGCCGAGCAGGGCGCAGGCCGGTGGGGTACCGGTGCCCGCGTGGGCCGGCCGCGGCTGCTCGGCCTGCGGGATGCGCGGCACGACGGGCGGACCGGCCGACGCACCGCGGCCCGGCCGGGTTCCGGCGCCCGGCCGGAGTTCGGGGTGCGGTTCGGGGTGCGGTCTGGAGTCCCGTTCGGGTTCGGTTTGGGGTGCGGTCTGGAGTCCCGTTCGGGGTGCGGTTCGGAGTCCGGTTTGGAGTCCCGTTCCGAGTGCGGTCCGGAGCCCGGACTGGGGCCCCGTTCGGAGTGTGGTCCGGCGCGCTCAGCCCCGGGTCAGGTCCCGTTCACCGACGACCTGATCGCCGCTCATCTCTCCGGTCCGGCGGAAACCGAGCCGCAGATAGAACCGCTCGGGCCCGTGCTCGCCCGGAACCCAACTCACCGTGGCACATGTCTGCCCACGCCTTCGGACCTCCTCGCACAAGGACTCCACGGCGAACCGGCCGTACCCGTGGCCTTGGTGGCCGGCGGCTATATTCAGCCGCCAGATCCCGGAGCGCGGCCTGTCCTCCGGTTTGTCGGGGTCGAAACGCACCAGAAAGAACCCCATGACGAAGCCCACGAGTTGCTCACCGTCGAAGATCAACCGGGGCCAGGCGACCTCGGGTTGCGCATACGCCTCCGCCAGTGAACGTGCAACCGGCGCCACCAGCCCCTCCTGGTCGGGCTGAACCGTCAGCCGGCATGCGGCTTCCACGTTGTCCGGAGTGACCTTCTCCAAGCGCAGAGATGACGTCATGCCGGGAACGTATCCGCCGCCCGAGGCGAGATCGACCGAATAAGCGTCGCCTGGCTGCGCAATGGCGGTACGGGGAGGGCGGAGGAGGGGCGAGGGGGAGGAGGGGCGAGGGGGAGGAGGGGCGAGGGGCAGGAGGGGAGGGGGAGGGGGCAAGAGGGGGAAGCCGCCGCCCTGGGAAGGGCCCCGAACAAGGGGCTCCCAGCAACAGGCCCGTGCACGCCTCGCGTTCTGACGGGCCGTGCTCGCCTCGCGCCCTGACGGGCCTGCACACGCCGCCTCTCGTAGCGACAGGGCGGCCGTCCACGGCCCCGTACTAGCGGCCCTTGTCGTGGGTGGGTATGGGATGCGGGCGGTGGCTATCCTTCGGCCGGGTCGGCGGGCCTTGTGAGGCGTGGCCGCGCCTCAGGGGCCGGCTCCGGTCCATGCCGGGCAGCGGGTGGCGGGGGTGTGCGTACTCATGGCGGGCCATGGGACAGCAGCCTTTCCGGTCGGGGGAGGGTGCGACGGCCCGGTCGGAAGAGTCGACGGGCGGCCGGTTCGTTGACCCGGGCGGTAGGGCGGTAGGCAACACCGAGAGCGAGGAAGGTGGTGACCGCGGCGTCGGGGAGCAGTGCGAGGGCGAAGTTCCGCAGCGTGCGGGTGCCCAGGACGATGGCCACGATCAGGAGAAACGCGGCGGCCGAGCCCACCGGCGTCGCATGGACCGCCGGTGGCCTCGGCCTGGGCGGCGCCACTGGTGCCTCCGGGTCCGCAGCCGGGGCAGGTGGGGCGTCTGATGGCTGTGGCACGGTCCCCACGCTAGGCACAGATGAGGCAAATGGCTCGTTTTATGGTCTTGGTGGGTGAAGCTGCGGCACATCACTGGACGTGGGCCGCGCCTCCCGTCCCGTCAGTAGGCGGCGGGCCGTGCCTCGTCGTCATGAGTGAGGGCCCGCACCTGCCCTGATGGGCGCGGGCCCTCACCTCTTCTCACTGGGCGTGAGCCGCACCTCCCCCGACGGCGCGGACACCCACCCCTTCTCACCGGGTGTGGCCCGCACCTCCCCCGATGGGCGCGGGCCACGCCGCCCTGGACAATTGCTGCCCCCCAACGGGTGGCGGCCGGGTCAGCGAGAGGCGGCCGAGGTGCCCAGCGCGTCGTGCCACCACAGGTCGCGGCCCGGCTTCCAGGAGACCGGCCGCGAGCACCGGTTCACCACCAGCACGGTGCGATCCGGCACACCCCCCGAGGCCGCACCCCGTGCCAGCGCGTGGTCCAGCAGCGCCTTCACCGGCCGTACGGCCCCGTCCCAGAACGCCGCATCGGCCGTGATCAGCACCCGGGCCGAGGACTCACGAGTCCGTGCGACCAGTTCGGGCACCGTCAACGAGACCGGCAGCGTGGTGCGTATCGCATCCAGTCGGCCGCAGGCGAGCGTGGCGATCACCGACTCGGGCACCAGCGGGAGATGCACCGCGACGCGGTCGCCGGCCCGTACCCCGAGCCGGGTGAGCGTGGCCGCGGCCCGCTCGGCCTGGTCGAGGAGCATGCCGTGCGTCAACTCCTCCTGGCGCCCGGGCTCTCCGCTCCAGGTAAGGGCGATCCGCGACGCCTCCGGTTCCTGCACTTCCCGGGCGTCATCTACATGCTCTGAGGTCACACGGCGCAACATGCGGACCAGGATGTAGATCATCGATCAACATTCGCTGAACGTCCGCTGTATGAGGCCTGCGATCGCCCCTCCGCCGCACCCGGGCGACGTCACTCGCGCCGGGTCTCTCCGGCTCACCGCAGCGGACTCCCCGCCGCATCGCGGGGCTCCGGCTTCACCGTAACGGGCCCCACCGGCCGTGCGCACCGCCCTCTCCGGCCGTGCGGCACCCGTCGGCCCAGGGTTCCTGCCCCTTTCGGGGGCATTCCATCCCCCTCCCCGCCCTCCTTTTCCGTTTCTCTGACGGCCACGGTGGGGATCGGCCTCGCACTCACCGGTGTTGCGAGAACAGGACGCCGTACCCACCACGCCGTACCCACCCGTCCCGGGCGCTCCCCGCGGCCACCGCCTGGCCACCGCCTGGCCACCGCCGCGGGCCTCGCGCTCGTCCGGGGACGTGTAACGCCGCCGGGCGCGCTCGGCCCGGGACGCGTCGTCACCGGGCGGCCCGACGTGGCTGAGGCAGCGGCCACCGGCCGCTCGCTCACCCCACGTCCGCCGCCACCGCCTCGTATCCCCCGACCACATCGCACACGTCCCCGAACCCGCGCGCCTCCAGCAGCGCCGCCGCGATCACCGATCGATTGCCACTGCGGCAGTACAGGACCACCGGGCGGGCCGGGTCCAGTTCGTTGATGCGCTGCGGGAGCGCGGCCAGCGGGATATTGCGGGCGCCGGGGAAGGCGCCCGCCTCGTACTCGGCCGGATTACGGACATCGATCAACTGGATGCCGGACGAGTGAGCAGCGGCGACCGAGCGGGCTCCGGACACGTGAGCAGCGGCGGCCGAGCGGCTTCCGGACGCGTGAGCCCCAGCCGATGCGCCGCCGGACGGGTAGTCACCGGCCCACTGGCCACCGGCCGACTGACCACCGGCGGGCTGCCCACCGGCCGACTGGGCATCGAGCGATGAGCCGTCGACGGATGAAGCCGACGACACATCGACCGACGGGGCGGCAACCGATGAGGCCGAAGAGGCATCGACCAACGAGGCGGCGACCAACGGATCATCCGCCGCGTCGCCATCCGACAATTCCGCCTGCATCTGCGGAAGTTCCTCATGACGGACGCGGTGGCTGCGGCGGGCGAGGGTGGGCGTGCCGTCCAGTACGGCGGCCGGGTCGGGCAGATGGCCAAGGACGCGGTCGTAGCCGATGCGGGCGAGGCGGAGGCGGGCTTCCTGCTCCGTGCCGGGGTCGGCGAGCAGCACGATGGGGGTGCCCGGGGTGACCACGCTGCCGGCGTACTCCGCGAACCGGGTGTCCAGGCTCGTGTGGAGCGAACCGGCCAGGTGCGCGCGTGTGTAGGCGGCCAGCGGGCGGCAGTCCAGGAGGACGGCGCCTTGTCGGTCGCGGGCCGCGAGTGCCTCGTCCAGGGTGAGGGCGGCGGGCGGACCGGGCTCCAGCAGGGGGTGGCCGTCGCGGTTGAGCGCCGCGTCGTGCGCGAAGTAACCGGGGGTGGTGGGCTGCCCCGCGGTGACCAGCCGGACGAAGTCGGCCTCCGGCATGGGTTGCAGGGCGTAGTTGAGGCGGCGTTGGTCGCCGATGGTGGAGCTGGTCTCGGTGGAGAGGCTGCGGCCGCAGGCGGAGCCGGCGCCGTGTGCGGGAAAGACCCGGGTCGTGTCCGGGAGGGCCATGAGTTTGGTGTGCAGGGAGCTGTGGAGACGGATGGCCATGTCGCGGGGGGAGTGCCCGGCGGCGGAGAGCAGGTCGGGGCGGCCGACATCGCCGACGAAGAGGGTGTCGCCGGTGAGCACGCCGAAGGGCACCTCGTCGTCGGGGTGTTCGCGGATGACCAGGCAGATGGATTCGAGGGTGTGGCCGGGGGTGGCGAGGACGGTGAGGGTGACCCCCGCACCGTCGTCCGCCCCGAGCGAGATGCGCTCGCCGTCCCGTAACCGCCGTATGGGGAAGCCGGTTTCGGCGGCCTCGCCGAAGGCGATGGCGGCGCCGGTGGCCCGTGCGAGTTCGAGGTGGCCGGAGAGGAAGTCGGCGTGAATGTGCGTCTCGATGACGAGTTCGATGCGCAGGCCGGCGGCTTCCGCGTCGTGCAGATAGTCGTCGATATCGCGGCGTGGGTCGACGAGGACGGCGCGTCCGGTGGCCTCGTCCCCGATCAGATACGAGGCCTGGGAAAGGCAGTCGAGGTAGTACTGCGCGAAGTGCACGGTCGGCCTCCAGGGGTGCGCGGGGCCCGTGCGCGGCGGCTGGGGCCCGCTCGGGCGGGGTGCGTTGTGCGGATGCACGGATGTACGTACATTAGGTAGCCGGGTGGCGGGCGACAAGCCGAGGTCGCCGCCCGGCGCTCCATGTGACCTCACCTGGCGCACGTGACGTGGCACCTGACACTGCGTCACGCGCGATTGCCGTGCTCACCTGCATCGGCCGGTCGGTATCGACCACCGCACCCACACCACCCCGTACGCCCGCGGAGGATTTCACCATGACGACCGAGCCGCCGGACGGCGCGCACGGCCCGCGTCCCCTGGACCGGCGCTCGCCGCTGCCCCTGTGGGCGCAGCTCTTCGCCGATCTGCGCCGCCGGATGGAAACCGGCGAATTCAGCGCGGAGTTCCCGGCCGAGCACCGGCTCACCGGCGAGTACGAGGTCAGCCGGCACACCGTCCGTGAGGCGCTGCGCAAGCTGCGCGCGGACGGCCTGGTGATCGCCGAGCGCGGCCGCACCAGCCGGCTGGACACCCGCCGCATACAGCAGCCGCTGGGCTCGCTCTACAGCCTCTTCCGCGAGCTGGAGGGCCAGGGCGTGGAGCAGCGCAGCGAGGTACTGCGGCTGGAGCGGACCGTTGACGGGACGATCGCCGGGCACCTGGGGCTGGTGGCTGATGCGCCGCTGGTCGTACTGGAGCGGCTGCGGCTCGCGGACGGCGAACCGCTCGCCCACGACACCGCGTATCTGCCCGCCGAGGTCGCCGAGCCGCTGCTGGACGCCGACTTCGGGCACACCTCGCTCTACGGCGAGCTGACGCGGCGCTGCGGGGTGAAGGTCACCGGCGGCCGGGAACGGATCCAGCCGTTCCTGCCGGACGTCCGGCAGGCGTGGCTGCTGGGGCTGGCCGACCGGGAGGCAGCGTTCACCATCGAGCGGCTGGGGCGGGCCGGGGAGCGGCCGGTGGAGTGGCGCGAGACGGTGGTACGCGGCGACCGGTTCGCCTTCGTTGCGGAGTGGTCCGACGAGAGCCGGGCCGTCGCTCTTGCGCCGCGGGCCTCGTGTCCGTCCTCATAGCCGTCGCGGCGCTGCCGTGCGGACTGCTGATCGGGCTGCTGCTGGGCGCGCTCGGCGGTGGCGGGTCGGTGCTGGCGGTGCCGGCGCTGGTCTATCTGCTGGGGCAGTCGCCGCACGAGGCGACCGCGGGCGCACTGATCGTCGTCACGGTCGGCGCGTTGACCGGGCTGCTCTGCCATGCCCGTGCCGGGCGGGTCCGGTGGGCGGCCGGTGCGGCCTTCGGGGCGCTGGGGACGGCCGGCAGCTACCTCGGCTCCCGGTGGAGCGCGGCGCTGGACCCCACGGTGCTGATGGCGGCGTTCGCGTGTCTGCTGCTCGTGGTGGCGGCGATGCTGGTGTTACGGGGGCTGCGCGAGCGGCGGGCGGCGGGCGGTATCCGCCCCTTAGGGGTGTCCACGGAGACGGCGCCCTCAGGAGATCCGAGGGAGCCTGTGCCCTTATATGACGTCCCGGAGCCCGCGCCCTTCCGGGACACCCCGGATCCGCCCCCTCCCCGTGGCCGTACCGGACCCGCCCGTCGAATACTCCCCCAACTCGACCGGCCCGACAGCCCCGACCGCTCCGTCCGCCGCGTCCGCCCCGTCCGGTTCGCCGTGACCGCCTCCGCCGTCGGGCTGCTCACCGGGTTCTTCGGGGTCGGCGGCGGCTTTGTCGTCGTACCGGCCCTCACCCTGGTCCTGGGCCTGGAGATGCCGGTCGCCATCGGCACCTCACTCCTCGTCATCCTCGTCAACTCCCTCACGGCGCTGGGCACCAGGGCCGGCACGGGGGCTCTGGACTGGCCGCTGCTGGCCGGCTTCGCGGCCTGTGCGGCGATCGGCAGCCACCTCGGCAACCGCCTCACCACCCGCCTGCGCCCACAGACCCTGACCACGGCCTTCGCCGCCCTCGTCACCGTCCTCGCCGTCACCATGGCGGCCACCGCCCTCCCCCGCCTCTGGACCCCCTAGCCCCGTCGGCCCCACACGGGTGCCGCCCCCATCCCGCCGTCCGTCGTCCCGTTCCACCCACCCATCAGGAGGAAGCACATGGCCCCCGCACCCGCCGCCGCCCCGTCCCACCACCAGGTCCTCATCATCGGCGGCGGCACCGCAGGCATCACCGTCGCCGCCCGGTTACGCCGCGCCGGAATCCGGGACATCGCGCTGCTGGAGCCCTCCGAAACGCACTGGTACCAGCCGCTGTGGACGCTGGTCGGCGGCGGCCAGGCCCCGCTGCGCGCCGCGCTGCGCACCGAGGCGGACGTCATGCCGCCCGGCGTGCGCTGGCTGCGTGAGCGCGCCACCGCCGTCGACCCGGCCGCCCGAACGGTCACCACCGCCTCCGGGCGGGTCCTCTCCTACGGGCGGCTGGTGCTCGCCCCCGGCCTGCAGCTCGACTGGGACGGCGTGCCCGGCCTGGCCGCGGCCCTCGGGCACGGCGGGGTGAGCAGTAACTACCGGCCCGATCTCGCCCCGCTCACCTGGGAGTTGATCCGCCGGATGCGCAGCGGGACGGCCGTGTTCACCATGCCGTCCGGGCCGGTGAAGTGCGGCGGCGCCCCGCAGAAGATCGCGTATCTGGCGGCCGACCACTGGCGCAAGCGCGGTGTGCTGGGCACGATCCGCACCATCCTGGTGCTCCCGGAGCCCGCGATGTTCAAGGTGCCGGTCTTCTCCCGCGCGCTGACGGAGACGGCCCGGCGGTACGGCATCGAGGTGCGGCTGAACTCGGAGATGACCCGGCTCGACGGCGCGGCCCGCGAGGCGGTGATCACCGATCACACCACCGGCACCGCCGAGACCGTCCGCTACGACCTCCTGCACGCCGTACCGCCGCAGCGCGCCCCCGAATGGCTCGCCGACGGCCCGCTCGCCGACCCCGACTCCCCGTACGGGTACGTCAAAACCGACCGGGAAACCCTCCAACACCCCGACTTCCCGGAGGTGTTCGCGCTCGGTGACGTCGCCAGTCTGCCGACGTCCAAAACGGGTGCCGCGATCCGCAAGCAGGCCCCGGTCGTCGTCGCCAACCTCCTCGCCGGTCTGCGCGGGCGCCCCGCCACCGCCCGCTACGACGGCTACACCTCCTGCCCCCTGGTCACCGCCCGGCACAAGATGCTGCTCGCCGAGTTCGACTACGACCTGCAGCCCACCCCCTCGATCCCCTTCCTCGACACCACCCGGGAACGCACCGACATGTGGTTCCTCAAGCGCTACGGGCTGCCGCAGCTCTACTTCAAGGGGATGCTCAAGGGGCTGGCCTGAGCCCCGTCGACGGCCGGGCGCGGGGGGGCGGGGCCCCGGCCCCGGCCGCCGTGCCGCGCCGTGCCGCGCCTCAGGGAACGGTGCGTTCCCTGAGGCCGGCCCCCGGACGGATTCGGGTCCCCGCCGGCATGTTCCCGAAGGCCGTAGGGGTGTGTGTCCCCCTAAACAGCCGCCCCCACGGCCACCAACTCCCCCACCACACACGCCACGTTGTCCGGTGCCCCCGCCTCGCGGGCCTGCCGGATCAGTTCCCGTACGGCCTGGTCGGGGTCGTCGGCCGCGGTCAGTACGTCCTGGATCGTCTCGGCCGGCACCACTGAGGTCAGGCCATCGGTGCACAGCAGATAGCGCTCACCGGGCCGGGCCTCCAGCAGTTGCAGGTCGGGGGAGAACTCGGTGGCCCCGTCGAGCGATCGCAGCAGCAGCGCGCGCTGGGGGTGCGAGGAGGCCTCCTCGGGGGTGAGCCGGCCCTCGTCGACCAGCGACTGGACCAGGCTGTGGTCGTGGGTGATGCGGAAGAGGCCGGAGTCCCGCAGGACATAGGCCCGCGAGTCACCGATGTGCAGCAGCGCCAGCTGCGAGCCGGAGCGGAGCAGTGCGGTGAGGGTGGTGCCGCTCGCCTCGTCCGCTGACGGGGCGGCGCGGTGTGCGCGATGAGCCGCCTCCTCCAGGACGGCCGGCAGATCCGCCGAGGTCAGGTCCCGGTGCTCCAGGTCCTTGAGCGCCTCGATCGCGGCCGTCGCGACGGGGCCGCCACTCGGGCCGTAGCCATCGGCCACGGCCAGCAGTCGCGGTCCCGCGTAGGCGGCGTCCTGGTGGGCCGGGCGCACCAGGCCCTGATCGGTCAGGGCGGCGCAGCGCAGCGTCAGAGGGGTACGCGGTTCGGTCATGACGGTGTCCTTCCTGGACAGCTGGTCGACGAGGAAGGCGGCCAGGTCCCGGCGGGCGGCGGTGTCGGCCTCGACCTGTGTCCAGTACGCGGCGACCGCCGCGGCTGCCGCGGCCGGCGCCAGCTCGCACACCTCGCGGATGCGGGCCAGCGGCATACCGAGCCGGCGCAGCCAGGCCACCAGCCGGGCCCGCTCCAGCTGGGCCGGGGCGTAGTGGCGGTAGCCGCTCCGCGGGTCGACCTGGGCCGGGGTCAGCAGGCCGAGCTCGTCGTAGAGCCGCAGCGCCTTCGGCGAGAGCCGGGAGGCCCGTGCGAACGCACCGATGGTCAGCAGCTCACCCTCCCCGTACGGCGCCCCGCCCACGCCTCCGGTCACCCGTCGGTCCACCCGTCCGCCCTCCTCCTTCCGGGCGCCTCGCCCGGTACGGCCGATGCTGGGGCTTCCCCCAAGGACAAGGTCAAACGGTTGCCGCCCCACCCTGCCCGGCCCGTCCCGCCGCCTCCGCCTCTTCCGTGTCCGCCGGAGGAGCCAGCTGGTTGAGCGCCGCGGCGGTCAGCGCCTCGACGCCCATGGTGAGGGTCGGCCGGACCACCGGTACGAAGCGCGGCGAATGGTTGGACGGAATGTCCTGCGCGAGCCGTCCGGCCGCCAGCGCCGTCCGGAACTCCTCCGGGTCCCAGCCGCCCAGCCACCAGTAGTAGAGGGGTGCCCCGGCGGCGGTCGCCAGCAGTCCGGCGTCCTCGCTGCCGGTCGCCGGCTCGTAGGCGAACAGCCGCTGCTCGCCGAAGAGTCCGGTGAACTGCTCATTGACCTGTTGCAGGGTCGCGGGGTCGTTGACGGTGACGGGGAAGGAGTCCAGGACCTCGGTCTCGGGTGCGCGGTCGGCACCGGAGGCGGCGGCCTCGGCGCGCGCGATGCGGTCGATGGCGGCCAGCACGGCCGTGCGCACCGTCTCGTCGAAGGTGCGGACGCTGAGCCGTACGACGGCCCGGTCGGGGATGACATTGGCGGTGTCCCCGGCGTGGAAGGAGCCGACGCTGACCACCGCCCGGTCCTTCGGCGCGACCTCGCGGGCCACCACGGACTGCACCCGCTGCACGAAGGCCGCCGCCATCAGGATCGGGTCGACGGTGGTCTCGGGCCGCGAGCCATGGCCGCCGGTGCCGTGGAAGGTGATCTCCAGGCTGTCGGCAGCCGCCATGCAGGCTCCGGGGCAGTACGCGATCAGCCCGGCGCCGAAGGGGGCGACATGCTGGGCCAGCACCACATCGGGGGTGGGCACCAGGCACTTGCTGTAGAGGCCGGCGTCGAGCATGGCGCGGGCACCGCTGCCGACCTCCTCGGCGGGCTGGAAGAGCACGATCAGCGTGCCGGACCAGTGCGCGCGGCCCGCCGCGAGCAGGTCGGCGGCGCCCAGCAGACAGGTCACATGGACGTCGTGCCCGCAGGCGTGCATCCGGCCGGGGACCGTGGAGGCGTAGTCCAGGCCGGAGTTCTCGGTGACGGGCAGCGCGTCCATGTCGGCGCGCAGCAGGATGACGGGCCCCGGGCCGTTGCGCAGCAGGCCGACGACGCCGGTTTCGGCGATGCCGGTGGTGACGTCATAGCCGCAGCCGGTCAGCCGCCGGGCGGCCGCGGCGGCCGTACGGGTCTCCTGGAAGCCGAGTTCGGGGTGGCGGTGCAGGTCTTCGTAGAGGGCCACGAGGTCCGCGAGGCGGTCGTCGAGCGGGGCCAGGACGGCGGCGGAATCGTCACTGTGCTCGGCGTCATCGGTCGGGCGGGTCGTGCCTGTCGTGTCGCTGTCGCTCATACACGCATTCGATCATGAATCGCCACCCCGCACCGAGCGACGGTCCCCCACCCGCCCCGGAGCCGTCCCGTAGGGGCCAACTCCGCCTTGCCCTGGCCGGACTTCGCGGGTGCCGCTGCGCCCGTTCGTGACACCGAAGGCGGCGACTGCAACCGTGGATCACCCTGCTGCGACCGGGACCAGCAAGCCCAAGCCGACGACTGGAGGCCGACGTTGGCCACTACCCCCAACCCACGGACCGGCGAGCCGCTCGACCTCACGACACATCTGATGGACCAGGCCATGGGCCATCTCTTCTCCGCCGCGCTGCGCACCGCGGCGCAACACCGCATCGCCGACCATCTCGCCGGGGGCCCGCGCACCGCCGAGCAGCTGGCCGCCGCCACCGGCACACACACCCCGCATCTGCGCCGCGTACTGCGTTATCTCGCCACCCGCGGCATCTTCCGGGAGGACGCCGCGGGCGCCTACCACCTGACGCCGGCCGCCGGCCCACTGCGCACCGACGCCCCCGACTCGCTGCACCCCGCCGTCATGATGATGACCGACGAGCTGTTCCTGCGGACCTCGGCCGCCATCCCGGAGTCCGTACGGCACGACGGCGCATCCTTCGAGCGGCTCTTCGGGGTGCCCCTCTTCGAGCATCTGAGGACGGACCCGGTCATCCGCCGGCTCTTCGACGACGGGATGTCCTCGCTGTCCGGCCCGGTCGACGAGGCGGTGGCGGCGGTCTACCCGTTCCCCGAGACCGGCACGGTCGTGGACATCGGCGGGGGCCGCGGCGGGCTGCTGCGCGCCGCGCTGCGCCGCCATCCGCAACTGACCGGTGTGCTCTTCGACCAGGCGCCGCCGCTGACCCACCACCTCCTGGACGGCGACGAGTTGAAGGGCCGCTGGCGCACCCAGGAGGGCGACTTCTTCGCGTCCGTACCGGAGGGGGGTGACGTCTATGTCCTCAAGCACGTGCTGCACGACTGGACGGACGAGGCCTGCCGGCGCATCCTGCGCACCTGCCACCGGGCGATGGCGGCCGGCCGCCGGCTGCTGGTCATCGACGCCGTACTGCCGCCGGGCAACGCCCCGCACTTCGGCAAGACCCTGGACGTCGCGATGATGGGGGTGGTCGACGGGCAGGAGCGGACCGCGGAGGAGTTCGCGACACTGCTGTCGGCCGGCGGGTTCCGGCTCACGCGGGTGCTGCCCACGACTGCCTTCCCCTCGATCGTGGAGGCGGTCGCCGAGTAGCCGCCCCACGGGCCGGCACGACACGCCGCACGCCGCTCCCCTCATGGGCGGCCTCGCCCGCCCGCGCTGTACTGATGCCGGCCGCATCGGCCGACGAGAGGAGCTGACGTGCCGGTCCTCATGCGTGCGCGCCGCCGCGACGAAGAGCACCGCACCGCCACCCCGCTGGAGCTCTTCTTCGACCTGTGTTTCGTCGTGGCGATCGCGCAGGCCGGACGTCAGCTGGCCCATGCGCTGGCGGAGGGGCACCCGGGGGTCGGCATCTCCGGCTATCTGATGCTCTTCTTCGCCATCTGGTGGGCCTGGATGAACTTCAGCTGGTTCGCCTCGGCGTACGACACGGACGACCCGCTCTATCGCGTGGTGACGCTCGTCCAGATGGCGGGGGTGCTGGTGCTGGCCGCCGGCGTGCCGCGGGCTTTCGTCAACAGCGACTTCACGGTCATCTGGTTCGGGTATCTGGTGATGCGGCTGGCCATGGTCGCCCAGTGGCTGCGGGCCGCACTCGCCGGCCGGGGCGCCGAGCGGCGCACCGCGCTGCGCTACGCCTTGGGAATGACGGTGTGCCAGATCGGCTGGCTGGGCCTGCTCGCGCTGCCCAAGGGGGACGTGCCCTGGGTGTTCGTGGTCGTGGGACTGCTGGAGCTGGCCGTCCCCGCACTGGCCGAGCGGGAGCGGCAGACGGCCTGGCATCCCCATCACATCGCCGAGCGCTACGGCCTGTTCACCATCATCGTGCTGGGCGAGACGATCGCGGCGGCCACCGTCGCCGTGCAGTCGGCCCTGGACGAGAACGACGAGCTGAGCGCCCTGCTGCCGATCGCGGGCGGCGGACTGCTGCTGGTCTTCGCCGCGTACTGGATCTACTTCGCGGTCCCGATCCACCGTCACCTGCACTCGAACCGCCAGGCGTTCCTGTGGGGCTACGGCCACTACCTGGTGTTCGGTTCGGCGGCCGCGGTGGGCGCGGGCATCGAGGTCGCGGTGGAGGAGACGTTCGGCAAGGCGCATCTGTCGCCGCTCGCGGCAGCCGCCTGTGTCACGGTGCCGGCCGCACTGTTCATGGCGACGGTGTGGCTGATCCACTCCCGGCACCAGAAGCGCGGCCCGGCCCAGCAGCTCGTGCTTCCGGTGTCCTCGCTCCTGGTACTGGCATGCACCTTCGCCGGGCACTGGGCGATCCTGGCGGCCGGTCTGGTGGCATCCGTCACGGTCGCGGCCGGCGTCGTTCTCACATCCCGTCAGGGCACCGCACTGGTGGAGTAGAAGCAGCCGCCGCGTCACCCATCTCGGCGATCGCCATGGCACCGATCTCGGGAAGCGGGCCGACACGGGCCCCTCGACGCCCCGGCAGGCCCCTCTCCCCTTCCCCCATAAGCGTGCCGAACGGTCGTGCAAACCCCCGCAAGCGCCCTGATCCTGCATCAGATTCGGCCATCTTCCCCACTCCGCCGGGAGAGGGGCCCCTCACCAGCGGAGCCCTCACCTCCGCCTCCATCCCATACCCCGTCAATTACCCACCAATGGACCCCACTTCCCGTCACTTCGGGCCCCCGTTCCCCACTGTTCACCAAGGCCAGCGGAGGCGCGTCGACTCTGAAGCGGTAGGGTGCAGATTGCCCTTTTTATGACAGGGGGTGCCCCTGTGAAAGAGCCGCAGGAAGCCCCTGGGGAACGACCACCGTCCGTACCTGAGGAGACGCCAGACATGGCCCGCCACGCTCAGTCCCGCGCGCGGACGAGACTGTCCCGGCGCAGCAAGGCCGTGGGCGGTCTCGCCCTCTCCACCCTGGTCGGCACCGCCCTGTGGGCGTGGCCGGCGTCGGGCGACGACCAGAACAGCGGGACCGACGCCAAGAGCACCACGTCCACGACTGCTTCCGGCCCGGACACGCCACGTGTCCCGGTGTCCGCCGCCAAATCCGCCCCGAACGCCGCACCGAATCCTCCCGCCGGACGGCCCATCCCGGGCCTCAGCGACGCCGCCAGGAAGCGGATACCGGCCGACTCCCGGCAGGTGCTGGTCGTCACCGGAAAGGACATGGACTCCTTCCAGTCCCGTGTCGTCCTCTACACCCGTGAGGAGGGCTCGGACGACTGGGAGCCGGGCCCCACCTGGTCCGCGCACAACGCCGCCCACGGCTGGACGGACGACCACCGCTACGGCGATCTGCGCTCCCCCATCGGTGTCTACTCCCTCACCGACGCGGGCGGTCTGCTGACCGCGCCCGGGGACACCAAACTCCCCTACGACCACAACACCAGCTTCGTCGCCGGCGGCACCGGTGTGGAGGGCGAGCCGCTGGCCGGCGCCTTCGACTACGTCATCGCCATCAACTACAACCGGGAGCCCGGCACCTCCCCCCTGGACCCGCAGCGCCCGTGGGGCGACGCCAAGGGTGGCGGCGTCTGGCTGCATGTCGACCACGACGGCCCCACCCAGGGCTGTGTGAGCCTCAAGCCCAAGGTGATGCGGGAACTGCTGCGCACCCTCGACCCCGACCTGCACCCGGTCATCGTGATGGGACCGGCCGATTACTGAGCACCCGCCGCACCCCGCGGGGCCGCAGGACGCACTGACCGACGTCCTCGGCCTCCGGGTCGGCCACGCCCGGCGGACCGGTGGCGGGTACCTGACCGGCACCACCGTCGTCCTTGCTCCCGAGGGCGGGGCCGTCGCGGCCGTCGACGTACGCGGCGGCGGCCCCGGCACCCGGGAGACCGACGCGCTCGACCCGCGCAACCTCGTCCAGTGCATCGAGGCGCTCGTGCTGACCGGCGGCAGTGCCTTCGGTCTTGACGCCGCGTCCGGTGTCGCCGCCTGGCTGGAGGAGCAGGGCCGCGGATTCCGCGTGGGACCCGACCCCGCCCAGGTCGTCCCGGTCGTGCCGGCCGCGGCCCTCTTCGACCTGGGGCGCGGCGGCGACTGGCGGGCCCGCCCGGACGCCGCACTGGGCCGGGCGGCGGCCGCGGCCGCGGCAAACACCGGGCTCGGCGCCCCGGTCGCCCAGGGCAATACGGGCGCCGGCACGGGCGCGGTGGCCGGCGGCCTCAAGGGCGGGGTCGGCACCGCGAGCTCCGTCCTCCCCTCGGGCGCCACCGTCGCCGCGCTGGCCGTCCTCAATGCCGCGGGCTCCGTCATCGACCCGCGCACCGGCGCCCTCTACGGCCATCTGTACGAGAGCCCGGCGCCCCTGCCCTCCTCCGAGGTGCACGCCACGGCTCTGCGCCGGCTGGCCGAGGCCAGGGAAATATCCCAGGCCCGCTCGGCCGCATCCGTCCACCCGCCGCTGAACACCACCCTCGCCGTGGTCGCCACGGACGCCGCCCTCACCCGCGCCCAGGCCCACAAGCTCGCCGGCACCGCCCACGACGGTCTGGCCCGCGCCGTCCGCCCCGTCCATCTCCTGTCCGACGGCGACACGGTCTTCGCCCTGTCCACCGCGGCGCGCCCGCTCACCCCCGAAGAGGCCCACACCGAGCCGGCATTCGGCGTACACGCCGTGGCCGGGGCCCTCAACGAGATCCTGTCCGCCGGCGCGGACGTCCTGACCCGCGCCGTGGTGCGGGCCGCCCTGGAGGCGGAAACGGTGGACGGCCCCGGCGGCGTCTTCCTGTCGTACCGAGACCTCTACGGGACGGGCTGACCGCACCGGGATCTCTGCGGATGGACCGGATGGACTGACAGCACCGGGCTCGACGGCCCGACCGTACCGAGGCTGCTACGGGACGGGCTGCCCCGTGGACGGCCGCCCACGGCACTCACCGGTCACACGCCCACCGCCCCCAGCAACGAGCCCGCGGCGTAGGTCACCCCCATCGCCACCGCTCCGCCGCCCACGTTCCGCAACACCGCCCGCCCCACCGGCGCGGCCCCCAGCCGGGCACTGCTCCAGCCACACAGCGCCAGCGCCGCCAGCACCGCGACCACCGTGATCCACAGCCGGTACGCGGCCGGCGGAAGCACGATCGCCAGCAACGGCAACAGCGCCCCCGCCGTGAACGCGAGGAAGCTCGCACCCGCCGCGTGCCAGGGGTTGGTGAGCGCCTCGGGATCGATGCCCAGCTCCACCTCCGCATGGGCACGCAGCGCATCGTGCGCGGTGAGCTGCTCGGCGACCTCGTGGGCCAGCTGCTCGTTCAGGCCCTTCCCCGCCAACATCTCGGTCAGTTCGATGAGTTCGGCCTGCGGTTCGGTCGCCAGCTCCCGCTTCTCCTGGGCGAGCGCGGCCTTCTCCGCATCGCGCTGGGTGGAAACCGACACATATTCACCGGCCGCCATCGACATGGACCCGGCCAGCAATCCGGCCAGCCCCGCCGTCAACAGGGCGCCGCGGGAATCGGTGGCGCCGGCCACCCCGACGACGAGTCCGGCGGTGGAGACGATGCCGTCGTTGGCGCCAAGGACCGCGGCCCGCAGCCAGTTGAGCCGGCTGCCGAGTCCGCCGCCGTGTGCCTCGTCGTGCTCCGGTGTCTGCACAGTCACCGGCAGAGCGTCTCATCCGCACCAGGCGTGCCCTCGCCCGACGCCCCCGCCCCGCCCCGAATGGGCCGGTGGTAGAAACGGCTTATGTCCGCACCACCCCCCTCCCCGCCTCCCCAGCCGCCACCGCCCACGCTCCTCCAGCCGGCTCCCCGCCAGCCGGCACCACGACGCCGCCTGTGGTGGCACCGGCTGATATTCGGGCTCTGGTACCGCCCGGTGGAGGTGCTGGACGAGGCGCGGGACCGTAGCGCCTGGAGCGCGGCGGTGCTGCTGTCGTTGATCAGCGGTGGCATCGGCGTGCTGTCGGTGGACGCGTTCCACACCCAGTGGGCCGTCGACCACGCCGCGGCGCTGCAGCTCCTCGGGCTGGGCGAGGCGGGCGTGCTGGCGGCCAGTCTCGCTCTGGGCTCGGTCGCCCACGCCATCGCCCGGACGCTCGGCGGCATAGGCCGTTTCGCGCCCACCGCAAGCCTGTTCATCGTGCTGTTCTGGGTGACGGATCTGCCGCGGATGGCGATCGCGGCCTGGCTGCCGACCGGTGCCACCTTCGTGCAGGCCGCGACCTGGACGACCTGGGGGTTCGGCTATGTCCTCGCCGTACTGCTCATACGGGGCCAGCACCATCTGTCGACAGGGAAGTCGGCGGCCGCGGTATCGGTGCAGATGCTGACCGCACTGGCCCTGCTGAGGCTGGGCCCGGTGCGCTGAGACCGGGCCCCGGTCCGGTTACCCGGTCCGGTTACCCGGTCCGGTTACCCGGTCAGCTCCGGCTGGTCAGCCGCCGTACGAGCCCCTCGAACGCCGCCCGTTCGTCGGCGCTCAGCTCCACGCACTCCGACGGCGGCCCGGCCGGCCCGGTCTGCCGGGGCACGGAACCGAGCAGTTCCGGCTGGGCGGGAAGCCCCTCCGTGCCGGGCGGGGCAAGCCTCCCGCCCGGCGCGTACCGGGCCCGCATTTCCCGCTGATCACGGCACATGGCCGCCTCGTAGCGCCCCCGGCGCAGGAGTCTGGCCAGCCCGACGACCCAGACGATGGCCACAGCCAGCAGCACGCCGAGGCCGATCTGCTGCAGAATCGAAGCTGAGGGGAGCATGCGGTCCTCCCGGACGGATGAGGCGCTGGGGTAGAGCCAGTACACACCACGCGTCAGGCCTTCCGACAGGGGATCTTGGGACCTAAGTCCCGAAGTGACGCATCTCCTATGACATTTCGCTACTTTCCCGTCACTGCGCGGCACAACGGCCCCCCAAGAGGCCGCCACGGCAGGATTCGCTCCGCCCCGTTGGACACCCCGGAGGCTTCCCCCGGCGAAGATCGTCCCGGACGATGACGGCACTTCGTCCGCGACGTGAGGAGTACGCACGTGCCGCAGCCGCACCGGCCGCAGCCCCGGCCATCCACCGACGCCGACACGGAGCCCGCCGGGACAGCGGCCACCGGGACGGAAGCCACCGCGGCCGCCCCGCCCGGCGACCCGCCCGCCCGTGCCCTGGACGGCATCCTCGTCGCGGACTTCAGCCGGGTGCTGGCCGGCCCGCTGGCCGCCGCGACGCTCGCCGACCTCGGCGCCGAGGTGATCAAGGTGGAGCGGCCGGGCACCGGCGACGACACCCGCTCCTGGGGCCCGCCGTTCGCGGCAGACGGGACGGCCGCCTACTTCGACGCCGCGAACCGCTCCAAGCGCGGCCTGGCCCTGGACCTCGGCGACCCGGACGATGCGGCCGCGGCCCGTGAGCTGGCGCGCCGGGCCGACGTGCTGATCGAGAACTTCCGACCCGGCTCGCTCGCCAAGTACGGCCTGGACCACATCGCCACCCGCGCCGCCAACCCGGGCCTGGTGCACTGCACCATCACCGGTTTCGGGTCCGGCGCGGGCGCCGGGCTGCCCGGCTACGACTTCGTGGTGCAGGCCGTCGGCGGGCTGATGAGCATCACCGGCGAGCCCGGCGGCACGCCCCTGAAGGCGGGTGTCGCCCTGGTCGACGTGCTGACCGCGAAGGACGCCGCCACCGGCATCCTCGCCGCCCTCCACCACCGCCACCGCACCGGCCGGGGGCAGCTGGTGGAAGTGAATCTGCTCTCTTCCCTGCTGGGCTCGTTGGTGAACCAGGCCTCCGGCCACCTGGCCACCGGCCGCGACCCGGGCCCGATGGGCAACCGCCATCCGAGCATCGCCCCGTACGAGACGCTGGCCTGCCGGGACGGGCAGCTGCTCGCGGTGGCGGTGGGGAACGACCGTCAGTTCCGGGCACTGGCGCAGACGCTGGGCGCACCGGAGCTCGCCGAGGACGTCCGGTTCGCCCGCAATCAGGACCGGGTGCACCACCGCACGGATCTCATCAAAGCGCTGGAAAACCGGCTGGCCGCCGACACCCCTCGGGCCTGGGCCGAACGACTGACCCCGGCGTCGGTGCCGTGCGGCCCGGTCAACAGCCTCTCCGAGGCGCTGGAGTTGGCGGGGCGGCTCGGCCTGGACCCGGTGACGTCCGTCGGCGAGGACCGCATCCCCCAAGTCACCAGCCCGCTCCGCCTTTCGGGAACGCCGGTGGCCCAACCCTCCGCTCCACCCCGCCTGGACGAACACGGCGCGCCACTGCGAACCTGGCTGTCGGGACCGGCCGACCAACCCCTCCCCACGCAAATGTGACCTTCGTCACAACCTGGCCCCACCCGCAACCAAATCCGCCCGTAGGTGCTGTTTATCAGCACGGAATCACAACACCCTTGTATGGAGCAGCTCGTGACATCGCCGGACAATCCCGCGCCCGCTCGGTCCCGCACTCCGCACCAGCTGCTCCAGTCAGCCGAGCAGCAGGCGTCCGGTGTGCCGCGTCCGAACCGACGGACGCGCCGCACGCTGGCCGTCACCGCCCTGTTCGCGGCGGGTGCGCTGGCCCTGTCCGCCTGTGGCGGGGACGCCTCGGCCGGCGGCAATGACGACGGCAAGAACGGCCAGGCCGGTGCGGACGCCGCGGCCGCCAAGGACGCCTCCGACGCCAAGATCAAGGTCTCGTCGAAGGACGGCGCCACCAACGCCAGCATCAACGACACCGGGGTGAAGGTCACCGGTGGCAAGTTGACCGATGTGAAGCTCACCGCCGCCGACTCCGGCACGGCCGTCGCCGGCGCCATATCGGCCGACGGCACGTCCTGGAAGCCCGGCGCCCAGCTGGAGCGCGGCACCAAGTACAAGATCGTGGCGAACGCGAAGGACGCCAAGGGCCGGTCCGCCACCGAGAACGCCAGCTTCACGACGGTCTCCTCGGCCAACAGCTTCATCGGCAGCTACACCCCCGACGACGGCAAGACCGTCGGCGTGGGCATGCCGGTGTCCTTCAACTTCGACAAGGTGATCAGTAACAAGAAGGACGTCCAGTCCCACATCAAGGTGACCTCCAGCAGCGGCCAGCAGGTCGTCGGCCACTGGTTCGGCACCCAGCGCCTGGACTTCCGGCCGCAGGACTACTGGAAGGCCGGCTCCAAGGTCACCATGAAGATCGACCTGGACGGGGTGAAGGGCGGCGCCGGCATCACCGGTGTGCAGTCCAAGACGGTGTCCTTCACCATCGGGCGCTCGCAGGTCTCCACGGTCGACATGAACACCCAGACCATGACGGTCAAGCGGGACGGCAAGACCTACAAGCGCATCCCGATCTCCGGTGGCAGCCCCGATCACCCGACCTACAACGGCCAGATGGTGATCTCGGAGAAGTTCGAGCAGACCCGGATGGACGGCTCGACGGTCGGCTTCGGCGGTGAGTACGACATCAAGGACGTCCCGCACGCCATGCGTCTGTCGTCGTCCGGCACCTTCATCCACGGCAACTACTGGGGCGCCTCGTCCGTGTTCGGCAACTCCGGCACCAGCCACGGCTGTGTCGGCCTGCGGGACAGCAAGGGCGGCGGTGGTGACACCCCGGGCAAGTGGTTCTTCAACGAGTCGCTGGTCGGCGATGTCGTCGTCGTGAAGAACTCGCACGACAAGACCGTGCCGCCGGACAACGGCCTCAACGGCTGGAACCTGTCCTGGTCCGACTGGCAGGCGGGCAGCGCGGCCTGACGGACGGCGTCCGCAGAGCAGTTGCGCGAGGGCGGTGGCCGGTCCCGGGTGGGGGCCGGCCACCGCCTTGTGCGTACGGGGCCTCGGGGCGCCGCTTCGGCAGGCCGCCGAGCCCGCCCCGTCAGTGGCCCGGCCCCGCCCCCTCAGCCGGCCCCGGGCCCGCCGCTCCGTCGGCCGGACCCGCCACGCTCCGCAGCGGCACCTCCCGTACGAACCAGGCGGCCGCGAAGCCGAGCACGGCCAGTACCGCGGCGCCCAGCAGGACGCCGTGGAGCCCGCTGGTGACCGCCGCCCGGTAGGCGTCCCGCACCGGGGCGCCCGGCCCGTCCAGCAGCTTCGGCGTCAACTGCCCGGCCCCCGCCGTCAGCCGGCGCGCTGCGCCCTCCCCCAGCCGGTCGGCGAGCCCGCTGTGCAGCCGTCCGGTGAAGACGGCGCCCAGCAGGGCGACACCGAGCGAGCCGCCGAGCGTACGCAGCAGCGTGACGGTGCCGCTGGCGGCGCCCATGTCGCGGGGCTCCGCGCTGTTCATGGTGATGAGCAGGGTGCTCTGCATGACGAACCCGATGCCCATCCCCGCGACGACGGTGAGCGCGGAGGCCATGGCCGTCGCGGTCCCCGTACCGAGCAGCAGCAGGATCAGGACGCCCACGGTCAGCACCCCGCCGCCCAGGATCGGGTAGATCCGATAGCGGCCGTTACGGCTGATCAATGCCCCGGTGGCGAGCTGCACACCGAGCATGCCGAACATCAGCGGCAGCAACAGCAGACCGCCGGCCGTCGGCGACAGCCCCTGCACGAACTGCATGTACTGCGGCAGATAGCTGGTCGCGCCGAGCATCACCGCGCCGACCAGAAAGCTCAGCAGCTGGGCCAGGGTGAAGTTCCGGCTGCGGAACAGCCGGGGCGGAATGACCGGCTCCACGGCCCGCCGCTCGACCCGTACGAACCAGGCCAGTGCCACCACGCCCACCGCCGCCAGCCCGAGGATCTGCGGTGATCCCCACCCGTAGCGGACGCCGCCCCAACTGGCCAGCAGGGTCAGCGCCAGGATGGCGCCGGACAGCAGCGCCACGCCCGGGTAGTCGATCCGCGCCGTGCTCCGCCCGGTGCGGCCCAGCCGGATCCAGCCCCCGACGATCACCAGCGCCACCGCCCCGATCGGCACATTGACGTAGAACGCCCACCGCCAGCTCAGCTGGTCCGTGAGAAAGCCGCCCAGCAGCGGCCCGCCGATGAACGCGACCGGCATCATGGCGCCGATCATCGACTGCATCCGGCCGCTCTGCCGGGGCGGCACCAGCACCCCGATGATCGACAGCGCTCCGACCATCAACCCGCCCGCGCCCAGCCCCTGCAGGGCCCGGAACGCGATGAGCTGCCCCATGTCCTGCGCCAGCCCGGACAGCATCGACCCGGCCAGAAAGAGGACGATCGCCGCCATGAACGTGCCCTTGCGGCCGTAGAGATCCCCCACCTTCCCCCAGATCGGTGTCGCCACGGCGGTGGTGAGCAGATAGGCCGTGACCACCCACGACAGCTGGTCCAGCCCCCCGAGCTCCCCCACGATCGTGGGCAGCGCCGTGCCCACGATCAGACCGTCCACCATCGCCAGGAACATCCCGAGCAGCAGCCCGAACACCCCGAAGTACAGCGCCCGCGACGGCCGTCCCCCGCCCAACGCCCCCTCGTCCGCGCCTCCGGCCCTGCCGGCTCCCTCGACCCGGTCCGCCCCTCCCGCCCGGCCGTCCGCTTCCGTCGTGCCGTTGACCGCCATTACTGCGCCCCCTTCGCTCCGTGGCTCCGTGGCTCCGTCGCTCCGTCGCTCCGTCGCTCCGTCGCTCCGTCGCTCCGCAGCAGTCCGCCATGACGTGCCGTCACCGCACTGCGTGTGTACGACGTATCGAACGGATACAACGTACACATCAGCGTGTACAGCGTCCACTGCTGATACGTTGTACGCGTCGCTTCGGGAGGATCCGGGAAGGAAGTGGGCCCCATGGCCGGCAAGAAGAAGCCAGCCGAAGCCGAGGACCGGCAGCCGTCCGGGTCCGCCACGGACACGCCGGACCCGGCAGCGATCTCCCTCTGGGAGCGCCTGGACCGCCCGGCACCGGCGCCACGGGCCACCCTGACGCCACAGAAGATCGCCGCGGCGGCCGTACGTATCGCCGACACCGACGGCATCGACGCGGTCACCATGCGCCGCCTGGCCACCGAGCTGGGTGTCGCCCCCATGGCGGCCTACCGCTATGTCTCCGGCAAGGGCGACGTCCTGGACCTGATGACGGACGCGGTCCACGCGGACCTCATGCTCCCCGACGACACCGGGAACTGGCGCGACGTCATGCGCGCCAACGCGCTGCGCACCCGGGAGATCGTGCTGCGCCACCCCTGGCTCATCCAGATCTCCTCCCCGCAGGCGTTGCACGCGCTCACCCCCAACCGAATGGCAGCGGCCGAACGGGCGCTCTCCGCGCTGGACGGGCTCGGGCTCGACCTCGACGCCATGATGGCCGTGGTGATGACCGTCAACTCCTATGTCCACGGCGCCGTCTCGGTGGAATGCGCCCAGCACTTCCTGATGCGCGAGCAGGGCTGGACCAGCCCCCACGAGCTGCGGACCGCCCTCGCTCCGCAGATGCGCTACCTGATGAGCACCGGGCGCTATCCCACCTATCAGCGCTACCTCCACGAAGCGACCCGCAAGGACGACCCGCAGTGGCGCTTCGAAACCGGCCTGGACAGCGTCCTCGACGGCATCGCGACCCGGCTGGGCATCTGAACGTCGACGCCAACTGCCGCAGCGGCCGCCGGATGTTCCGACGGCCGCTGGACCGGTTCCGAGGAGGCGGTGGGACCCCGCCCGAGGCTTACGGGTGGTAGTGCTCGGCGATCTTCGTGGCGGCGCCGTGGTGCACCGTCACCCGGACCTCGACGGTGCCGAGCTTGGCCGCCTTGCGCAGGTCGGCGAGGGTGCACGGAGTAGTGCCATAGCCGGAGCCGTCCGCGTGGACCCGGCCGTCAGGGGCCTCGCAGAGCGCTGCCGCACCGAGCACCTTGGTGCTGTCGGCGACGTAGAACGCCTGCTCCATACCGCTCTTGGGCTCCACCGTGAGCTTGTCCTCGGTGAGCCACTTCAGCCTGCCGACCCAGGTGCCGCCGACGCCCTTACGGCCGGCGGAGGCACCGCCCTGCCCGGCGGAGCCGCCCGTCGCGGCACTCTGGCCCCCGTTCGCGTCCGTACGCGACGCGCCCTTCCCCGTTGCGGCACCGGAGCCACCGCCCGCCTGCTGCCCACCCGTCGAGGACGAACCCGCGGAGGAACCGCCGGAGGAGGCACCGCCGGACGCCGAGCCACCGGAGGTGGAGTCCCCCGCCTGCGAGCCGCCGGACGCGGCCTGGCTGCTCGCGGCGGAGGGCGCGGCCGATGCCTTGTCGTCCCCGTTGTCGCAGGCGGTCAGCGAGAGCGCCGCGGCGGCGACGAGGGAGGCGGCGGCGAGACGACGACCGCGGCGCAGGGTGGTGGTGGCGAGCGACATGAGAATTCCCCCGAGCTGGTGAGTGGTGCCCTTCGGCGTGACGTCCACGACTCTCGCCGGGCCGGCTAAAGATCCACTAACGCACCGGTAACCTCACCGTCCGTTGCCTCACGTCCCGTCGGAGCCCGTCCGGCAGGTGGCGCGGGACGCGGCCGTGCGGGCGGGATCGACACCGCCACGGCACAGCACGCGGGGCTTGAACGCGCCGGGGCCGCCACCGTGTCGTCCTGTCGGTGGCGGCCCCGGCTCGGGTGGGGAAAGGCGGGTCAGGCGGCGACCGTTACCCCGGAATCCTCGGTGGACGAGGTGTCCGCCGGCCGCGTGGGCGACGTCTTGCGGAGCCCCTTGAGGAGGATCACCAGGGCCGCGCTGACGCCCGTACCCGCGGCGATGGCGAGCAGGTAGAGGAACGGCTGGCCGATCAGGGGGACGACGAAGATGCCGCCGTGCGGGGCGCGGAGGGTGCAGCCGAAGGCCATCGACAGCGCTCCGGTGACCGCACCGCCGGCCATCGCGGAGGGAATGACGCGCAGCGGGTCGGCGGCGGCGAAGGGGATCGCGCCCTCGGTGATGAAGGAGGCACCGAGCACCCAGGCCGCCTTGCCGTTCTCCCGTTCGGCCTTGGTGAAGAGCCGCCCGCGGACGGTCGTGGCCAGCGCCATCGCCAGCGGCGGCACCATACCGGCCGCCATCACCGCGGCCATGACCTTCAGGCTGCCCTCGTTGGCGTTGGCGAGACCGCCGACCGCGAAGGCATAGGCGACCTTGTTCAGCGGACCGCCCAGGTCGAAGCACATCATCAGGCCGAGGATCACGCCCAGGATGATCGCGTTGGCGCCGGTGAGCCCGGACAGCCAGTCGGTCAGCCCCTTTTGCAGTGCGGCGATCGGCTTGCCGATCACGAGGAACATCAGGAAGCCGACGATCGCCGAGGAGATCAACGGGATGACCACGACGGGCATGATGCCGCGCAGCACCGGCGGGATGCTGACCCGCTGAATCGCCATCACCACCGCACCCGCGATCAGGCCGGCGATCAGACCGCCGAGGAAGCCCGCGTTGATGGTGAGCGCGATGGCGCCGCCGACGAAGCTGGGAACGAGGCCGGGCCGGTCCGCCATGCCGTACGCGATGAAGCCGGCCAGGACCGGGACGAGGAAGCCGAACGCGACGCTGCCGATCTGGAAGAGCAGGGCCGCCCAGCTCGTGGACTCGGTCCACAGGAAGTGGTCGGCGACGGACGGCGCCTTGTTGATCGTGTAGCCGCCGACGGCGAAGGCGACCGCGATGAGCAGACCGCCCGCGGCGACGAACGGGACCATGTAACTGACGCCGGTCATCAGCCACTTGCGCAGGCGGGTGGCGAAGCCGTCACCCGTGTCGGCGTCGTTGTCCATGGGCGCGGCGGCGTGCGCGGGGGCGGTGGCCTCGCCGCGTTCGGCCTTCTGCCGTACCTCGGCGATGAGTTCGGCGGGGCGGTTGATGCCCGCCTTCACCCCCACATCGACGGTCGGCTTCCCGGCGAACCGGTCCTTCTCCCGTACCTCGACGTCATGGGCGAAGATCACGCCGTCCGCGTCCGCGACGAGCTGCGGATCGAGCCGCTTGAACCCTGCCGAGCCCTGGGTCTCGACCAGCACCTCGACGCCGGCGGCCTGCCCGGCCTTCTCCAGCGACTCGGCAGCCATGTAGGTGTGCGCGATGCCGGTGGGGCAGGAGGTGATGGCGACGATACGGAAGGGGGCGGCCGGGGCGGGGGCCTCGGGAGGTGCCTCGGTGGCTGCTGCGGGGGCGGACTCCGGCTCGGGTGCCGGTATGGACTCCGGCTCGGATACCGGCTCCGTCCCGGGTTCCGCCTCCGTCCCGGGTTCCGCCTCCGCTCGCGCGTCCGTTTCCGGCACCCCGGCCGGGGGCTCCTCCGCCGGTGCGTCCCCGCGAATCAGTGCCGCCGTACGCTCCGGTTCGGTGGCGGACCGCAGTGCGCCGGTGAAGGACTCGTCCATCAGATGCCGGGCGAGGGTCGAGAGGATCGAGAGATGGTCCGCATCGCCGCCCGCCGGGGCCGCGATCAGGAAGATCAGGTCGGCGGGGCCGTCCGGCGCACCGAAGTCGATTCCGGAGGCGCTGCGTCCGAAGGCCAGCGTCGGCTCCGTGACGTGTTCGCTGCGGCAGTGCGGGATGCCGATCCCGCCGTCCAGGCCGGTCGGCATCTGGGCCTCCCGTGCGGCCACATCCGCGAGGAAGCCCTCCAGGTTGGTGACGCGGCCGTGGGCGGCCATCCGCTCGGCCAGGGACCGTGCGGCGGCGTCCTTCGTTTCTGCGGACAGGTCGAGGTCGACCAGTTCCGCGGTGATCAGCTCACTCATCGCGGGCTCCTTGCGCGGTACCGCCGTGGGGGCGGTGGGGACGGAACGGGGGGTGGCTGGGGCGCCTCCCGGCGTGGGCCGGAGGGACGGATCGAGGGGACGACGCCGGGCTGCTGCACCGCAGCAACAGCGGTACCGCGGACGGCAGTTACCGCACCGGCTCCGTACACGGCACTCACCGCACCGGATCGCTGCGCGGCCGTCATGACACCGGCTCCGTCAGTACGCGGTTGAGCGGCACCGCATCGGTGGTCGTGACCGCCGAGATGTCCAGATCGGCCGGTGTGGGCATCTGGCTGCCGGGCAGCTGAACGGCGGCCGCGCCATGGGCCAGTGCGGCGGCCAGCGCGATCGGTCCCGTACCGCCCGCCGTGAGGAAGCCCGCCAGTGAGGCGTCGCCCGCGCCGACATTGCTGCGGACGGCGGCGACCGGGGCGCTGCCGAAGTAGGCGCCGTCCTCGTCGACCAGGAGCTGGCCGTCCGCCCCCAGGGAGGCCAGTACGGCGCGGGCTCCCCATGCGCGCAGCTCCTCGGCAGCCTTGACCACGTCGCCGAGGGTCGCGAGCGGGCGGCCGACGGCCTGCGACAGCTCCTCGGCATTCGGCTTGACGACGTCCGGGCATTCGCGCAGCGCCGCGGTCAGCGACGGGCCCGAGGTGTCCAGGGCGATCCGGGCGCCGGCGCGGTGGGCGCGGGAGACCAGCTCCGCGTACCACTCGGGCGCCAGACCGCGCGGCAGGCTGCCGCAGCAGGCGATCCAGTCGGCCCCCACGGAACGCTCGCCGACCGTCGTGAGCAGCGCCTCCGACTCGTCGGCGGTCAGCTCGGGCCCGGTCGCATTGATCTTTGTCAGGGTGCCGTCGGGTTCGGCGACCGAGATGTTGGAGCGGGTCTGGCCGGCCACCGTCACCCCCGCCACCTCGATGCCCTCGGCGCCCAGCAGCGCGGCCAGCGCCGCGCCGGCCGGACCGCCCAGGGGCAGTACGGCGAGGGTGCGGTGTCCGGCGGCGGCGACCGCCCGGGAGAGATTGACGCCCTTGCCGCCGGGGTCGATCCGGTCCGCGGTGGCCCGGAGTACGGCCCCGCGGTCCAGCGCCGGGATCTCGTACGTACGGTCCAGGCTGGGGTTGGGGGTGACGGTGAGGATCATGCGCGTACTACTTCCGTGCCCGCGCGCTCGATGGCGAGGGCGTCGTCGGGGCTCAGGCCGGTGTCGGTGATGAGCAGGTCCACGTCCGACAGCTCGCCGAAGCGGGCGAAGTGCTGCTGCCCGAACTTGGCGGAGTCGGCGAGGAGGACGACCCGGCGGGCGGCGGCGATCAGCGCCCGCTTGACGGCGGCCTCCGCGAGGTCGGGGGTGGTCAGGCCGCCGTCGAGCGAGAAGCCGTTGGTCGCGAGGAACAGCACATCGGCGTTGATCTCGCGGTAGGCGCGCAGCGCCCAGTCGTCGACCGCGGCCCGCGTACGGTGCCGGATCCGGCCGCCTACGAGGTGGAGGGTGAGCCCGGGGTGGTCGGCCAGCCGCGCGGCGACCGGCAGGCCGTGGGTGACGACGGTCAGCTCGGCCTCCAGCGGGATCTCGGCCGCGAGCCGGGCGGCGGTCGTACCGGCGTCCAGAATGACGTTCCCGGAGCTGCCGGCGCCGCCCTCCCCACCGGGGAGCTCGGCGAGTGCGGCCCGCGCGATGCGCTGCTTCTCGTCGGCGGCGACGGCGTCCCGCTCGGCGAGGTCGGGCTCGAAGTCCAGCCGGCCGGCCGGGATGGCCCCGCCGTGCACCCGGCGCACCAGGCCGGCCCGGTCCAGTGCCTTCAGATCGCGCCGCACGGTCTCGGCGGTGACCTGGAATTGCTCCGCCAGGGAGAGCACATCGACCCGCCCGCCTTCACGGGCGAGCCGCAGAATCTCCTGCTGGCGCTCCGGTGCATACATCAGCGTGTCTGTCCGTTCCCTGCCCGAACCTGTGGTTTCAACGGGATGCTACGCCCGGATTTCCGCGAAGTAAACATAAATGGACTCCGTGCAGACTCAAACAGACATCTTGCGAGGGCAGGCATCAGCCATCCCTACGCCCCGCGCACCCCGGCCCGGCCGCCGTCCGCACGCCCCGCGCACCCCCGGCCCGCCGCCGTCCGTACGCACCTGCGGACACAAAAGAGCCCCGACGCCACGAAGGGCACCGGGGCTCGTCCGATACAGGCACAGGTCTCACCAGGGATGGCGGCACGCGCAAGAGCGCGCGCCCGTTATGCGGCCGCGTCGAAGCCGGTGTCACGCGCCATCCGCTTCAGCTCCAGCAGGGCATGCTTCTCGATCTGCCGGATCCGCTCGCGGGTCAGGCCGTGCTGCTTGCCGACCTCGGTCAGCGTGCGCTCACGCCCGTCCTCTATGCCGTACCGCGCCTTGATGATCGAGGCGGTGCGGTGGTCGAGGCGGTCGATCAGATCCTCCAGCTCCTCGCTGCGCAGCAGCGTGAGCACGGACTGCTCGGGTGAGGCCGCGGAGGTGTCCTCCAGCAGATCACCGAACTGGGTGTCGCCGTCGTCGTCCACCGACATGTTGAGGCTGACCGGGTCGCGCGCCCAGTCGAGTACGTCGGTGACGCGGGCGGGCGTGGAGCCCAGCTCGCCGGCGACCTCCGCCGGCTCCGGGTCACGGCCGTTCTCACGGTTGAACTCGCGCTGCACCCGGCGGATCCTGCCCAGCTCCTCGACGAGGTGCACGGGCAGCCGGATCGTGCGCGACTGGTCGGCGATGGATCGGGTGATGGCCTGGCGGATCCACCATGTTGCATACGTCGAGAACTTGAAGCCCTTGGCGTAGTCGAACTTCTCCACGGCGCGCACCAGACCGGCGTTGCCCTCCTGGATCAGATCCAGCAGGGGCAGTCCGGCACGCGGGTAGCGGCGGGCGACCGCCACCACCAGGCGAAGGTTGGAACGGATGAAGATGTCCTTGGCCTTCGCACTCTCCTCGACCAGCGCCTCGAGCTCCTCGCGCCCGGCGCCCGCGGCATTGCCGTCGGTGACCTCGCCGTCCAGGATCTGCTGGGCGTAGACGCCCGCCTCGATGGTCTGGGACAGCTCGACCTCCTTGGCGGCGTCGAGCAGTGGCGTGCGCGCGATCTCGTCGAGGTACATGCCGACCAGGTCGCGGTCGGCGATCTCCCCGCCTACGGCGCGAACACTGTTGGCCCCGTCAGAACCGCTGCTGGTTTCCTGACGTCGGGCGACGGCACGGGTTGCCATGCGTGTGCTCCCTTTGCGATGAGTCGGTCGCGGGACGGTGGGCGGGGCGGAAGGGGCATCGAAACCGATGCTTCACCGACTGACCCGTCCGAAGGAAACAACGGCTGGAATCCGGACAGAATTCCCACGCTGCCCCGCTATTTTTCTGATCATGCAGTACCCTGCGCCCCCACCCAGGGAGGTCACATGCCGCGTGAGCAGGGGGAAGTGCAGGTCAGAGCGGGCACTGAAGCAGATCTTCCGGCCCTCACCGAGCTTTACAACCACTACATCCGTGAGACGTGCATCACCTTCGATCTGGAGCCCCTCACTCCCGAACAGCGCCGCCCGTGGTTGCTCTCCCACCCCCAAGACGGCCCGCATCGTCTTCTGGTTGCCCAGGAGGCGACAGACCGGATGAAAAACCCGCACAACGGGCCGGCGAGCGCGCTACACGCCGGGGCCGCGGCATCCGGGGCCGGGCAACCGGGAGGGGCGCTGCTCGGCTACGCGACCAGCAGCGCGTTCCGCCCGAAGGCCGCCTACGCCCCTTCCGTCGAGGTCACCGTCTACTGCGCCCCGCACGCCGCCGGCCGCGGCGTCGGCACCCTGCTCTACACCTCGCTCTTCGAGGCGCTGGCCGACGAGGACGTTCATCGCGCCTACGCCGGGGTCACCCAGCCGAACGAGGCATCCACGCGCCTCCACACCCGTTTCGGCTTCCGGCACATCGGTACGTACACGGAGGTGGGCCGCAAGTTCGGCCGCTACTGGGACGTGGCCTGGTACCAGAAGGACCTGGACTGAACCCGCTCTCCGGCTCGTCTTCCCGGGCCCCGAGTCGCTAACCCGCCCGTTCCGCCCGACTCCGTAACCCGCGGTTCGGGTTGCCACGGACGACGCCCGGGTGTCGCCTGGACAGGAGGGGCAGCGGGACAGCGGGATGATCGAGAGGAGCCCGTCATGGACCAGCACGCTCACCGGCACGAGGCAAGGGCCGCCCGCTCACACGGCACCGTCGACGTGGAACACGGCGCGACGGCGAACGCCCGGTCCCGTGACCCGCAGCGGGCCGCCCGACCAGCCGGCCTGGCCGGCCTGGCCGAACGCATCCCGGCGACCGTGTCGCTGCCGGTCATCGCGGCCCTCGCCTTCGGCTGCTTCACCATCTTCCGCACCCACACCGACGGCACCAAGGGCGGCCCAGCCATGCTCTACGGGCTGGCCGCGGCCGTGGTGACCGGCCTACTGGGGCTGGCGCTGGCCCACTTCCAGTCGTCCATGATCACCGAGACCCGGGCGCTCGCCTACGGCGCGCTCTTCGGCTGCGCGATCGGCTGGGTCTACAGCCTCGGCGGGGAAACGATCCTCAAGTCCTCCGCGTTCGGCCTCACCCTGGGCGCCGTGATGTTCGTCGTCGCCCTCTACGTCTTCCGCACCCACCGCACCCGCGAGCCGCACGGCATACACCGCCCCCACAAGCCCCACCGCGACCACCGCCTTCCCGTGGCCACCCACTGAGGCAACCGCTCAGGCAGTCACTGCGGTGACCCGCTGATCATTGGCCCGCTGCCCCACGGGCCCCGGCCCGGCGCTCCCCGCCTGCGGCCGCCCTTCACTCCACCTGTCACTCGGCCTCCGAGTCCACCTGTGCTGCCGCATCGCCGGACGTCCGCCGGATGGTGCGCAGCGGCCGCCCCGGCACCCAGCTCTCCAGCACCACGTACGAGTCCTCGACATGCGTACGCACCGCCTCCGTCAGCTCCGCCCGGAAGAGATGGAACGGCTCCGGCGGCTTCACCTCCGCCGCATAGCGCGCGACCACGTCGGGGTCCGTCACCTCCACGGCCCGCCCGGACACCCGTACGTCGCCGCCGGACAGATCGGTGCCCGGCCCAGGATTGGCATGCAGCGAGAACCGGGGGTCGCGCCGCAGGTCCAGCGCCTTGCGCGAACCCACCATCATGCTCTGTCCGGCATCCGGATACGGTCCCGGGCCGAACGCCCCCGCCGAGAACGGCCCCCACCCGCCTCCACCTGCGGCCTTACGACCACCGGTGTAGGCCGTAAGCCCGTTACGCGTGCCGCCCCGCCGACCTAGCCTCCCAGCATGGATACGACGAGCGGCACACTCGACGAAGCCCTGCTGCGCCTGCACACCTCCGGCCCCGAGTTCAAGGGCGGTCTGAGCAACCACGGACCGATGGCCGTGGAGGCCATGGTCCGCAACGGCCAGGCCCGCACCGTCCACCGCTGGCTCGACACCTACGCGAACAGACTGGAGGGCGTACCGAGTGCCCGCACCCGTATCACCGACGCCAACTGGCGGGAGGCGCTGGGCGATTCGGGCCGGGTCACCGACTGGACGGCGTACTTCACCGACCAGCTCGCCGAGCGGCCCTGGCGGGAGCTCCTCGCCGAGTGGTGGACGCGCCTGCTGCCCGGCATCGCCGGCGCCGCCACCCACCCGGTGATCCGCGTGGGGCATGCCGTGCACAGCCTGCTGACAGTGGGTGAGGACGCGGCGCGGACCGCGGAGTTCGCCCATGCCCTGGGCTACTGGGCCGCCCGTCATCTGCTCCTGCCCGCCGCCGTACACCCCACGGGCAGTGCCACCCCGGCCGAGGCACTGGCCGCCCTTCCCCGTATCGCCGACCAACGCGTGACGCCGGAGAAGGGATACGCCCAACTCCCGGGCACACCGGGCTGGTTGAGCACCACCGAGTCGTTGCATGTCCCCGATGACCCCGAGGCAGTACGCGCGGGCCTGACCGCGCTCGTACGCGCCGCCACGCTCAACTACGCGGACCACGGCCACGGGAACGGCATCATGCTGGTGCACGCCGCCACCGCGCCGAACGCGGTGCTGCGCACCCTGCCCGCGCTCCCCCGGGAACTGTGGGCGAGCTCGTTCGCGGTGGCCTGGGCGGCGGCCTCGGCGATCACCGCGATCTACGCCGCCGACACCCCGCGCCCGGCGCCGGACGCCGCCTCGGCCGCCCCCGAAGAGGTCTTCGAGCGGGCGGTCGCCCACGGCAACGAACATGCGATCAAGTTCGCTGACACCGCGCTGGGCGTGGCGGCGGCCTCCGAGGACGGCGACACCCGCGCACTGTCGGCGGCCCTGAACGCTCTCGCGCTGATCGCCGAGGACGACTAGGCGCGGCCGACGACTGGGGGACGGCGGCGGACGACTCACGAGGCGACGGGCGACCGGCCCGAGCACGCCGCCCGCGGCGCATCCGTACCCCGCCCCCCGCCGAACCCTCAGCCGAACTGCACCGACCGCTTCGCCAGCCCCATCCAGAAACCGTCGATCACACTGCGCCCGCTGTCCAGCTGCCCGTAGGCGTCCGCGGCCCCCAGGGTCACGAACAGCGGGGCGAAGTGCTCGGTGCGGGGATGGGCGAGCCGGCCGGCCGGCGCCTTGTGCGCGAAGTCGAAGAGGGCATCGAGATCCTGGGCCTCCAGGGCCTGGCGCCCCCAGTCGTCGAACTCCGCCGACCACGCCGGCGTACCGCCGTCGACGTGCCGCAAGGCAGCCAGATTGTGCGTGAAGAAGCCGCTGCCGATGATCAGTACGCCCTCCTCGCGCAACGGCGCGAGCTTGCGGCCGATCTCGTGGAGCCGGCGCGGATCGAGGGTCGGCAGGGAGATCTGGAGTACGGGGACGCCGGCGTCGGGGAACATCTCCACGAGCGGGACGTACGCACCGTGGTCGAGCCCCCGGTCGGGGAGGTCCGCCACGGGCATGCCCGCCGTACGCAGCGTCCCGCGTATCCGCTCGGCCAGCCGCGGCGCCCCGGGTGCCGGGTATCGCACCTGGTAGTAGTGCTCCGGGAAGCCCCAGAAGTCGTAGACCAGCGGCACCGTCGCGGTGGCGCCGAGCGCGAGCGGGGCCTCCTCCCAGTGCGCGGAGACGATCAGTACGGCCTCGGGACGCGGCAGCTCGGCGGACCAGGCGGCCAGCTGACCTGGCCACCACGGGTCGTCGGCGAGCGGCGGCGCACCATGGCTGAGATAGAGAGCCGGCATCACGGACATCAGGACCCCACAGCGTCACACTTGGCAGTAGTCGGTGCGCGTGACAATTCGGCCGCCGGCACCCAGATGCTTGAATGTTCAAGCGTCGAGTCCCAGCGTAACCCGACCTTGTTGAAACTTAAATAACTCTCCGAGTGGTGAGAGAGTGGATGGTATGAGCATCGAACCCGCAACGGAGCCGCGCTGGCTCAGCGACGAGGAGCAATTCGCCTGGCAGTGCTACCTCCACGCCACCACGCTCCTGGAGGATCACCTCGATCGTCAGCTGCAGCGGGACGCAAGGATGCCGCACGTCTACTACGGCCTGCTCGTCCAGCTCTCCCGTGCACCGCGGCGCCGGATGCGGATGACCGAGCTGGCTCAGAACGCCAAGATCACCCGCTCTCGCCTCTCGCATGCGATCGCGCGCCTGGAGAGGAACGGCTGGGTGCGGCGCGAGAACTGCCCGTCCGACAAGAGGGGCCAGAACGCCCATCTCACGGACGAGGGAATGCGGGTCCTGGAGAGGGCCGCCCCCGGGCACGTCGCCGCCGTACGCGCCGCGATATTCGACCGGCTCTCCCAGGAACAGGTCGGCCAACTGGCCGAGATCTGCCAGGTCATGACCGAAGGACTGCAGCCGCAAGGCGCCGACCTCCCCTGGCTCCGCTGACGGATCAGCGGAGCCGGACGAGGCCGACGCCCGTGTGAGTCGCGGCAGGACCCGTACGACGCCTACGCCGTGCGGGTCACCCACGAGCCGGGGCGGCGGAAGGCGGGCACCCGCCCGGCGTGGGAGTGGGTACGGCTCCCACCCACCGGCTCAGTGCGCCATCACCGGAACCTGCAGCTCGCTCTCGCCCTGGCCCGCACCTTCGGCCTCGCCGTCACCGGAGGAGGCCACCGGCGAACCGCCGCCCGGCCGCCCGGTGTTGATGAAGGTGAAGGCGATCACGCCTGCCAGGGCCAGGATGCCGACCGCCCACCAGATGGCGGTGGTGTAGCCGTGCACCATCGACTGCAGCTTGAGCAGATCCAGCGAGCGCGCACCGGCCGCATGCGAGGTGGCGTACGCGGTGGTGGCACTGGCCGCGATGGTGTTCAGCAGGGCCGTACCGATCGCGCCGCCCACCTGCTGCGAGGTGTTGACCATCGCGGAGGCGACACCGGCGTCCCGCGGCTGGACCCCGTGCGTGGCCAGTGACATGGCCGGCATGAACGCCGTACCCATGCCGAGGCCCATCAGCAGGAAGCCGGGCAGGATCAGCGCCGGGTAGGACGTGTCCAGGTCGATCTGGGTCAGCACCAGCATGCCGAGCGCGGCGACCGTGAAACCGGGTGCCATCAGCAGCCGCGGCCGGACCCGGGTCATCAGCCGGGCGCCGATCTGCGTCGAGCCGGTGATCATGCCGACGATCATCGGCAGGAAGGCCAGACCGGTGGTGACCGGCGTGTAGCCCTTCACGATCTGCAGGTAGTAGGTCAGGAAGAGGAAGAGACCGAACATGCCGATCACGGCCAGGCCCAGCGATGCATAGATACCGGCACGGTTCCGCTCCGCGACCACCCGCAGCGGCAGCAGCGGGGCCTTCACCTTGGACTCGACCAGCACGAACGCCAGCAGCAGGACGACCGCCGCGGCGAACAGGCCGAGGGTCGCGCCGGCCAGCCAGCCGTCGGACTCGGCCCGGGTGAACCCGTAGACCAGCGAGACCAGGCCGAGCGTGGCCAGGATGACGCCGGGGACGTCCAGCCGGGAGGTGTTGCGGCTCCCCTCGGGCTCGCGGATGACCAGGAAAGCGCCGGTCGCGGCCACCACGGCGAACGGAATGTTGACGAAGAAGGTCCAGCGCCAGTTCATGTACTCGGTCAGCACCCCGCCGAGGATCAGACCCACGGCGCCGCCGCCACCGGCAATCGCACCGAAGATGCCGAACGCCTTGGCGCGCTCCTTGGCCTCGGTGAAGGTCACGGCCAGCAGCGACAGCGCGGCCGGCGCCAGCAGCGCACCGAAGACACCCTGCAGCGCACGCGCGCCCAGCAGCATCCCCTGGTTGGCCGCGGCCCCGCCGAGCGCGGAGGCGACCGCGAATCCGGTCAGTCCGATGATGAAGGCCCGCTTGCGTCCCCACAGGTCGGCGACGCGCCCGCCGAAGAGCAGCAGACCGCCGAAGGCCAGCGCGTAGGCGGTGATCACCCACTGCCGGTTGGCGTCGGTGATACCGAGATCCTTCTGTGCGGAGGGCAGCGCGATGTTCACGATGGTCGCGTCGAGAACGACCATCAGCTGGGCGAGGGCAATGAATATCAGCGCTTTCCAGCGCCGGGGATCGACGTGCGTGGCTGTTTCAGACATGGCGGGATCCACCTAGTGGTGCGGTGAGCGAATAAGAGCGAAGAACGGGACGTGCGGAGCGAAATACGGGACGTGCGGAGCAAAGAACGGGACGTGGGGGATGCGTAGGACGTGGGAGATGCGTAGGACGTGTGGGATATGCGGGACGCGTCAGGCTGCTGCGGCGCGTGGCCCGGTCTACGAGCGGCGCCTCAGGTCGTCCAAGGTGGCGGCGGCGCCGGGAAGTTCGGAACGGGCGGGCGCCTGCAGACCGTCCAGGAACAGCTGCAGATGACGGTGCACGAACTGGTCGAAGTTCGTACAGCTGCTGCCCGGCAGCGGCCGGGTGAGCTGGGTGATCGCGACCATCAGATCACCGACGGCGATGTCGGTACGCAGCTGGCCACTGTCGCGCGCGGCACGCATCACGGCCTCGACGGCCGCCTCCAGGCGCTCGCGCGCCGCGAGCAGATCGGGGTGGTCTCGGTCGATGCCGTCGGAGAGCAACGGGCACAACGCCCCGATCCGCTCCTCCACCGCAGCATGGACGAAGCGCCTCAGCGCTTGGAAAGCATCGGACTCCTCGGCAAGGGCACTCTCCGCGCGGTCCGCGGTACGGGACATGACGGCAAGCGTGACGTAGTGGATCAACTCCGGGCGATCCGCAAAGTGACGGTAGAGCGTCGCATTGCCGACACCCGCGCGTCGAGCGATTTCATCGAGCGGGACCTCGGGCCCGAACTCGACCATCGTCTCGCGGGCGGCCGCAATGATCCGCTCCCGGTTGCGCAGCGCATCGGCCCGCAGTCGGGGCTGCTGCCCCTTCTCCCCGGACTTCGCGCATGCGGCGACGGCGGTCACGGCAGCTCACTCCCTCAACTCTCGACACATCCCGAAGGCCTGGATTCCCGGACGGACCTCGCCCCGCCCGCCCGGTCGGGTGAGCCGGCGAGCGGCCGGGTCGAGCGACGGGCGAAGGGCCGGGCGACCGACCGGGGCCCGCACGAACCGGGGAGACGCTCCCCGTTTCATCCGGACGCCTGGTTAAACGGGGAGACCCTCCCCGGATATTTCACGCCCTCTTGTGACCTGAACCACACTCAATCCCCCTGCGCCCGGCGCGCCGTCCCCGACGCGACCGAGCAAGGGAGCCCACCCCGACCCATCCGGCCCCGCCATGACTCCAGTTGATGTAACTCCGCGCGCGAACGATCACCCGTCGACACAAGGTGATCGATATGAAGCACAAGGTATCCGCGGCTCTGGCCGCAGGCGCGGCCACCGCGGCCGCGGCCATAGCCCTGGGCACACCGCCCAGCGCCGTCGCCATACCTACCGGGCCCGGCACCTCGCCGAGCGGCCCGTGCGCACTGCGCGGCATCAACGACGATGTCGCCGAATCCACGGACACCCCGCCCGGCTACGCCCGCTCGTCCGGCGTCGTCAGGGCACTCACCCTCTTCATCGACTTCCCGGACGCCCGCGCCACGATGTCCCCCCAGGACCGCTTCGCCGAATTCTTCCCGGGCGCGACGGACTACTTCCGCACCAGCTCGTACGGCAGGCTGACCTACCACCCCATGCCGCTGTTCCGGTGGATCCACATGTCACGGCCGCTCGCGGCGTACGGCATCCAGCGGGGTGCCAGCTTCGACCCGGCCTCGGACGGCGGCTACCACGCCCTGTCCCGGGAGCTCGTCCGCGCCGTCGACCCGATCGTCGACTTCCGTGACTACGACGTCATCAACGTCATCGCCACACCCAACGCGGGCCCGCCCGCGTCCCGCACCGTCCTGTCGGTCACCTTCAGCGGCGGTGACATGGGACTGAAGACCAACGACGGGGTGCCGTTCCGGAACGCGTCCTTCATCTGGAGCCGGCAAGCCGGGGCGAGCGCCTTCCGCGTCCTCAACCACGAGAACGCCCACAGTTTCGGCCTGCCCGACCTCTACTTCACCGACGACCGCGACGCCCCGCCCGCGGCAGGGCACTGGGACCCGATGGACGAGGACTGGGGACCGAGCAACGACTTCGTCGGCTGGCACAAGTGGAAGCTCGGCTGGCTGTCCGCCGATCAGGTGCACTGCGCCCCACACCGCGGGACGCCCGGCGAACACACCCTCACCCCGGTCTCCACCCCCGGCGGCACGAAGATCGTCGTCATTCCGACCTCGCACCGCACCGCCCTGGTCGTCGAGGCCCGCACCCGCGGCCCGCTCGACCCCGCGGTCTGCCGGCCCGGGATCCTCATCTACCGGGTCGCCACCGACGTACCCTCAGGTCGCGGCCCGCTCCGCGTCGTGGACGCCACCCCGCACAGCGGCGGCTGCTACCAGGACAACAAATACGTCGACCCGGAACTGACCGACGCCACCTTCGTCCCCGGCGACACCTACACGGACCACCACAGCGGCGCGTCCGTCACCGTCCTGACGGAGAATCCGGACGGCACCTATCGCGTACGGGTGACCCCGGCACGTGCCTGACGCGGACGAGCGGACCGCAGCAGGAGCGCCCCTACTCTCCCCCGCCGTCGTCCCCCCGCCCCTCCTCCCGCCAGTGCCGCCGCCCGATGCTGATCAGCCGCAGCTGCCTGCGCGCCCTCTGCACCACCTGCCCGGCCGCCCCCTCGGCACCGTCCGCCTCGGCGTCGAGCAGTGCCGCGGCCGTCGTCACCAGCCGGTCCACGTACAGCTCCGCCAGCATCCGCACATCGTCGTCGCGCCAGCCTTCCGACACCGGCTGGGACTTGAGCGCCGCCGCGACCTCCTCCGCGAACCGGTCCAGCTCATCCGCGATGGCCTGCCGCACGGCCCGTACGCCGCCGTGCCGCTCGCGTGCCACGAACCTGATGTGCAGCGGATATTGGCGCACATGCTGCTCCACGACCGCGACCGTACGGTCGATCCGCTCCTCGGCCCCATCCTGCTCGGCGAGAATCGCCCGCACCATCACATGCAGGCTCCCCAGCGCCTCCTCGACCAGGGCGACGCCCAGCTCGCCCATGTCCCGGAAGTGCCGGTAGAACGCGGTCGGGGCGATCCCCACCATCCGCGTCACCTCCCGCAGCCCCAGGCTGCTCAGGCTCTGCTCCTCCAGCAGACCGAGCGCCGCGTCGAGCAATGCCTGACGGGTCTTCTGTTTCTGGGCCTGCCGGACTCCAAGACTGTGACTCATGTCATCCAGTAAACAGCCGTTCTCCGAACTACTCCACCCGTGGGCAGTCGTAGACTGAAGGAACTGAGTGAACAACTGTCCTCTGGAACCGGAAAGGAAGATCATGCTCTTCCTCGTCGCAGCCCTCCTCCTGATGGGGATCATGCTGGGCACCGCGGCACACCTCCCCGTCCCCGTCACCCTCGTCGCGGCCGCCGTCATCGCCGGCTGGCTGCTCGTCTTCTTCCTCCGCGAACGCCGCCACCACGCCGAGGTGACCTCCCGATGACCACGCTCAGCGAAGCCGCGCGGACGACCTCCCCCGCGCCGACCGCCGCAGCCCAGGCCCCGCGCCGGCCCGCCTCCCGCCTCCGCTCACACGCGGACGGCATGGCCGTGGCCTCCTTCATCCTCGGCCTGCTCGGCACCCTGGTCCTCAACATCGTCCTCGGCCCCTGCGCCCTGGTCCTCGGCGGCCTGTCCCTGGCCCGCGGCACCACCCGCCGCGGCCGCGCCGCCCTGGGCCTCGCCCTCGGCGCCATCGACCTACTCCTCCTGGCCCTCCTCACCACAACGGACGGCACAGTCAGCTGGCACATCGGCGGCTGAACACCCCGCCCCCGGACCGCGCCTACGAACGCCGGCCCGACAGTCAGGACAACGCTGACGGCGGTGGTCGCATATCTCTTATGCGACCACCGCCGTTGGCGTCTGCATCGGGATCCGGGGCGGCATCGACATGAGGTTCCGCAGCGGGAGCGGGGGGGCGGGGTCGGGGTCGGCTGCACCCGGTTCGGCTTCGGCATCGCCGTCGCAGTTGGCATCGGCATCGGCATCGGCATCGGCATCGGTGTAAGCCAACCGGCCTACCCGCCCGGCAGATGCCCCATCACCGACACCCACAGGAACGGCACACACCACACATTCGCGACGCAAGCCCTTCCACAACAGCCCCCACCCCACCACCAGGCCACGCCCACCCGCCCCCATCCCCAACAGAAGCGAACTACAGCGAACGCATCAGCTACCCTGTCAGGGGCTCAGGCCCTTGCCTCCGTAGCTCAGGGGATAGAGCACCGCTCTCCTAAAGCGGGTGTCGCAGGTTCGAATCCTGCCGGGGGCACCAGCCAAAAGGGCACCTACGAATCTTGGTAGGTGCCCTTTGGCATCCAGGTCTGACATCAACGGCGACCGTCACTCACGGCCAGGGTGCCTCTTGAGCAGTTGGTCCATGTAGCCGAGGGCCTCACGCAGGGTGTCCTGGGCGACATGCGTGTGCACGTCCATGGTGATGCTGATCCGACCGTGCACGAGGACCTCCATCACGACGCGGAGAGCCGCCCCGGCAGCGGTGAGGAGCGTGGCGCACTCGTGCCGGGCGTCGTGCAGCCGGATTTCTCGGAGACCGGCGGACTCGGCGACCCGGTGAAGGAACGGTAGACGTTGCGCGGTTCGGCCGACGGCCGTGCCGGGTGGCGAAGACGTACGCCGACGACGTATGCGCCGTCGTCCCCGCGACTTCCCCGTCCGCTGCTTGGCAGCCGCCTGCCGCATCCGTGCCGGCACAGCGGCGTAGTGCATATGGCCGGAAGGGGAAGTGCGACGGCGGAGGTCTTGGTGTCGTCGTCATGGAGTGGCCTCCGTGCCGCGGATCGTCTGCCGGCGGACGTAAAGGGCGCGCTTGGCCGAGTCGACGTCGGTCCAGCGCAGGCCTGCGCGCTCACCTCGCCGCAGCCCGCATGGCGATATCCCGCATGTCGCCAAGTGGCCGAACTCCCTTACTGTGTACGTGACTTCACGTCCTGCGCCGGCCTGCACCACTCCCTGGCGCGTTCTGCTCGGAGCTTGTCGGTTGATGATGCGTTCAGCCAGGAGGCAGCGGGTAGGGAAGACCCGCGCTCGTCGCGCGTAGGAGGTGCGATGACGACCATTGTGATCTCGGTGCTTGCAGTTCTTGTGTCCCTGGGCTCCTTATCGGTCGCGTATGCAGCGAGCCGTCGCTCTCATATGCCCGTCCTGCAGTTCATGTGGGAGAGCGGGCAGGGCGGCGCTGGTGAACCCAAGTGGTGGCTCGTGAACGTAGGGACGGGGCCCGCGATCAATATCGTTGTTGCTCAGACCGTGCGGACCGGCCTCAAAAGGGGTCTCAACGGCGAAGTTTGGTTTAACCCCGTGTTGGTTCCGTCAATCCCAGTCGGCGGAAGGCTAGCCCTTTCATGGCTTGGAGGAACCATGGGGTTGGACTGCGGACTGGGAGCCAGCTACACGGACGTTCAGCGGTACTTCTACACCACCAAGTGCGGGGATGACGTCTCAATGTTCTTCGTGGGATTGCACCTTCCGCGTTGGCCGCTCCTGAAGCTGCACGGGAACAAGGCGGTCAAAACGTGGTGGGGCGTGGAAGACCTCTCCGGACCTCAGTGGTCCTCGGTCACTGCCGGCCATGTCAAGCAACGCTGGTGGCTGCCTTCGCGCTTCGGGCTTTCCCGCCGCCTTGGTGGATGGGCTGACCCCGTGCTCTCGTATCAACCTCGGTGAGAAATCAATTCCAAGGTCGTCGGCCACCCCCGATTGGTTACGAACCATTGCACGCCATCGCTGTTTCTGTACGGTCAAAATAATTGGTGCTGCTTGCGGCGTACTTGTGCTGGGCACGCTCCTCCTCCAAGCCTTGCCGTACGCGGCTGAGAATCACTTCTGAGGGGTGGGGAATGAATTGTGGCTGATGGCCCAGTCCCCGGTAAGCCGCAGGTCACCCGGCGTACCGCCCAGCCTCTCGTGAAGCAGGTGTCGCAGTTCGAATCCTGCCGGGGGCGCCAGAGGGGCAGTGCGTCAGATGACGTGAGAAGCCCCTCGTCCGCTTGTGGCTGATGGCCTCATGCCGGGTGTTCTGGGCGGCGTGCGGACGGGCGCTTCTCGCGGTGCCGGGAGACTCGCCGAGGCTGCATCGTTGTCGGTTCGTGGGCGATCGCATACGTTGCCCAGCGGTGCCATTCCTCGCTGGGCGGCGGACTGATGTCGGCGTATTGCATAGTGCACGATGCAGTGTGTCGCTGGATGCCCATCCGATTGGCCATGGCAGGAAGTGCAATACACGGGGGTTCCTTCTGATGCGGTGACGATGAGTCGTGACGGAGTGAGATGAGTCGGTCTGGCCTTGTCCGTCGGTGCCGACCTCGGCGTCCGCGAAGAGGAATTCTTGGGTTGGTCAGCATTCTGGTCGGGCCTGCACTGCTGGTCACGGCATGCAGCACACTCAGTGCGAACTCCACTCCCTCGGCAAGCTCCCACCCGAATGTCACGAAGACTTTCGCGCGGCTGATCGATGTCGGTGGCGGGCGCAAGATGTATCTGGAATGCCGTGGCAGCGGGTCTCCCACAGTGGTTCTCGTGCCGGGGCTCGTTGCCGCCGCCGATACCTGGAGTTATGTGACCGGGTCCGCCGGCACCATGAAACCCAGCAGATCTGCCGTATATCCCGGGGTCGGGAGTTTCACCAGGGTCTGTTCCTACGATCGCCCCGGAACAGCGCGGGAGAACGGCAAGCCCACCACCTCGACTTCGGTGCCGCAGCCCACCACGCCACGTGGTGACGTCTCCGACCTGCACACACTGTTGAGAGCAGCGAAGGTACCCGGTCCCTACGTGCTCGTCGGATGGTCGGCGGCCGGCCCGATCGCCAGGATCTACGCCGGCGAGTACCCGCACGACGTGGCCGGTCTTGTCCTCGTCGACGCGGAGTCGGAATTCCTGCAGTCGGAACTCACGCCTGGGCAGTTCAAAACCTTCCTTGCGCTGATCCGTAACGACGACAAACGGCGCCTCGCCCAGTGGAAAGACGTCGAAAGGCAAGATCCTGCGACCACCTTTTCCCAGGTCCGCGCTGCGCCTCGGCCGCCGAGGGTCCCTGTGGCCGTGCTGAGCGGCGACACCTTCGACGCCGACGCATTTCGGGCGCGCCTGCCGGCCCATGCCCCGGCGGACTACCCCCAGGTTTTCTGGCGGGCACAGCTGGCCTCTCAAGCGAGCCTTGCGCGGCAGTTTCCCGGCGCGACGCACATCACGAAGACCCACAGCGATCACAACATCCACAACAATCAGCCAGAGCTCGTCACCAAGGCGATTCGCGAGGTTGTCGAGAAGGCCCGCCGCCGGGAAAGCGGCGGCACGCCGTCATCTTCGTGACGGCCCGCGGCTGCTCCCGGCGCGCCGATTCGGCTCGATCGGCGGCTACGGGTGTGCCGACGGCCGGGTCCGTGCAGGTCGCGGAGCCACGCACGTCGCAAGGGCGCGCTCGTCTGCGTGGCTCCTTCCGTTGTCCCTGTTTTTTTGGACGGCGGATGGGTGGTGTGGTGCCGCAGGCACTCCGTTGGAGGGCGGCAGTGTGGCGGCGCAGGCATGTTCCCTACGGCAGTGCCGCCCGGTGGGCGGCTGCTGGGGGCGTGCCCACGACCAGCCCGAGGAGCCCTGTTTCGCGCCACGGGCGGGACCAGCCCCAGGTGGCTCCCGTGGAGATGAACGTGAAGGTGAAGGGGCGCGATGCCGCCGGCGAAGGCGCTCGGGGTCTTCTCGTGCTGCTTTCGTGTGGTTCAGGGGGATGCCGTGCGGGCGGGGCGTGCGGGGCGGTGGGAGTTATCCACAGGGTCGACGAGGACCCCCTCGGAACTCGTAGGCTTCTGGAATGGCTCTGGCGGACGTGGAAGTGGTCGTGGACATGGATGTGGAAGGCGCTTCGGACGCAAGCGAGGCGGTGCAGATGCTGCGCCGGGTGTTCGGGTACGAGTCGTTCCGCGGGAGTCAGCAGGAGATCATTGACCACGTCATAGGGGGCGGGGACGCGGTTGTCCTGATGCCGACCGGTGGCGGAAAGTCGCTGTGCTACCAGATTCCCTCGCTGGTCAGAGGCGGTGTGGGGGTTGTCATCTCGCCGCTGATCGCGTTGATGCAGGACCAGGTCGATGCCCTGCGGGCGCTCGGGGTGCGGGCCGGGTTCCTCAATTCGACGCAGGACCTGGAGGAGCGGCGGCTCGTCGAGGCCGAGTTCCTGGCCGGGGAGCTGGACCTGCTGTATCTGGCACCCGAGCGGCTGCGGGTCGAGCAGACGCTGCGCCTGCTGGACCGGGGGAAAATCTCGCTCTTCGCGATCGACGAGGCGCACTGTGTCGCGCAGTGGGGCCATGACTTCCGGCCGGACTATCTGGCGCTGTCCATGCTGCACGAACGCTGGCCCGAGGTGCCGCGGATCGCGCTGACCGCCACCGCGACCGAGGCCACCCATACCGAGATCACCTCTCGGCTGCGGATGGCGGACGCCCGGCATTTCGTGGCGAGCTTCGACCGGCCGAACATCCAGTACCGGATCGCGTCGAAGAGCGAGCCGAAGAAGCAGCTGCTGGAGCTGCTGCGGAACGAGCATGCGGGGGACGCGGGGATCATCTACTGCCTGTCGCGGGCCTCGGTCGAGAAGACCGCACAGTTCCTGGTCGAGAACGGCATTGCGGCGGTGCCGTATCACGCGGGGCTCGACCCGCGGACGCGTGCCGAGCACCAGTCCCGGTTCCTGCGGGAGGACGGGCTGATCGTGGTGGCCACGATCGCGTTCGGGATGGGTATCGACAAACCGGATGTGCGGTTCGTGGCGCATCTGGATCTGCCGAAGTCGGTGGAGGGCTACTACCAGGAGACGGGGCGCGCAGGGCGGGACGGGCAGCCGTCGACGGCCTGGCTGGCGTACGGGCTGCAGGATGTGGTGCAGCAGCGGAAGATGATCGACGGGTCGGAGGGGGACGAGGCGCACCGGCGGCGGCTGTCGGCCCATCTCGACGCGATGCTGGCACTGTGCGAGACGGTGCAGTGCCGACGGGTCCGGCTGCTGGCCTACTTCGGTCAGGAGAGCAGCGCATGCGGCAACTGCGATACATGCCTGGTCCCGCCGGAGACCTGGGACGGCACGGTGGCCGCACAGAAGCTGCTGTCCACCGTCGTACGGCTGAAGCGTGAGCGCGGGCAGAAGTTCGGCGCGGGCCAGATCATCGACATTCTGACGGGGAAGAAAACCGCCAAGGTCATTCAGTTCGATCACGACGGGCTGAGCGTCTTCGGGGTGGGGAACGACATCCGGGAAGCCGAATGGCGCGGTGTCGTGCGGCAGTTGCTGGCTCAGGGGCTGCTCGCCGTCGAAGGTGATTACGGCACGCTGGTGCTCACGGAGACGAGCAGCGAGGTGCTGGGCGGCCAGCGCGAGGTGCTGATGCGGCGGGAGCCGGAGAAGGCAGCGCGGGCGGCCAAGGCGAAGACGAAGGGCAAGCGTGCGGCGCCGGTGGATCTGCCGGAAGAGGCCCTGCCGGTCTTCGAGGCACTGCGCGGCTGGCGGGGGCGTACGGCCAAGGAGCAGGGCGTGCCCGCGTATGTGATCTTCCACGATGCCACGCTGCGGGAGATCGCCACCCTCCGGCCGACGACCACGGACGAGCTCGGCACGATCAGCGGGGTCGGCGAGAACAAGCTCGCGAAGTACGGATCGTCGATCTTGGACGTGCTGGCGGGGCGGGAGACCGCGGACGGAGAGGGCGGCGAGGCGTCAGCGGCGGCCGGGGCAACAGCGACGGCCGGGACCGCCAAGGCTGCCGAGGCGGCCAGGCCGAGCGGGCCGAGCGAGGCGACCGGGGAGCGCCCTGCGGCGTCGGCGCCGCAGCCGGAACCTGACGAGGAGGAGGCGTTTCCGGAGCCGCCGGATGACATTGACTGGTGAAAGCGCCCGCGGCGGGGTCGGCCGGTAGTAGCTCGGCGGACTGGTGCACGCACCCGCGGCGGGTCAGTCGGCGGTGGTCGGCGGAGGGGAGCCGGGTGGAGCTAGGCGGGGCGGCTCGACGGCCGGGTGACCGGGTGGAGCGAGGTGGCCCGGTGGCCGGATGGCCCGGTGGCCGGGTGACCGGACGGCCAGGTTGCCAGGTGTCGGGACGGCCCGGCGACCGGACGGCCAGGTAGCCAGGTGTCGGGACGACCAGGTGACCGGCCGACCAGGCGACCGGAAGGCCAGGCGACCGGACAACCGACGTCCGGCCCCCGGCCCATCGCGCCGGTGGAGAGCGGATCAGGAAGTACGGGAAGTAACGGGGGCGTCATGAGGCAGTCGAAGGATCGTGCGGGCGCCGCCGTCGGGGGCGTTGGTGAAGTGGAGGTCAATGCCCAGGACGGCGGACTGGCCGACGGCGATGGTCAGGCCCAGGCCGTGGCCCTTCCCGCGGCCGGGGGCGTCGGTGCGGAAGCGCTTCGGGCCGTGATGCAGCAGGTCGTCGGGGTAGCCGGGGCCGTGGTCACGTACCTCGATGGTCGGTGGGCCGCCGGCCGGGGCGTCGACGGTGACGATGACCGGGGGCCGGCCGTGCCGATGTGCGTTGATGACGAGGTTGGCGACGATGCGGTCGAGGCGGCGCCGGTCGGTCTCGACCAGCGTGTCGGTGACGATCCGCACGGCGGTGTCGAGGCCGGTGGCGCGTACGGAGCCTTCGACCAGCGTTCCGAGGTCATACGCGGCGAGGTCGGCGCGCTCGGTGCCGGAGTCCAGCCGGGAGATCTCCAGCAGGTCTTCGGTGAGGCGGCGCAGTGCCCGCAGCCGATCGTTGATCATCTCCTTGGGGCGGCCCTCCGGGAGCAGCTCGGCCGAGGCGAGGATGCCGGTGAGCGGCGTACGGAGCTCATGTGCGACATCGGCGGTGAAGCGCTGTTCCGCCTGGAGACGGCTCTGCAGGGACCCCGCCACCGAGTCGAGCGCCGCGGCCACCGCCGCCACCTCGTCCTGCGCCGCCGAGCCGCCGCCCGGCCCCTGATCTGCACCGTTGCCGACCCGGGCGTCCAGGTCACCGGCGGTGATCCGGCGTGCGACCGCCGCCGTGATGCCCAGCCGACGGCTGATGCGTTGAGCCAGGAACAGTCCGGCGAGGGCGACGACCGCGGCGGCGAGCACGGCCGAGCCGAGGATGGCGGTGTCGAGATTCTCCAGGGAACGGCGGGTGTTGCCGTAGGGCGACCAGACGGCCATCACCTGGCCGTCGGCCGGCGCCGCCGCCCACATGACGGGGCGGCCCCGATACGCCCCCACCATGGTGCCGCGTTGGCCGGATCGCGCCAACCGGCGTAGCTCGGCGGGCAGTTCGGGCGGGTCGAGAAGGGAGTTGAGACCCTCGCGTGAGGTGCCGTACTCGAACAGGTCCAGGGCGGTGTCGAGGTTTGCGCGGGTCTCCTTGCGGACCTGGCCGACGGTCTGACGGGCCACCGCATTGTGGACGAGGACGCCGAGGACGGCGGCGACCGCGCAGCTCACCGCCAGCACGGTCAGCGCGATCTTCCAACGGAGGGAGACCGCCGGGCGTTTCATGGGCTGCCGCCGCCGGCCTGCGGGGTCTGGGGCGTGCGGGCGTCGTCGAGGGTGAGGTTCCACAGACTCATCGAATCGCCGTCCCAGAGGTAGTCGATGACGCTGACATAGCGCGGATCCTTGGTGGGCTCGCGAATGGCGAGATGCCCGGCCGCCAGCTCGACGCCGGCCAGCACACCGCGCAGTACGAGGATCCGGGTCACCACCTTGTCCCGGACGCTGTACACCCGCAGTTCGCTGTTGCGGGGGTCGAGGTTGACGGCCATGATCAGGTCCGGCTTGCCGTCGCCCGTGAGGTCGTGCAGCTCGGGACGGCGTACCGACTTCGGGGCGGGCGGCGTCCGGCCCTGTGCGGTGATGTCCGCGTCGAGGACGGCGAGCGGGTTCGCCTCCGTCATGGTGCCGCTGGGGATCCGCGGGACATGCGGGACGGGCACCAGGGCCACCGGATTGTCGTCGCGGCTGGGCGGGGCGGGCGAATAGTTCGGCCACAGCACCAGCGGCGCATCCACGTCCGGGGCGCGCCCCTCGCTCTGCAAACCCTCCACGCCCGCGCATCCGGTCGTGAGGAGGACGAGTGAGGTGAGGGTGGCGAGAACCGAGAGGGGGGTCAACGCCGTGCGGGGTCTCAGCCGTCGCATTCCGTCGTCGCTGCCTCTGCGCCTTGTCACCTTGCGTGAGCACCCTTCGGAATCGCCTTATATAAGGACGTAACCTGACACAAAGCTATCCAAGGCGGTGCCGGGCGGAATCTTTGGATCGGCCATTCTGGCGGCTTTTGGGGCCTTTACCCCCACCGGGCGGGCGGTTCTTCACACGACCGCTCCCAGAGATCTCGGCGACTGTTACACAACGTACGGATTACCGTTAAGGACGCTCCGTAGCGTGCTCCTTAGTCACCACGCCCCTACGGCGGCCCCAGCCGCCCACGACGAGGAGTACCCATGCGGGCCCAGCACCGCTCCGTGATCCGCACCGCCACCGTCGCGACCGGTGCGCTGGCCGTCCTGCTGCTTCCCGCAGGCGCTGCCTTCGCCGCCGACTCCACCACGCCCACGGAGAGCCGGAAGTCGATCATGATGCCCGACAACGGGCTGGCCGGACTGGCCGAGAAGGCCGGGCATCTGCCCAAGGCCGGGGTGATAGGCGGTGCGGGCGCGCTGGGCATGGCGGGCGCGGTGGTCGCCATACACCGTCGGCGCCACGGCAGCCGGGGAAGCCAGGCCTGAGCCCCGGCGCCGGGCCTGCGGGCCCCCGGCGCCCACCGGATCCCGAGGGCCGACGCCCCCGGCCACCGCCCCGCTACTCCTCCCCCACCAACCGCTGCACCTCCCCGTAGTTCAGCACCTCGCCGCCCGCCCCGGCCGCATCCGTCGGCCGCCGGCCCGTACGGATGGCGTCCGCCGCCGTGAGGGTGGCCTGCAGAGCCGTACGGAAGAGCAGCGAGCCGGTGCTGATGCGGCGTACACCGAGATCCGCCAGACGGCTGACGGTGTGCCGTCCGGGAGCGAAGAGGATGTTCAGCGGTGCGGGGATCCCGGAGACCAGGGCCGACACATCGTCGTCGGCGATGACGCCGGGTACGAAGATGCCGTCCGCGCCCGCTGCCAGATAGGTCTCGGCGCGCGCGAGCGTCACCGACAGCGGCGGTGGACTGTCCGCCAGCCAGTGGGTGTCGATCCGGGCGTTGAGGAACAGGCCCGGCGCCCGTTCCTTCACCGCGCTGAGCAATTCGGCCTGGCGCACCGGATCCTGCAGCCCCTCGCCGCCGGGCAGTCCGTCCTCCAGGTTCAGTCCGGCGGCCCCGGCCTCCGCCAACTCGGCTGCCAGATCCCCCACTTGGCCGGGATCGCCGCCGAATCCCCCCTCCACGTCGACCGTGTACGGGCAGGCCAGCCGGCCGTTGAGCCGCAGCGCCAGGGCCAGCGTCGCGTCCCGGACCTCGGCGAGCCCGCGCCCGTCCGGATAGCCATGGGCCGCGGCGACGCCCAGACTCGTCGTGCCGACCGCCGCATATCCGGCCCCGGCGAGCGCGACGGCCGAGATGACATCCCAGGCGTTGGGCAGCAGCAGCGGCTGGTCGGCATGGTGCAGCGCATGGAAGTGGAAGGTGGCGTACTCCGGGGAGGTGCTCATATGGGCACCGTAGGCCGGAGTCCCTTCGGTAGGCGCCGAAGACTCGCGGCGGACAATGGAGTCATGACCACTCCGGCGTACAGCTCCGAGCTCGCACGGCTGGCCGCACTGCTCGCGGACCGCACCCGGGCTGCCATCTGTCTGGCCCTGCTCGACGGCCGGGCCTGGACGGCCGGCGAGCTGGCCGCGTATGCGCAGGTCGCCCCCTCGACGGCGAGCGAGCATCTGACCCGGCTCACCGACGGCGGGCTGCTGGTGGAGCGGCACCAGGGCCGCCACCGCTACGTCCAGCTCGCCGGTCCGCACGTCGCGGATCTGCTGGAGTCCCTGACCGCACATCTCGAACCGCCGGCCGAGCGGCCCCGCGGGCTGCGTGCCGTGACCGCCTCCGCCGCGCTCGCCCGCGGCCGCACCTGTTATGACCACCTGGCCGGCCGGCTCGGCGTGACGATCACCGATGCCATGACCGGGCGGGGGCTGCTCGACCAGGACGGCGGGTTCGCGCTCACCGACGCCGGGCGGGACTGGCTCGCCGACGGCCTGGGGATCGAGCCGGCCACGCTGCGCACGGGGCGCCGGCCAACGGCCCGCGGCTGCCTGGACTGGACCGAGCGCCGGTCCCATCTCGCGGGCACGGCAGGCGCCCGGCTCTGTGACCGGCTGCTGGACCGCCGCTGGATCCGCCGGATCGGCAGCGGCAGGGCCGTACGCCTCACCCCGGAAGGGGCGACGGCGCTGCACGACCTGCTGGGGATCGACGGGGCGGCGGCGGATCTGATGTGAGCGGGCGGGGCCCGAACGGCCCGCGCCCGGGGGCGCGTCCGTCGCATCGCGCCTGCTGCCGCGCCCGCCCCGGGCCCCGAAATCCCCGTGCTCCGCACTCCCCTCACCCGTACCGTACGAGCATGATCGAGACGCCGCGGCCGGACGGAACCGCGCCCGCCACCCGCACCCTCTGGCGCCCCACCGGCCCCGAGGAGCTCGCCCTGGTCGAGGCCTCCGGCCGGCGCGCCTGGCCGCCGCGCCTGCCCGACCAGCCGATCTTCTATCCCGTGCTCAACGAGGACTACGCGATACGGATCGCCCGCGACTGGAATGTGCCGGCCTCCGGGGTCGGCCATGTCACCCGCTTCGAGATCGAGGCGGACTTCGTCGAGCGCTATCCGGTGCGGCAGGCGGGCGGCGAGACGATCCTCGAACTATGGGTTCCCGCGGAGGAGTTGGAGGAGTTCAACCGGCATATCGTCGGGCGTATCGAGCTCGTACACAGCTTCCGTCCGCCGCAGGGCTCATGACGGCACCCCAGCGCTCCGGCCCGCCGCCCCCCTCCTGCTGACCGCTGGGACCCCGCGCCGCTGCACGACGACCCGTCCGCGCCGGGCGTCGGTGCCTTCACCGCCCGGCTGCGCGCGCTCGCTCCGCTGCCCGGTGCGGCGGCGGTCCCTTGACGGCCGCCCATCAGCCACCTCAGCTCCCACAGGCATCAGCCACCTCAGCTCCCACAGCATCGGCCACCTCAGCTCCCGGCCCCACCGGGAGCCGAACCGCCGCCCCGCGCCCACGCCCTGGGCGAGCCGGCTACCCGCCCCCGCCGCACGCCCCCGGCTTCCCGTACACCGTGATCCGGGCGCCGCGGACCTGCCTGCTGCGGCAGATCTCGAACGCGGCGTGCAGAGTGGCCCGTTTGGCGATTTCCTGGTCGTTGTCATCGGCCGGCTGGCCGTCGGGGTCGCCGGCGACGATGATCCGGCGGGCGGCCAGCATCCGGTCGCGGATCTCATCGCCGGACCGCTCGGTGCCGTAGAGGGTGTGCGAGGCCAACGGGCTCTTGGCCAGGGCGAGATCGTGCAGCCCACGGAAGTCGTGCGGCAGGGTCGCCCGCCATATCCGCCGCCGGGACGGCATGAACAGCAGGCCGTCGCCGGGCTCGGCCACCTCGCGTACGGCATGCGCAATCGCGGTGACATCGTCGACCCGGCTGTCCGGGCTGCGCAGATGGACGTTGACGGGCAGCAGCGCCGCCAGTACCAGCACCACCGCCATCGCCCACCGCAGCCGCCGGCCACGGGTCTGGCCCAGCTCACCGGCCGGCCGCAGCAGCCGCGCCAGTGCGGCGCCCGCGAGCAGCGCGAACCCGACGACGTAGTAGAGGACATAGCGGTCCACGTAGGCCGGTTCGACATGGGAGAGGAGCAGCAGGAGAAGGGTGGGCAGGAGCAGCAAGGGGATGCCGAGAGCGCGCAGTCCGATCGGGCCGCGGGAGCGGACCCGGACGCGGGCGCAGGCGATGCCGAGGACCGCGAGCACGGTGAAGGTCAGCAGTTGGACAGGGTCCGGCCACATGAGCCAGCTGATCTGCGCGGACTGCCGGGTGCTGAACACCGCGAGCGGGGCCAGAGCGGCGAGAGTGGTGACCGCGGCGAGCAGCCAGGCGCGCAGTACCCGGCGGGGCAGGCGCGCCAGGATCATCGCGGCGCCGTGCGCGGGCAGTGCCAGCGACGCGAACTCGTGCAGCAGGCAGGCGACCAGCATCAGCGCCGTATAGCCGAGCCACAGCTTTCCGCGCGGGCGGGCGGCGGCCAGCACCAGCAGATAGCTGGCCCAGACGACCAGCGCACAGACCGTCGCGTACGAGCGTCCCTCCTGCGCGTACTGCTGCACGACCGGGATCAGCGCGAAGGTGCAGCCCGCGAGCAGCCCCGCCCGCCGCCCGACCAGGCGCTCCCCCAGCAGGGCGACCCCCGCCGCGGCGGCGGTCATCGCGGCCACGGACGGCAGCCGCAGGCCGACCACCTCGCCGAAGACGCCGCCGAGGGTGACGTCGTAGACGCGGAACCAGAGGTGCATCAGCGCGTAGTAGAGGCCATGGACGACATCGACGTGCTGCAGCGTGGGCCAGAGGTCAGCCAGGCTGCGGTGCGCCATGTCGTAAGTGACCGCCTCGTCCCGCCAGATGGCGTCCTGCCGGCGGATCCCCCACGCCCCGAGGAACAGCATCAGTCCGGAGGGCATCAGCACCACCGCGCCCTGCGCCACCCGGGCACCGCGGGCGGCTACGGCGGACGCGTACGTCTTCTGCGCTTGCGCTACGTCGATGACGGGCTCCGGTCACGCACGGGACGGACGGACAGACAGACGAACGATCACACACGGACGAACGGCGTACCAGATGGCCGACGAAAAGCCCCGGGACTGCGCACGTCCCGGGGCCGATGACCGAGGGGCTCCGGGCCGACCGCCCGGAGCCCCTCGGCTCACTCATCCGATCCTGATCAGCTTCGCTCCGAAGCCCGGCTCGACGAGGTCCTGCTGCAGGGCCACCGGCACCTTCTGCGCGCTCTCGCCGTTTCCGACCGTCAGCACACCGACCTTGGTGCCGGCCTTGGCGGTGTGCGGGATGCCCTTGCCGGCGTCGCTCATGGAGAACGTCGCCTTCATACCGGACCAGCCGACCGCCGACAGGTCCTTGGTCGCCACGACCGGCGTCTCACCGCCGAGGCCGTCGTCCACATAGCCGACGACCTGGCCCTTCTTCACCACGGTGTCGGAGACCAGCGCATCGCGGGCCGCCGCGATCACCTTCTCGGTGTTGTCCAGGACCAGTTGGAGCTGGGCGTTGGAGTCCGGGCTGTTGGTGTGCTGGTCCATCGTCACGCCGAGCAGCAGCTGGTCCTTGCCGCCGACGGTGCGGTAGCCGGACCACATGAACGTGCCGCCGGCCGGCGTGCTCGACCCCGTCTTGATGCCGCTGACCTTGCCGGCCATCGTCGTGAGCAGCCTGTTGTTGTTGAAGAGCCGCTCCGGCAGGCCCTGGATCTGGGCGTTCTCGGTGCGCACGACCTCGCGGAACACCGCGTTCTTGACGACCTGTTCGGCGAGCTTGAGCTGGTCGACGGCGGTGCTCACGGTCGACTTGTCCAGGCCGCTGGGGTCGGTGTACGTCGTCTTCGCCATCCCCAGCTTCTTGGCGGCGGCGTTCATCTTCTTCACGAACGCCGCCTCGGAACCGGAGTCCCAACGAGCCAGCTGCCGCGCGACGTTGTTGCCCGACGGGATCATCAGCATCTGCATCATCTGGTACTGCGTGAACTGCTGGTCCTTCTTGAGCGGAACGCGCGACTCGTCGCCCTTGTTCGAGTCCGCCTCGCCCTGCGCGTCGACCCTGATCAACCCGCCCTTCTCGCCCTTCTTGAGCGGGTGGTCGCGCAGGATCACATACGCCGTCATCACCTTGGCGATGCTCGCCGTCGGTACGGGCTTGGCCTTGCCGGACGTGCCCAGGCTGCCGACGCCGACGACCTCGGCGGTGGCCTGGCCCTGGTCGGGCCACGGCATCGCGAGCTTGCCGCCCTTGAAGGTGAAGGCGGTCGACTCGCCGACGGCGAGCTTGGGGGCGGGCAGCGGACGCAGCGCCTGGGCGACCACGAAGATGATCGCCAGCAGCACCACCAGCGGGGTCCAGATCTTGAACCGGCGGACGACCGTGCGCAGCGGGGTCTCGGGCGGCGGCGGGGTGTTGGTGAGCTTCGCCAGGAGGTCGAGCGGCGGCAGGGGCTCCTGCTTGGTCCGCTCCGACTCGGGCAGCGCGGTGGGGGCGGCGGCCGTGGCTCCCGTGGCGGCGGGCGGCATGGCGCCCGGCGGGCCGGCAGGCTTGGGCGGCGCGGTCGTCCCGGCGGGCTTGACGGGCTCCGCGGGCTTGGCGGGCTCTGCGGGCTTGGCGGGCTCTGCAGGCTTGGCGGGCTCTGCAGGCTTGGCGGCGGGCAGCGCGGCGGGGGCCTGATCCTCCGGCTTGTCCGCCGGCTTGTCGGCCGCCTTGTCCGCGGGCTTCTCCGTGGGCTTCTCCACGGCCTTGTCGGACGTACGGGCGGGCGTCCTGGGGGCCGTCTTGCCCAGCGACTTGCCCGCCGTGTCGTCATCCGCCGACTTCAGCGCCACGAACTGGCTGGTCCGCTCGGAGTCCCGCTCGGGAGCGCGCGTCGCCTTGGCGTCGGTCTTGGCGGCGTCCTTGGCATCGCCCTTGGCGTCGGCCTCGTCCTTGGCGCCGGGCTTGGCCTTGCTCCCGGGCTTGGCCTCGGGCCTGCTCTCGGGCTTGGCCTCGGGCTTGGTCTCGGGCTTGGCCTCTGTCTTGCCGCCGCTCTCGGCCTTGTCCTTGGCCGCGTCCTTGCCCCTGGTTGCGTCCCTGTCCTTGGCGGGCGGGTTGATCTTGAACGCGGTGGTCGCCTGGTCGACGACACCGGCCGTCGCACCCTTCCCCTTTAGCTTCGCGATAGCAAACACGCGGGTCGCGTCATCAACCGCCGACCCATCGGCGTCGGCATCGTCCTCGCCGTCGGCCTTGCCCTCGCCCGTGCCGTCGGCCGCAGCGCCGGCCTTCTCATCAGGCTTGCTCTTCTGCGGCCCGACGGTCTTGAAAACGGCGGTCGGCTGATCGACAACCTTGGCCTCGGACCCAGCCTTGGACGCAGGCTCGGACCCGGCCTTCGACTCGGGCTCGGCACCCGAAGCCGGCACGTCAGAGGGCGCCGCGCCCTTCTCCTCCGGCTCTGCTTCCGGCTTTACTCCCGACTTTGCGACGGCACCGTCGGCGTCCGCATCTGCATCCGCGCCTGCACCCGCGCCCTCATCGAGATCGCAGGAAGCCAAGGAGACATCCTCGTCACCGTCGGCATCACCGTCACCAGCAGCGCTCTCACCACCGCCGTCAGCAGCCTCGGCCTCCTCGTCACCCTTCCCCGCGACCCAGGCGGCCACAGCGGCCCGCAGGCGGTCGTCGCCACCCGCGCTGCCACCGGCGCCCTCAGCGGCCTCCTGAGGCGCCTCCGACGCCGCAGACGCTTCGGCCCCCTCGGACACCTCGGACGCATCCGCAGACTCCGGCTCGGCCGCAGACTCCGACTTCACTCCGGCCCCCGGCTTCGCCGCAGATTCCGGCGCCGCCCCGGATTCCGACTTTGCCCCGGATTCCGACTTCGCCGCAGACTTCGGCGCCGCCGTCGCCTCCGGCTCTTCCTCAGGCTTCGAGTCCGCCCCGGCCCCCGATTCCTTCGCCGGCTCAGCCGGCTCCCCGCGGAAGGCCGACAGACGCGGATCGCGTTTGCTCCGCGCCGTCTCCCCCGACGACTGCTTCTTGTCCGACTTGTCGGGGGACTCGCCCGCCACCGATGTCTCCTTCATACGTCGCCACGCTGCCTGGCCCAGTGTTCCCAAGTGTCCTGTGTCCGCATGGCACCATCTCGCCGCCACGCGTACCGGTAGGCGCCGCACCCCACAGAAAGATGTCGCCGACGTGCAAGACGAGAAAGACATACCTACCGGTTCCCTACCGAACCCCCCACGCACCCTCGACAGATGAATGTGAGAGGGGTCACCCTGTCATTCATCCACGCGGGGAGGCATGGATGGGCAGGAGCCGCAGAACAATTCCGGAGGAGCTTCTGTTGCTCGCTTTGGACCCGACGACGGGTACCACAGCGCAGCCGCAGTCGCTCGACCTCGGCCTGGCCGGGGCCCAGCTAGTAGAGCTGGCTCTGGCAGGACGGATAGCCCCAGATGGGGATCGTATCGCCGTGGTGATGGCACGGCCGACAGGAGATCCGACTCTGGACTCCGCGCTCGAACTGCTGCGCCGACGCGGCAGCCCGGTGCGCGCGGTCCACTGGATCGGCGGGCCCCGACTGGGGCTGCGCCAGACTTACCTCACGCACCTGGAACGGTGCGGCATGGTGCATGCCGTGGCGGGACAGATGTGCGGGGTGCTGCCGACGACGCGCTACCAGGCGACGGAGACAGCCATCAGCCGGGAAATCAAGGCCCGGCTGGACAACGCGATCCGCACCGGCGTACCCCCGGACCCGCGGACCGCGGCGCTCGCCGCGCTGGCCCATGCGGTCGGTCTCGGCAAGCATCTGTACCCAGGGAACGAAGGGCGTTCATCGCGCTCCCGTCTCCGGGATCTGATCCGACACGACCCGATGGGCGGGCTGGTCGCACACGCCGTCATGGATGTGCAGAACGGCGCCGCGGTGCAGCCACGGCGGCCGCAGGCCGCTGCAGCGGGAGCCGTACGGCAACCGGCTGCCCGGGCCACGGCGGAACCGGCCGGCGCGCCGGGTCAGTCGCGGCACGGCCACGGCCGGATGGCCCGGGTAGGCGCCCGCTGACGCCGTAGGACGCCGGACGGCGTCTCCCGCACCACCGGTACAGCACCGGCACCACCGTCCCCACCATCCCGTTCGGGAGCCGCAGCAAGAAGCGCGGGGGGGGGGGGGGGGGGGCCCGGGGGGCCGGCCCCCCCCCCCCCCCCCCCCCCGGCGCGCCGGGGGGGGGGGGGCGGGGGGCCGGGCCGA
>NZ_JBICXQ010000017.1:0-90649 GCF_043200375.1 Streptomyces sp. NPDC048434 | reverse complement strand
CCGGGGCCGCGCGCGGGCCGGGGGGGCGCCGCCCCCCGCCCCCCCGCCCCCCCCCCCCCCCCCCCCCCCCCCCCCCCCCCCGCGCCTGCGCGGGCGCATTTTCGCGATTCCGGCCCCAAAATTCCAACGTGACCCCCTTGTCCGGCCATTTGCCAGCGCGGCGCGGACCGTTGGTGGCAGTCTGCTGAGCAGAAAACAGCAGTACGGAGCCGGAGGTGCACTTAGCGTGGCGTCCAACGTCAACCCCACCGTCAGGCGACGCCGATTGGGCCAGGAGCTGCGCAGGCTTCGAGAGGCCAAAGGCATGACGGCAGAAGAGGTGGCGGACCGGCTGCTCGTCTCGCAGTCGAAGATCAGCAGACTGGAGAACGGCCGTCGCAGCATCAGCCAGCGCGATGTCCGCGATCTGTGCGGGGTGTACGAGGTTTCCGACCAACACATGGTCGAATCCCTCATGCAAATGGCCAAGGAGTCCCGCCAGCAAGGCTGGTGGCATGCATTCGGGAGCCTCTCACCGAGCTACAGCGTCTACATCGGCCTGGAATCGGATGCGCTCTCCGTGCGGAATTACGAGTCACTTCTGGTTCCGGGCCTCCTGCAGACGCCTGAGTACGCGGAGGCCGTGATCCGCGGGATGTGGCCCGAGGCCACTCCGGAGGACGTCGAGAGCCGGGTCGGCGTGCGCCTCAAGCGACAGCAGCGGCTGCACGCATCCGAGACCCCACTCCGCTTCTGGGCCGTGATTGACGAGTCGGCCACCCGCCGGGTCGTCGGCGACCGGCAGACGATGCGCGAACAGCTGGAGCACCTGGTCGAGTTGAGCCAGCTCCCCCATGTCACCCTCCAGGTGGTCCCGTACACGGTGGGGTCACACCCCGGAATGACCGGGACCTTCTCCATCCTGGAGTTCGACGACCCCTCGGACTCGACCACGGTCTATTTGGAAGGTGTCACCAGTGACCTCTACTTGGAGAAGCATGGAGACGTCCACAAGTACGGGATCATGTACGAGCACCTCCGGGCTCAGGCGCTGAATGCGGACGAGACCAGAAAATTCATCTCAGACGTGGCCAAGGAGTACGCCACCTGAGATCGCGGGGCGGAAAGTACACCACCACCACACCTCGATGGAAGAGCAATCCGGTATCTGTCATCCGGTCGAGTGATCGGCTCCTCACGTTAGCGATGTTGGAGCGTAGCGTCATCAGCACTCCGAGAAGTCACCACTTCTCACCCACCCGAACGCACGGGAGTGAAAATGACGAGGAAGCTCAACACGACTCTGAAGTGGCGGAAGTCGACATACTCGGGTAAGGACGGAAATTGCGTCGAGGTCGCCGACTTGACCGAGTCAGCGGTAGCCGTGCGCGACAGCAAGGCGCCTCGCGGACCGGTCCTCTCCTTTTCGGAGCAGGCATGGACGGCCTTGCTCTCGGATATCGACCGCGGACGCCTTGGTAGCGCCTGACGCCACCACCGCATCGCGTCACGACACGAGCCCTCTCGACTGGTCCGCCGTCCTGGCCGAGGGGGCTCAGCCTCGCCCACTGCCCAGTCCTCGACCGTCTGCGCCTCCACTTCTCCCCGGGCAGAGCCTCCGCTCAACGGAGCTCATCGACATAGCGGTCCGTTCCCGGCACCGTGGGAATGAAGGGCGCCACCAATTCGACAGAGCCGAGACCACGAGCCGCCACGAGGGAATCGAGCCCCGTGAAATGCTCGCTCCAGCACGCTCGCGGGTCCTGCTCCAGGAACCATAGGAGCGTCACGCGACTCTCCACCCCCTCCACCTGCTTGACGTATGACATTCGGTCTTCCGGCAGCGGGTGGGGACGAAAGGCCATCACCATGGCCACCGGGGATCCGGGCAGCCTTTCCCTGAGGTGCTCCCCGCACAGCCACTCAAGAAGTTCGGAACGCTGACGGGCATCGGCGGTGTCGATAACCTCCACGACCAAACCGTCGTAGGGGTAATGCAAGGCATGAAAATCGCGGGGGCCGGCGGCGCCGTCTCGGTAGACCGTGGCGGCATGCTCGTGGAAGGCCGTAAAGATGTGGGTGCGGTCGCGATAGACGCGGTCGTCCTCATTGAGCCGCCGATTGATTCCCACGCTCCACTTGAGGTGCTCGCTATAGCGCCCCTTCGTCACCCAGTATGTCGAGATATAACACCCGCTGGTTACCGGGCGGGCGACTGCGGACTCCGTCGGATACCTGAGCAGCTGGAGGTCACGCGTCGCCACCCATCGGCGGCCTGCGTACATCCACGGCATGGCCATGGCTCCGGCGATGAAGTGATCGTCCTCGTACCACCTGTTATAGGCGTGCTCATGTCCGGTGTGCGGCTCCACCATCGTGATCAGCGCATGGCCCGGACTGACACCGTAGGGACCCACGCCGGCCAACTGGGCATACGTCTCCACGTGCGTGACATCGCTCATTGCAACACCCCCACAGCAGCCGAATCTGACGGAACATTATTTTGATGCCCCGTCAGATTGCTGGCTAGGGGTGCGGCTACCGCACGGCATTCTCCGCCGCGCGCAACGCGGCGAGGCAGTCGATCGTCTCCTGGTGATCTTCACCGAGCACCCGCCGGCAGGCCTCCAGCGTCACTCGCCCCCGCCGGACCGCCTCTTCCGCGCGCCCGGCAACATGCGCGATACGCACGAGTTCGATGCGGACGAGCAGCGTGTGGTGGTGCTCTTCCCCGAGCATCGATTGCCGAACGCCGAGGACCTCCTCCGCCAGCCGCTGGGCTTCCTCCCATTGGCCAAGGCCCCGAAGGACCATGGCAAGCCGATTCGCGCTGGCCATGGCGAGCCAGTGCTGCTCACCATGGACCCGCCTGCAGCCCTCCAGGGCGCGGCGGGCCGGGCCCTCCGCGTCCGCCGGCCTGCCCACTTCGTCGAGCACAAATGCCCTGGTGAGGGTACTGCTGATGGTGATGGGATGCTCCGCTCCCAGCACCCTCTCGCTGGTCTCACAGATCTCTTCGGAGATCCGGACGTTCTCCTCCTCGTCCCCCATGCGGCACAGCACCTCCGCCAGAAGGCCCCGGCTGTGCAAGGTGTCGGGGTGGCCCTCACCCAAGACCCGCTGCCGCCCTTCCGCGGCCCGGCGGATCGTATGCTCGGCAGCCGGCCAGTCGCCCAGGAAGTAGAGGCCGAAGAACAGCTCATGTGCGCTGCGCAATGTGTCCGGGGAATCGGCACCCAAAGTGCGCTCGCGTAGCGTCAGCACCTCACGGTGCAGGGAGATCGCCGCATCGTGATCGTCGGCCCAGACAAGGGTTCCGGCGAGCTGATGCCGGTCCTCAAGGAAATCCGGGTCCTCCGCCGGGAGAGTCCGCTGGGCCACGTCGACCACAAGTTGCGCCAGCGGATGCGCGCTGAGCTCCTCACCTCGCGCCATCAAGTCGTCACGGAGCCGTCGGGCCGACGTCAACGCGGCGGCGATGACCTGTTCGCCGCCTTCCGCCTCCGCGTTCCGAAGTAACTGGACAGCGTGCGGGATCATCATGTTTCGCATCCGATCTCCAGCGGGCGTGGGGACTTCCTCCGGAAGAGCCCGGAGGAAGAGCGAAGAAGCCGCAACCAGCAGGGGTGCACGCATGCGTGCGGGGATGCCCCCCAAGACCGTGTCGAGCACCAGCGCGTGGAGCTGCACGATACGAGTGGGCGGTTCACCCCCCTGGCCGGGATGGTCCTCGACGAAGACCAAGGCCTGCCCGATGAGTCCCCGCAGACACACGGCAACTCGGCTGCTGGAAAGCGGCGGTTCGAGCCTTCCCAGACCGGCGGCTTCCAACTCTCCTGGCCGAATGAGGCTGATGGGAAGCGGATCAGGCGCGAAGCAGCTGAACAAACGCATCAGGGTGCCGGCATCCGGCAGCCCTCGCTCCGCCAAGGCATCAAGCGAGAGCTGCCAGGTGCTGCCAAGGGTCCGCCGCATATCGGAGTCCCAGGGGACACTCCCGTTATCGATCTGCGCACTCGGTTCATGAGCGAGCCGACGGCGGAAGTCGGCCATCGTCACCGCCTCCAGCAGCTGATCGGAAAGCTGCGACCCGACGAGCGTGAGAGCCAGCGGAAGACGGCCAACTGCCTGCGCCAGCTCCAGTGCGTCCTCGTCACTGCCCGTGGAGGGCGCAAGGTCACTCAGCACCAGGGCCGCGTCCCGCGGCGGAAGGAGGTCGATGTGGTGGAGTTCGGCGTCCGCCCACACGGACGAACGGGCCTGGCGTGTGGTCAGCAGGACGGTCCCGTGCCGGCTCGCTCTGACCCACCCGCCGTCGAGGAAGGCGGGATCATCGGCGTTGTCCATCACGAGCATCCATGGCATGCCCGGCCGGTCCAGATAGCCCCAGACCAGGTCCGCGGCCGGCCGATGCCCTCGATGGACCGCGTCGAGTTCCGCGGTGGTCGCACCTCGCTCGGCGGCCACGGACAGCATGCCCGCACGCAGCGCGGAACGGCTGGCGGCATTCACCCAGAAGCCCTCCACGGCACGGCCGCTGACCGTCTCGTCGAAGACGAATCGCGCAAGGGTGGTTTTGCCGCATCCGCCCATACCGTGCAGCACATGGATCCGTGCGCCGTCCCGAGTCGTCACGGCAGACAGGAGTTTCGCCTTCGCCTCGTCCCGATTGCGTACGACGACCGGCTTCGGCGCAGCCAGGGGTACCCGAATCGAGTCCGGGCCTGCTCCCATGCTCGCCGGAGACTGTTGAGGGAAGACCTGCCCCGTCGAATCACTGCCGTAATGGTGATGATGCTCAGTGATGTGCTGATCTCTGTCCGCCTGGAATACCCTCCCGTGCCCGTGGGCCACGACTTCGGGAGTCCCGATATTTCCCCGAGGGTGCTGCTCCGACACTCTGCTGAACTCCTCTGCCGGCCCCGCCGATTGACTGCCTCGCTCCATGAGTGCGCCCTACAGGACGCAGGAAAACCGCCGCGGTCCTCGCTCACGCTTCCCGGATGGTCTGGTTACCACCCGCTTGATAGACGCGAGCATGGCCGGAGGCCGTCGCGGTCATCTGCACCTGGCCGATACGGGTCTGCTCGGCAGGGGCCAGCAGCGGACTCAGCTCTTCGTCCAGGACGCGGCGCAGTTCATTCGCGAGGGACGGATCGTCCCGGAGGAGCCTGCGCAGTCGGCGCTGCCAGTCTGCGGCCAGGTCCTCTTCCGCCTGCGCATCACCCTCTTCCCGGGCCGCGATCACCTCCGACCGGACGTCGGTGAGCTCGGCCTCGATGGCGGGCACCCGGTCCGGATGCACTCGGCGCCACAGGGCCACCGCTGAGTCGCGGGCGTGCTGCCAGGCATCGGTTGCCATGCTGCTCACCAAGGCAGTTCCCGCCGCGAGTACCAACGGATCCATTCCGCGCCCCCATTCGATTTCGACGTCGTCGACCTCTGACCGTCACGGTAGCCGGACCGTATGACATCGACCCGAGGCTTTCCTCATGAGAGAGCCCATCATGCGGTCACCCCTGCACACCGTTCCCCGGCCCGCTTAAGCTGCCTGCTATCTGCAGCTAACGTCGGTTAATCGCAGACACGAGCGATGGGAGCCGCCATGTCGGACGCGATCCTTGCCCATGCAGCCGCTGCCGTGCCGGGGCTTGCCGCGCGTGCGGTGCGGACCGGCAGTTCGCCCGTGCGCGAGATCCTGGCGCTCACCGCCCGTCCCGAGGTCATCTCGTTCGCCGGCGGGCTGCCCGCGCCCGAGCTGTTCGACGCGGCGGGCATAGCGGCTGCCTTCCAGCATGTGCTGGCCGAGGACCCGATGCGGGCTCTGCAGTACTCCACCACTGAGGGCGATCCGGCGCTGCGTGCGGCCGTCGCGGCGCGCACCACCGCGCGCGGGCTGCCCACCGACGCCGATGACCTGCTGGTGACCACGGGTTCGCAGCAGGGTCTGACGCTGCTGGCCACGGCCCTGCTGGAGCCGGGGGATGTGGTGCTGGTCGAGGACCCCTGCTACCTCGCGGCGCTGCAGATCTTCTCCTTCACCGGCGCCCGGGTGGTGCCGGTGCCGACCGACGACGAGGGGCTGGACCCGGCCGCGCTGGACGAGATCACCGCGCGCGAGCGGCCCAAGCTGCTCTATCTCGTGCCGACCTTCCAGAATCCGACCGGCCGCACCCTGTCCGCCGAGCGGCGGGCCGCGGTCGCCGAGGTCGCCTCCCGGCGGGGGCTGTGGATCGCCGAGGACGACCCGTACGGCGAACTGCGCTTCGAGGGCGCGCCGGTGCCGTGGGTCGCTTCCTTCCCCGGGGCCGAGGACCGTACGGCGCTGCTCGGCTCGTTCTCCAAGGTGATGGCGCCCGGCCTGCGGCTGGGTTCGCTGCGCGCGCCGGCCGCCTTGCGGCGGGCCTGTGTCATCGCCAAGCAGGCCGCTGATCTGCACACCTCGACCATCGACCAGGCCGCCGCGGCACGGTACTTGGCGGTCGCCGACCTCGACGCGCATCTGCGGCGGGTGCGGGACGCCTACCGTGCGCGCCGGGATGCCCTGGTCGACGGGCTGCCCACGGCGCTGCCCGAGGGCTCGCGGTGGAACCGGCCGGCCGGCGGCATGTTCGTGTGGGCGACCCTGCCCGAGGGGTACGACGCAACGGCGCTGCTGCCCGAGGTGGTGCGGCATGACGTCGCCTACGTCCCCGGAGCACCATTCTTCGCGGGACCGCCGGATGCGACTGCCGTCCGTCTGTCGTTCGTGACGCACTCCCCCGACGAGATCCGTGAGGGTCTGGCGCGGCTGAAGAAGGCCCTGGAGGGCGTGCGCCGGGACGGGTGAGCGCGGGAGGGCAGCGCCTGCGCCGGGCGGTGAGCGTCGCGGCGGAAAATGCACTTCCGGGTGGCCGTCGCCCTGCCGGAAACTGGAAGTCCACGGCACGTGGACCTCCAGTGAACCTCCCAGGAGGCCGGATGACCAGTGGCCCGGACGATCCGGTGGACCGCCCGGCTGAGGGCCCGGCGGGCGGCCGCCCGGCGGATGACCCTGCGGACGCACCCGCGGACGCACCCGCCGACGAACTCCCTGCCCGGTACCGCCCCGATCGCCGCCTCAGCCCCGATACGGATCCTGATCCTGATACCGATACCGATCCCGCTCTCGCCCCTCCCGACAGTGACCCGACGAGCCCATCTCCCTCCCTCCCGCAACGCGCCCGCGCCCGGCTCCGCGGCGTCGGCCCATGGCTGCGTGCGCACGCCCGGCACGCTCTCGTCGTAGGCGTCGTCACGGCAATCGCCGGGGCGCTCGCCACTGTGGGCGCCGACCAGCTCCCCAAGCTCTTCGCGGAGCCACCGCCCGGCTGCCCCGGGGCGGGCTGCGACGGCAGGAACCCCAAGGACACCGCGTGCGCCTATGACGCCGTCACCTGGGAACCCACCGTGGGCAACCCGGTCCGTATACAGCTGCGTTACAGCAAGGACTGCGGCGACGTATGGGGCCGGATCGTCAACGGCGAGCCCGGCGACATGGTGACGCTCCGGGTGGCGGGCGGATCGGCCCGCAGTGCCTCGATCGACTACAACCACGACAAGTACACGGCCATGACGACCGTCGGCAGCGCCTTCCGGGTGCGGCTCTGCGCGGTGCCGTCGACCAGCCCCCACCGCATCGGCAAGTGGATCAAGTACTGCTTCGAGGCGACAGAGCATGCGGCCTGGGACTGATCCGGACCCTGGATCTCTGGCGTCACGGCGAACGACTCTGGCCTTCCCGGGCTCCCAGCCCTAACCTGACGGCCCATCAGGAGTGAGCTGGGCGGCCCGGCCGGGAGGCACACATGCTGCTGCGGAACAAGACCGTCATCGTCTCGGGCGTGGGGGCCGGACTCGGCCACCAGGTCGCGGCGGCCTGTGTACGGGACGGCGCCTCGGTGGTGCTGGGAGCCCGTACGGAGGCGAATCTCGCCAAGACAGCGGCACAGCTCGACCCTTCGGGCGAGCGGACGGCCTGGCGGGCGACTGATATCGGCGACGAGGCGCAGTGCGACGCACTGGCCGCACTGGCCGTGGAGCGGTTCGGCGGCATCGACGCGGTGATCCATGTCGCCGCGCTGGACACGCTCTTCGGGGGCCTGCGGGACGCCGACTTCGACTCCTGGCGCGCTGTCGTGGACGTCAACCTCTTCGGCACGCTGCGGATGACCCGCGCCTGCCTGCCGTCCCTGGTGGCGCGCGGCGGTGGCTCGGTGGTGATGATCGGCACCCAGTCGTCGGTCGCCGCCCCGTCGCAGGTGCAGCAGGCGGCGTACGCGGCGTCCAAGGGCGGGCTGGTCTCGGCGATGTACTCGCTGGCGCGCGAGCTGGGACCGGACCGGATACGGGTCAACACCGTGCAGCCCGGGTGGATGTGGGGCCCGCCGGTGGAGGCGTACGTACGGTTCCAGGCGCACGGTGAAGGCATCCCGGAGTCCGAGGTGCTGGGCCGGCTCACGGAGCGGATGGCGCTGCCCGAGCTGGCGACGGACGCGGACGTGGCCGAGAGCGCGGTCTTTCTGGCCTCCGACCGGGCGCGCGCCATCACTGGCCAGTCGCTGCTGGTCAACGCGGGGGAGCTGATGCGGTAACAGCCCGCTCGGGCTCCCTTCTCCCGGACGAGACGGCGCAGGCCGGGCTTGTCCTCGCGTGCGGGCCGGGTGGGGTGGGCAGGACGGGCAGGGCAAGCCAGGGGCCGGGCTGCCCGGCCGAGCCGGGCCGGTTCGCGCCGGGTCGGGCCGGGTTGAGCTGGGCCGCTTCGGGTTGAGCTGGGCTGGGCCGGTTCGGACTGAGCCTGGTTCTGGACCGGTTCGGACAGGGCAGCCGTACGGGATCCCGCGCCCCGTACGGCTGTTGGTGCTGTTGTCGGTGCGTGCGTTCGGGCCAACGGCGCCCGGCGAAGTGTGCGCTCATCGTGGGTTCGGCGTCGCGTCCGGGACAACGCCCTCGAAGGTCAAGAGAAAGCAAAATCGTTCGCTTTGCTGACCTGCGTTCACATCCATGACCGGTCCATGCTCTTGACCGGCCCGCTCGTTGGGCGGTTCAATCCCCGGTGTCCCCAACTCCCGTAGGGGACACCGCCCCACAGGACGTCACGGCGAAGTGATTCACGTTCACAAGGCGGACCCCTGGAGGGGGCATGAACAGTCTCGACTGGGCCGTGCTCATCGGCTACTTCGGCGTGATGATCGCGATCGGTGTGTGGTCGCACAAACGGGTGGATGACGTCAGCGACTTCTTCACCGCGGGCGGCAAGATGCCGTGGTGGCTGTCCGGCATCTCCCACCACATGTCCGGCTACAGCGCGGTGATGTTCACCGGGTACGCCGGCATCGCCTACCAATACGGCATCACCTCCTATGTCACCTGGTCCTTCCCCATCGCGATCGGCATCGCCATCGGCGCCCAGCTGTTCGCGGGGCGGCTCAACCGGCTGCGGTCACGGCTGGGTGTCGCCTCACCGCTGGAGTACCTCAAGAACCGCTACAACCTGCCGACACAGCAGGCACTGGCCTGGTCCGGTGTCCTGCTGAAGATCGTGGACGTGGGCGCCAAGTGGGCGGCGATCGCCACCCTGTTGTCCGTCTTTACCGGCCTCTCGCTCCATCAGGGCATTCTCATCACGGGCGTGATCACCGGCGTCTACTGCACGGTCGGCGGGCTGTGGGCGGACGCGCTCACCGAGCTGGGGCAGTTCGTCATCCAGCTGCTGGCCGGTGTCGCGATGCTGGTCATCGTCATGGGCCGGCTGGGCGGCTTCAGCTCGCTGTGGACCGTATGGGACAAGCTGCCGGACAACCACACCCAGCCGACCGTCGGCCCGTACACCCTGACCTTCCTGCTCGCCTACCTCTTCATCAAGACCTTCGAGTACAGCGGCGGCATGTGGAACCAGGCCCAGCGCTTCATGGCCACCCGCAGCGCCCGGGAGGCCAAGCGCTCGGCGCGGCTGTCGGCGGCGCTGTGGTTCATCTGGCCCGCGGTCCTCTTCTTCCCGATGTGGGTCGCACCGCTGCTGATCAAGGCGCAGAAGCCGGACGCCTCCGACTCGTACGCGCTGCTCACCGAACGGCTGCTGCCGCACGGACTGTTGGGCCTGGTCATCGTCGGCTTCTTCTCCCACACGATGGCCATGTGCTCCTCGGACGCCAACGCCATCGCCTCGGTGTTCACCCGGGACATCGCGCCGGCACTCTCGGCGAAGGCGCGCGACTGGTCGCACCGGGCCGGGCTGCTGGCGGCCCGGCTGTCGACGGTCGCCTTCCTGGGGCTGTCGATGGCGATCGCCACGCAGGTCAACTCCCCCACGTTCAAGGACATCATCACCGTCGTCATCAAGTGGGTGGCCGGGCTGGTCGGGCCGATCTCCATCCCGTTCCTGCTCGGGATGCTGCGGTTCTTCCGCAAGTCCGGTCCCACGGCGGCACTGGGCTCGTGGGCGGCCGGTCTAATCGCCTTCTGGCTGACCAACTACGGCCTGAGCGATGTCCAGTTGCAGATCCAGATCGTCTCGCCGGTCGCCACCTCGCTCGTCCTCTTTCTCCTCCTCGGCTTCGTACGGCCGGAGGACACGCCGGAGCGGGATGCGGTGCTGGCGCGGATCAACTCGGACGACGGGGGTTCGGCGGGGGCTGCTTCGGTGTCGATTCCCGGGCAGGGGGACGGGTCGAGGGCCGGGACGAGGACCGGATCGGGCGACGGGGCGGGAGACGGGGCGTAGGGCTTGTCGGCGGTTGGGGCGGGGCGCAGGGTGTGTCGGCGGTTGGGGCGGGGATGCCGTCGGCCGGTGGGCGCCGGGGATGCCGTGGGGACGCGTCAGGGGCGCTTGGGGGATGCGTCGCGGGCCGCTTTTGGGGATGCGTCCAGGTGGCACCACTACGCAGGACGCGGTGGAGACGGGGCCCATCGGCACATCGGCCGCCGGGCCCGTGACGGTCCGACGCCGGAAACGGTCGGTCAGGCCCGTGGGTACCGGGCCAGCCACCCTGGCGACGAACCGGCCGGGCCGTGCAGCGCCGGTCCCTGCGTCATCTCCATCGAGAAGTCGTCGGCCAGCTGCAGGATCGTCTCCCGGCCCTCCAGCTCGACCAGCCACACCGGTGGCAGCGCCGTCTCGCCGTGCAGGGTGCCCAGCAGGTTGCCGCAGATGGCGCCGGTGGAATCGCTGTCCCCGCTGTGGTTGACGGCGAGCAGCAGGCCATGGCGGATGTCCTCGGCGACCAGCGCGCAGTACACGCCGATCGACAGCGCCTCCTCGGCCGTCCAGCCCTCGCCCAGCGACTCCACCCGGGCGGGCGTCGGCATGCCCTGCCGTACGGCGCCGAGCGCGCGTTTGAGGGCGTCGGTGGTCTCCTCGTGGCCGGGGCGGGTGGCCAGATGCGCCAGCGCCTTCTGTACGGCGCCGTCGAGGTCCTCGCCACGGGCCAGCGAGTGGCTGATGACCGCGAAGGCGCCGGCCGCCAGATAGCCGGTGGGGTGGCCGTGCGTCTGTGCCGCGCACTCTGCGGCGAGCTGGAAGACCAGTTGCGGTTCCCAGCCGACCAGCAGCCCGAACGGCGCCGAGCGCATCACCGCGCCGCAGCCCTTCGAGTCCGGGTTCTTGGGAGCCTCCAGCGTGCCCATCGCCTCGTCCGCGAGGCCGCTCAAGCAGGCCCGGCCGGGCGCCCGGCGGGAGTACAGCCACTCCTCGCGGGCGAGCCAGCCGTCGTCCTTCTTGCGCTCGTCCGGGCCCCAGTCGCTCTGGGTGGCGGCCCAGCGCAGATAGGCGCGGTGGACGTCGGTGGGCGGATGCCAGGCCCCGGTGTCGCGGCGCACCTGGGCCCGGATCAGCCCGTCCATGGTGAACAGGGTCATCTGGGTGTCGTCGGTGACCGCGCCGCGCCGCCCGAAGGCGGGCACAAAATCGCTCACACCCTCCTGGCCGTGCGCCGAGCGGATCGCGTCGAGCGAGTCGAATTCGATACCGGCGCCGAGTGCATCGCCGATGGCACCGCCGAGCAGACATCCGCGTACCCGGCTGCGGAAGTCCTGCTGCTCCGCGCGGCCCCAGATGGCGGCGCCGCCTCCAGCTGCGCTCACTGCGCCCTCCTGAAGCTCACAACGTTCCGGGACCTAGCAGAGGCCCCTGGGGCAGCACTGTAATCGTTCAGGATTGATCAATTTTTGCCCAGGAGAGTAATGCGACCACTCACTCATAAGGCGGCTTTTGACCGGTACGGTCCCGATGGGTATGAGCTCGGCCGATACGACCTTGGTCGAATCGGCTCCATCGGTACGGCTTCATCGGTACGGCTTGGCCGGCTCGGTGCGGGGCGATTCGGGCGGGGCGGTTCGGGCGGTTCGCTGCGCGGCAGCTCAGTCCGGGGCAGCTCAGCGCAGGGCGGCTCAATACTGGGCGCTCGGTACAGGGCCGTACCGTCCGGCCTGAGCATCGTCCGCCCTGAGCACCGTCCAACCTGAGCACCACCCGGTCATCCGTCACACCTCTCGGGAGAATCCGCATGACTCCGCGCTGTGCCGTACTCGACGACTACCAGGACGTCGCCCTCTCCATGGCCGACTGGTCCGCTTTGGCGGGTGCCGTCGACGTCCGTACGCTGCGGCAGCCCTTCCGCTCCGAGGACGAGGTGGTCTCGGCGATCGGCGACTGCGAGATCGTTGTCGCGATGCGCGAACGCACCCCGTTCCCCGCCTCGCTCCTCGCCCGGCTGCCCCGCCTCCGGCTGCTGATCACCTCCGGAATGCGCAATGCCGCCATCGACCTGGAAGCCGCCGCCCAGCACGGCGTCACCGTCTGCGGTACGGCCAGCAACACCGAGCCGCCCGTCGAACTGACCTGGGCGCTGATCTTGGGCCTCGCCCGCAATGTGGTCACCGAGAGCACCGCGATACGCGACGGCGGCCCCTGGCAGAGCACCCTCGGCACCGACCTGCACGGCCGTACGCTCGGGCTGCTCGGCCTGGGCAAGATCGGCACCCGGGTCGCCCGGATCGGCCAGGCCTTCGGCATGAACGTGACGGCCTGGAGCCAGAACCTCACCGCCGAACGCGCCGCAGAGGCGGGCGTGCATGCCGCCGCCACCAAGGACGAGCTCCTGGAAACCAGCGACTTCGTCTCCGTACACCTCGTCCTCGGCGACCGCACCCGCGGCCTGCTCGGCGCCGATGAGCTCCGCCGGATGCGGCCCACCGGCTACCTCGTCAACACCTCCCGCGCCGCCATCGTCGACCAGCCCGCGCTGCTCCGGGCGCTGCGGGAGAACTGGATCGCAGGCGCCGGCCTGGACGTCTTCGACCATGAGCCGCTGCCTGCCGACCACCCCCTGCGCACCCTCCCGAACGTGCTCGCCCTGCCCCACCTCGGCTATGTCACCCGCCGCAACTACGAGGGCTACTTCCAACAGGCTGTCGAGGACATCACCGCCTTCCTGGCAGGCAGCCCGATACGCCAACTGGGCTGAAGAGGGCCGGTCAGTCGGGCGGCGGCCCCCTCTTCCCCGGCGGCCGGCAGCCTCCCCGACAGGCCGGGTGCGAAGAGTCCCCGGCCTCCCCCGACGTCAGATCCGACACCACACCCGTCACTCCCTCCTGCCCCGCCCCGTCGGAGGGCTCATTCGTTCGATGATGGCGGCGGCGCGCGCTGGGCATGCTCTCCCCATGTCCGAGTACGAGTGGGATCGCACCACCATGGCTGTCGTCGCCTCCGCGCTTTCCGGAGACAGCGACGGCGCGGTGGAACTCCTCCGGCCGCTCCCCCAAAGCGATGTCTGCCATATCGCGGTACGGCTTGCGGCCATGGCTGCCGACGCACTGATCGTCGCCGCCCAGGACAGCGGAGGCGACCGCGAAGAGGCACTGTCGCAGTGGCAGCAGTGCATCCTGCAGCACGAGGCCGAGTACGAGGGAGAGTAAAGAACCCGGCCGACCGGCCGACCGACCCACCGGCCGATCCGGTGGTTCCGGGTTCGCCCGACGGATGACGGCGGGCCCACCGGCTCGGGGCAGTTGACAGCAGCGAAGAGATTGCCGGATCACCTTCCCTTCAGGTGCTTTGCATTGCCAGAACACCGCAGTCGCTCGCGGCCCGGGTGGTCGCGTCGGTGCCTGCACCTACGCCTACGTCAGCTCCGGCGGCCACACTTCACTCCCAGCAGGTACGTCGGCGTCGGGTGGTACGTCGGTGCCAACAGGCACGCCGGTGCCAGGTAGTACGCCGGTGCCAGCAGGTGCGTCAGCCTCAGCAGCTTCGTCAGTCTCAGCGGTGGCGTCTGTCCGGCCGCCGCACCCGGCCGCCTCGTTATGCGTGCCCGGGGGCGCTCCGCCTTGGACTGTCACGACCGTCCGGATCGGGAGCCGTCTCCTGCATATGGCGTATCAGCTGGCCGCGTAGCGCCTCCAGCCGGTCGGTATCCGCGCCCGGCAGGGATATGAGGTCACGCACCCCTCGTTCGGTCTCGGCCACTGTCTCCCATGGGCAGCCGTCCAGCAGCACCGCGGTGAACGCCTCGGCACCCGACCAGTCGCCGAGGGCACAACGGCTGACGACTGCCACCACGGCCGTCCCCATCAGCGGGGCGCCGCGGGCGTGGCGGCTGTGGGCGGCGGAGTCGTCGTTGGCTGCGGCGCTGCGGACGGTGTTGTCGTCAGGGGCGGCGATGCGGTCGGGGATGACGTCGGGGCCGGATCTGGCACTGCGGCCGGGTGTGGCGTTGCCGCTTGGGGTGGCGTTGCGGTCAGCGGCGGCGTTGCCGTTGATGTCCGACGGGTCTTCGCCACCGGTGCGCGGGGGAACTCTTTCGGCCCGCAGCTCCTCCCAGGCGTCCGTGACGGCAGCGGGCGCGTGCGCGCCGCTGGGCAGGCCGGCGAGCATGGCTGCCTCGTAGCGGACGATCAGCGCGGCCGATGGCTCCTCGGAGCCGGTATCCAGCGCTGCCCGCGCCGCTTCGACCGCCTCCCGTGCCGCGTCGAGGTGACCTGACCGGCGCAGACAGCCGGCCTTGAGCGCCAGGAGGGTGGCGGTCAGCTCGCCGTCGGCGAGGGCGCGGTCGAAGTCAGCGAGGGCGCGGGCGTCGTCGCCCCGTAAGAGATGGGTTTTGCCACGTTGGGCGAACGTCTGGCCGTCTGCGGGGTCCAGGGCGATCGACCGGTCAAGGTCCGTGAGAGCACTGTCATGACGGCCCAGGTGGCGGGCCAGCTCGCCCCGCAATCTCCATGCGGGGGCGTCGTCGGGGTTGAGCTCCAGGGACCGGTCGAGAGCGGCCAGTGCCTCTTCGTGGCGGTCCAGGGCGCGCAGAGCCACACCGCGGGCCATATGGGCCCAGGCATAGCCGGGGTCGACGGTGAGGGCCCGGTCGGCCTCCACCAGCGCCTGTTCGTGGCGGCCGCCTTCCAGGCAGGTCTTGCCGCGCTCGGCCCATAGCCAGGGGTCGTTCGGCTGGATTTCGGCTGCGCTCCCCAGGGCGGCGAGGGCTTCCTCGTAGCGGCCCATGGCGCGGAGGGTGCTGCCGCGACGGGCGTTGGCCCAGACGTAGGCGGGGTTGACTGCCAGGGCGCGGTCGAACTCCGCCAGGGCCAGGTCGTACTGGCCCATTTCCCGGTAGGTCGCGCCCCGCTCGGCCATTGCCCAGGCGTACTCCGCGTTGATCTCGATGGCGCGTTCCAGGCCCGCCAGCGCTTCCTCGTGACGGCCGAGGCGACGGAGGCAGACGGCTCGGCTGGCAATGCTGAAGGCGTGCCGGGGCTGGAGGGACAGGGCCCGGTCGAATTCGGTCACGGCTTGTTCGTAGTGGCCCAGGAGGCGGTGGACCTCGCCGAGTTGGGAGGCGGCATCCCATGAATCCGGGGTGATCTCCAGGGCGCGGGTGTAGTCCTCGGCAGCGCGCTCGAAGCAGCGCATATAGCGGTGCGTCAGACCACGGCCGAGCAGTGCGGAGGCATTGCGCGGCTCCAGTTCCAGGCACCGGTCGAAGTCGGCGAAGGCCTGCGGCCAGGCCTCGGACTTGCGGTGCTCGCGGCCCCGGATGCGATGGATACGGGCCTGCCGGGACACGTCCTGACCGGGGCGGGCGAGCAGAGCGGTGAGGACCGCGATCAGGCCGCCGCCGTCCTCGGTGAGCGCGGCGGTCATCTGCCGGCCCCAGTCGCCGGCCTCCGGGTCTCCGGCGTCCTCACCGGCCTGGCGGATGGTCTCCACCACTCTGCGTACGGCGGGCGGTGCGTGCTCGGCGGCGTCCAGGGTGTCGGACAGGGCCTGGGAGAGGGACGGCCGCGGGTCCGCGCAGAGGGAGTGGTAGATCTCCCGCAGCCGGTACTCCAGCAGGCGCTCATCGGTCCAGGCCTCCGCCTCCGCCGGGTTCGCGTCGGCGGCGCCTTCCGCACGGCTGCGTCGGGCGGTCTCGGCGAGATGGCGGTGCCGGGCGGCCCAGGTCTGTGGGGATCTGCGCCGCTGCAGACGGAGCATCGCCGTACGCACCACTTCGTGGTACTGCCACTGCCCGGCCCGGTCGGCGACGAACGGCAGCCCGCACAGCCAGCCGAACTGTTCCGCGGCGGCCGGGTCCACCGCGGCCCGGAAGATGTCCTCGTCCAGATGGCGCGGCAGGGCGGCTGCCAGTGCCGCTTCACGGCGCACCGGGTCCGTCTCCCACTTCAGGAAGCGTTCGACGGCCGTGTCGCTGGGGTCGTCGACGGCCTCGGCGGCGTGCGGACGGTTCTCGGCGAGGGTGGAGACCAGCACCGGCAGGCCGCCGGACAGCCGCAGGATCACCTCGACGATGCGTTCGTCGACGATGTCCCTGGTGGCCAGGAACTGCCGTGCCTCGGCCTCGGTGAAGGTGTCCAGCGGCACGTCCGCCACACAGTCGAGGGAGTCGGCCCAGCACCGGCGGTCCAGTGCGGTCTGACCGGCCAGGGTCACCACCACGTTGGGCGCCAGCGGCCCGTACCGATCGCTGACCAGGACGTCGCGCAGCCAGAGGTCCAGCAGCGGCCCTGTCCGTTCATAGGTGTCGAAGAAGAGCACCAGCCAGGGCACCTCGTCGGCAACGGAGCTCACTTCCCGTACGAACACCGGGGTCAGGACCTCCACCGGCTCCCTCACCAGCTGCGCGTCATCGTGATTGCGCAGCCGGGCGCTGACCAGACCACGCAGCCGGTCCGCGCCGCGCGCCACCTGGCGGGCGTCCAGCACTCCGGTCACGGCGCCGACGCCGGGCAGCAGACCCAGACCGGCGAGCCCGGCCTGAGCGGCAAGCACGCTGCCGGGCGAGGGGGCGCCACCCTCGGGATCGCCCGGATTCGACGAGGCAGGCGCCATCTCCGCGGCGACGGCCGCCGCTTCCACCTCGTGGCGCCGCTCCCGGTAGGTGGCCCACAGCTTGTCGAACGCCTTCAAGGGGTGCCCCTGAGCGGCCAGTTGAGCGCTGATCGCGGCCATCGCCTCGGGCACGCCGTGCACCGTCTCGTCGACGTACGCGGCCGGCGCGCCGTGCTCGCGCGCGGCGCTCTCGAACTGCCGGATCAGGGACGTCTTGCCGACGCCCGCCTGGCCGTGCACATGGAAGAGGAACTGCTGCGCCGGATCCTCCACCGCCCGCGCGAAGTTGTCGCGAAAGGCGGCGATCTCGCCGCGCCGCCCGACGAACCCCTCCCGCCGCCGGAGCCGGATCAGCTCCTGCCGCGACAATCTGCTGCGATCCACCGCTTCCGCCCCCTCCGCGTCGGCCTTGCCGCCCTGTCGTCCCACCGCCCTGCTCTCGCAGATTAGCCGTGTGCGGAGTGACGGGTCCGGGGCTGTGGATAACTGCGGATTTCCGCGGCCCGGCCGCTCTACTCGACCAGGGGCAGCAGTTCCGGGAGATGGCCGTCCGAAGCGAGGGCGGCGGTCCGGCGTTCTTCGGTGACCGGGGTGTAGGTCGTGGTGCGGGCGCGGGCCGGGCGGCCGGCCTGGTCGGCAATGGCGATGAGGTCCTGGATGGAGCGGTAGGAGCCGTAACTCGACCCCGCCATCCGGGAGATGGTCTCCTCCATCAGCGTGCCGCCCAGGTCGTTGGCGCCGGAGCGGAGCATCTCGGCGGCGCCTTCCGTGCCGAGCTTGACCCAGCTGGTCTGGATGTTGGTGATGTGCGGGTGAAGCAGCACCCGGGCCATCGCCGTCACCGCGCGGTTGTCGCGCGTGGTGGGACCGGGGCGGGCGATGCCGGCGAGGTAGACGGGGGCGTTGGTGTGGATGAAGGGGAGGGTGACGAACTCCGTGAAGCCGCCGGTCTCCTGCTGGATCTGTGCCAGCAGACGCAGGTGGCCGAGCCAGTGGCGCGGCTGGTCGACATGGCCGTACATCATCGTCGAGGACGAGCGGATCCCCAGCTCGTGGGCGGTCTTGATGACCTCGACCCAGGTGGCGGTGGGCAGCTTGCCCTTGGTGAGGATCCAGCGGACCTCGTCGTCGAGGATCTCGGCGGCGGTGCCGGGGATGGTGTCCAGCCCGGAGGCCTTGGCCTCGGTGAGCCACTCACGGATGGACAGCCCCGTACGCGTCGCGCCGTTGACGACCTCCATGGGCGAGAAGGCGTGCACATGCATACCGGGCACGCGTTCCTTCACGGCGCGCGCGATGTCGAAGTACGCCGTGCCGGGCAGGTCGGGGTGGATGCCGCCCTGCATGCACACCTCTACCGCCCCTACCTCCCACGCCTGTTGGGCGCGGTCGGCGACCTGGGAGAGCGAGAGGGTGTAGGCGTCGGCGTCGGTGCGGCGCTGGGCGAACGCGCAGAAGCGGCAGCCTGTGTAGCAGACGTTGGTGAAGTTGATGTTCCTGGTGACGATGTAGGTGACGTCGTCACCCACGGTGTCGCGGCGCAGTTCGTCGGCGATGGTGCAGAGGGCGTCCAGGGCGGGCCCGTCGGCGTGCAGCAGCGCCAGCGCCTCCGCGTCGGTGAGCTTGGTGGGGTCCTCGGCGGCCTGCGCCAGCGCCTGTCGTACGTCGGTTTCGATGCGCTCCGGCGCCATCCCGGGGGCGGCGGCCTCGCGCAGCGCCTCCCAGTCGCCGTAGACCTCGTCGAAGTCATCGCGGCGGTCGGTGGTGCGGCCTTCGGTGTCGATGGTGTGGTGCAGGTCCGTACGGCCCGAGGAGCCCATCGTGAAGCCCTCGTCGGGCTCCTGCCAGGGACGGCCGACGACGGGGGCGTCCTCCACGGCCAGGCCCGTCTCCGGGTCGGCGAGCGCGCGTACATGGGGCAGCAGGCGGGGGTCGAGCCACGGTTCGCCGCGCTGGAGGAACTCCGGGTAGATGGGGAGCCGTTCGCGCAGCTCGAACCCGGCCGCGGCGCAGCGCTCGGTCAGCTCGTCGATCTGCGGCCAGGGGCGCTCGGGATTCACATGGTCGAGGGTCAGCGGGGAGACGCCGCCCCAGTCGTCGATCCCGGCGTCGATGAGCAGCGCATACTCGCCGTCGACGAGGTTGGGCGGCGCCTGGATTCGGGTCGAGGGGCCCATGATGTGCCGGGCCACCGCGATGGTCGCGGCCAGTTCCTCCAGCTCGGCGTCCGGCATTCCGCGCATCGCCGTGTCCGGCTTGGCGCGGAAATTCTGCATGATCAGTTCCTGGATGCCGTGGTAGGCGCGCTGGATACGGCGCAGCGCGAAGAGGGACTCGGCGCGCTCCTCGTACGTCTCACCGATGCCGATGAGCAGCCCGGTGGTGAAGGGGACGTTGGAGCGGCCGGCGTCCTCCAGGACACGCAGACGGACGGCCGGTTCCTTGTCGGGCGAGCCGTAGTGGGGACCGCCGGGCTCGCTCCACAGCCGCTCGGCGGTCGTCTCCAGCATCATCCCCAGGGACGGGGCGACGGGCTTGAGCCGCTGGAAGTCCGTCCAGGACAGCACCCCGGGGTTGAGGTGCGGCAGCAGACCGGTCTCTTCCAGGACGCGGATCGCCATGGCGCGGACGTACGAGATCGTGTCGTCATAGCCATGTGCCTCCAGCCACTCGCGGGCCTCCGGCCAGCGGTCCTCCGGCTTGTCCCCCAGGGTGAAGAGAGCCTCCTTGCAGCCCAGTTCGGCGCCGCGTCGGGCGATGTCCAGCACCTCGTCGGGCGACATGAACATCCCGTGGCCGTCGCGGCGCAGCTTGCCGGGGACGGTGACGAACGTGCAGTAGTGGCACTTGTCCCGGCACAGGCGCGTCAGGGGGATGAAGACTCCGCGCGAGTACGTGATGACTCCGGGGCGGCCGGCGGCCTCCAGGCCGGCATCCCGCACCCGGGTCGCGGAGGCGCACAGGTCCCTGAGGTCCGCGCCGCGCGCCTGCAGCAATACCGCGGCCTCTCCGGCGTCCAGCGCCACACCGTCGCGGGCCCGCTTGAGCGCGCGGCGCATCGCGTTGGCCGTCGGCCCGCTCCGAGGGGCGGGCCCGGTGCCCGTTTCGCGGTCGGTCCCTTGGTCGGATGCCTGGTCAGGTCCCTGCGCGCTGGAAGTCATCCTCCGAGGATACGAGCGCCCACCGACAGCGCCGCCGCCGGAGATCGGCTGGTTGATGTGCCACTGATCACTACGGGCGGTGGTTCCCTACCACGCGCTCAGGGGCACTTCCCGGCGGCGGCGCGCCGCACGCCTACTTGCCGGCCATGGTGGCCAGCAGTTCCTCGGAGTACGTCCGGGTCAAGAACTCCATGTTGTGACCGTCGGGGTCGTTGAGGTAGAGACCACGGCCACCGTCATGGGTGTTGATCTCCTGAGACTTGTTGTGCATGGGGTCGGCCCAGTACCGCAGCCCGCGCTCCTGTATACGGGCGAAGATCGCGTCGAACTCGTCCTCGGTCACCAGGAACGCATAGTGCGTGGGGACGAACTCGTCGCCGGCTACATGCTCGGCGTAGTCGAGGGTCACTCCGTTGTCGAGCTTGAGGGCCGCGAAAGGACCGAAGGCCTTGGGTTCGGGCGCGCCGAGCAGGTCGGCCAGGAACCGGGCGGACGCGAAACGGTCCTTGCTGTGCACGATCGTGTGGTCGAGGCGAGGCATGGGATCTCCTTGATCTCTCTGGCCGAGTGATCAACGTGGCCCCTGATCTGCTGAATCAGCGCGGACCGTTGACCTTCTTGGACCGTTGATCTTCTTGACCGTTCACCGTTCACCGTTCTCCACGGGTCGCCGGTCTGCTGAGAGATCCGCGGCCCTGCACCTTCGACGCTACGACCGCAGAGGCCGGCGCGGATCGGTCTCCGGTACCGACCTGGGAGGAAGAGCCGTACACCGCTGGTACTAGGCCCGGCCGAGGCCCTGGAGCAGGCCCGCAAAAGAGCCTCCCCCGGGCCCCGCCTCCGGTTCGCACCCGTCACCCATCACGCACGGCGCACTCCCCTCCGTCACAAGCCACCCCCACGTCACGGGTCACCGCCACGTCACAGGTCACAAGTACTGCGCGAAGTCATCCAACGTCCGCAGTACCTCGGCCTCTCCGGCGGGCGGCAGTTGCAGCACCACCTCCTGCACACCCAGCTCGCTGTAGTGCGCCAGCTTCCCGGCCGAGGGCTGGACCGCGTAGGGCACCACGACCGGCTCGCCGGTACGCCCGGCGTCCGACCACGCCCGCCGCAGCACGGGAACGGTCTCCGTCAGCCCCCGGCCGCCGATCGGCAGCCAGCCGTCGGCGAACTCGGCGATCTGCCCGAAGAGCTTGGGGCCGGCCGCGCCGCCGAGGAGGGTGCGCGGCGCGCCGTGTACGGGCTTGGGGTGGGCGAGGGAGGCCCGTACGGACCCGAAGGCGCCCTTGTACGCGGTTGGTTCGTCGGCCCACAGGGCGCGCATCAGCGCCACCCTGTCGCGGGTCAGCTCGCGCCGGGTCGACCACTCGACCCCGTGATCGGCGGCCTCCTCGACGTTCCAGCCGTAGCCGATGCCGAGGGTGAAGCGGCCTCCGGAGAGGAAGTCGAGGGTCGCGATCTGCTTGGCGAGGTCGACCGGGTCGTGCTGGGCGACGAGGGTGATGCCGGTGCCGAGGGCGAGCCGCTCGGTGACCGCGGCGGCCTGTCCGAGCGCGATGAACGGGTCGAGGGTGCGGCCGTATTCGCGGGGCAGCGGCTCGCCCATGGGGGCGGGGGTGTCCCGGCTGGCGGGGATGTGGGTGTGCTCGGGGAGATAGAGGCCGGCGAATCCGCGCTGCTCCAGCTCGTGCCCCAGCCGGTCCGGCCGGATGGTCTCGTCGGTCAGGAAGATCGTGGTCGCGATCCGCATGCTGGCCACCTCCGCGTCGGGTGTGTGAGTGAGCGAATGTTGCCTCACCGCCCGACGGTTATCCACAGCCCTTTCCCTCTCCGTCACACGCGCGTACAACAGTTTTCACGCAGTGCAACGAGCCGGCCGCGCAGCGGAATCGGACGAGCACGACACGGCACGGGGGTGGGGATGGAACGGCGCGATGTTCTGAGACTTTCAGCGGTTGCGGGCGCGACGGGCGCGCTTACGCTCGGACGTGTGAGCTTCGCCGACGCAACGCCCGCTGCCGGGCTGTCCGGAGGCGGGCCGGGCGAGCGGACCCGGCGGGTGACCGGTCATCTGCCCACGGGCGCGCCGGACTTCGTGTATCTGCCGGTCGAGGTGCCGCACAGGGTCCGAGAGATCGCCGTTGCCTACAGCTACGACAAGCCCGCGGTCCCCGAGGGCACGACCGGCAACGCCTGCGACATCGGCATCTTCGACGAGCGGGGCACGGACCTCGGCGGCGCCGGCTTCCGCGGCTGGTCGGGCGGGGCGCGTACGGAGTTCTTCCTGCGCGCCGACGAGGCCACCCCCGGATATCTGCCGGGTCCCGTCAACGCCGGCACCTGGCACATCACCCTGGGGCCGTACACCGTCGCGCCACAGGGGCTGTCCTACGACGTCACGATCACCTTGCGGTACGGGCCCCAGGGACACACCCCGGCACCCGTCCATCCGCCCGAGCGTGCCCGGGGCCGGGGCCGCGCCTGGTACCGCGGCGACAGCCATCTGCACTCCGTCCACTCCGACGGCAAACGCACCCCCGCCGAGATCGCGGCGCTGGCCCGCGCCGCCGGGCTGGACTTCATCAACACCTCCGAGCACAACACCACCTCCGCGCACCGCGCCTGGGACGGCCTGTGGGGCGATGACCTGCTGATCCTGACCGGCGAGGAGGTCACCACCCGTAATGGGCACGTGGTGGCGATGGGCACCGACCCCGAGGTCTTCATCGACTGGCGCTACCGGGCCCGCGACAATGCCTTCGGGAAGTTCGCGCGCGCCATCCGGCGGGCCGGGGGTCTGGTCATTCCGGCACATCCACACGCCACCTGCATCGGCTGCAACTGGAAGTTCGGGCTGAACGAAGCCGATGCGGTGGAGGTCTGGAACGGCCCGTACACCCCCGATGACGAGATCACCCTCGCCGAGTGGGACAACACCCTGGTCGCACACACCCGTGGCCGCGCGGACTGGCTGCCGGCCGTCGGCCACAGCGACGCCCACCGCGCCCCGGATGTCGTGGGCCTGCCGCAGACCGTGGTGCTCGCCGACGATCTCTCGCGCCGTGCCCTGCAGGACGGCATCCGGGCCGGCCGGGTCTGGATCGCCGAGTCATCGAAGGTCGATCTGGCCTTCTCCGTCACCGGTGAGCGCGGCGAACACGCCGGGATCGCCGAGCGCCTGGAGGCCCCCCGTACGGCGAAGGTCACGGCGCACCTCAAGGTGTCCGGCGCTCCGGGCTGCACGGTCTCCTTCGTCACCGACCAGGGGCGGCTGTACTCGACCCCGCTGCCCGCCTCGGGTGACGGCACCGTCAGCTGGCAGACCACCCCGGATTACGCCGCCTATATACGCGCGGAAGTCCGCCACCCGTCGACGACTGCGGGTCTGCCGGGCCCCATGGCGGCCATAACCAACCCGGTCTTCCTCGGCCACTGGGGCTGAGCGCGGCGCTGAGAGGAACCGGGCGCCGACGAAAGCCGGAATAACCGGAGTGACCCGCCGGTTACGTAGGGCGTCAGCGTCAGCGCCACCCCTTAGGGAGAATCCCGATGCGTGCCCTTGTTGTCGATCACTCCGTACCCGGCCGGCTTGCCCTGGGCGAGGTCGCCGATCCCGTTCCCGGCCCCGACGAGGTGCTGGTCAAGATCAGCGCGATATCGCTGAACTACGGTGAGCTGCCCAAGTCCGACGACGACGCCGAGGGCACCGTCCCGGGCTGGGACGCCGCCGGCGTGGTCGAGCGGGCCGCCGCCAGTGGCCGCGGCCCCAAGCCCGGCGACCGCGTCATCACCTGGGGCTGGAACGCGGGCTGGGCCGAGCTGCGCGCCGTCCCGGTCGATGAACTCGCCGTGCTACCCGACTCGGTGGACTTCACGACGGCCGCCGCCCTCCCCGTGGCCGGACTCACGGCGCTGCGCGCGCTCCGCACGGCCGGGGTGCGGCCCGGACAGCGCGTCGCCATCACTGGCGCGTCCGGCGGCGTGGGGCGCTTCGCCGTCCAACTCGCCCACCAGGCGGGCGCCGAGGTGGTCGCGTTCGTCGGCAGCCCGGCGCGCGGTGCGGGCCTGGCGGCGCTCGGCGCGGACCATGTTCTGACCGGTGCGGCTGATCTCAGCGACCCGGTGGACGTGGTGCTGGACAACGTCGGGGGCGCACTGCTCGGCGAGCTGCTCGGCCGGATATCCCCCGACGGCACGGTCATCTCCATCGGCGCCACCTCGGCCGAGCCGACGCCGCTCCAGCCGTACCAGCTGGTCGTCGGCCGGCTGAAGCTGATCGGTATTCAGGCGGGCGGCGATACGGGACCCGATCTGGCCCACCTCGTCCGCCTCGTCGCCGAGGGCCGCCTTGAGTCGAGCGTGGACCGGGTGGCGGACTGGGCACAGGCCGGCGAGACCGCCACCGCCCTGATCAACCGCGAGATCCGCGGAAAGGCGGTCCTGACGGTCGGGTGAACACGCAGGCCGGATAAGCCGGTTCATCGGCGCCGGCTCGCGGGCGCCGCCCGGTGATGGTGGGTGGCGCCGGCAATGGTGGATGGCGCCCGGCATTGGTGGGCGGTGCCCGGCGATGGTGGGTGGCGGGTAAGCCGGTTCAACGACCCGGTCGCGGGCCCCGCCCGGTGATGACGGGCCGGCGGAGGTTCGCCGAACGGCCGCAGGCCGCTCGCCGTGAATCACTGTCGGGCCGTCGACGTGCAGATCGCCTGGCCATTCCGGCCCAGCGAGCGAGCGCCCCCGGTGGTGTTCGCCGTGCAGCGCCGTGGGGGCCGATGTGAGTGCCCGTCATGAGTGCCCGCCGCGACGGCCGGAGGCCACGTAGTTTGGCGGGGATCGGGACCAGTCGCGGGGAATCATGACCAGTCCGGGAGGGGCCTTCATGCGTGCAATGCAGTTCGAGCGATTCGGTGACCCGGAGGTGCTGACGGAGGCCGATGTGCCGGACCCGGTGGCGGGGCCGGGCGAGACCCTGGTCGAGGTGGAGGCAGCGGGCGTCAACTTCGGCGACATCAAGCAGATCGCGGGCGAGCAACCCGACGGTCGGTACGCACCGAAGGGCCCCGCTGCCGCGGATCCCCGGCATGGAGGTCGTCGGCCGGACCGCGGACGGCCGGCGGGTCCTCGGCTATGTCGTGCAGGGTGGCTATGCGGCGAGGACGGTCGTCCCCGACCGTGATCTGGTCGCGTTACCGGAGGGGGTGAGCGCGGGCGAGGCGCTGGCTCTGCTCGTACAGGGTTTGACGGCGTGGCATGTGCTGCGGTCGGTCGCCCGCGTGCGGCCCGGCGAGAGCGTCGTGGTCCATGCCGCCGCGGGCGGGACGGGCAGTCTCGCCGTCCAGCTGGCCCGGGAGTTCGGCGCAGGACGTGTCATCGCTACGGCGTCATCGGAGGCGAAGCGCGCCTTCGCCCTCGAACTCGGCGCGGACGCGGCGATCGACGGCGACGCGGAGGGCTACCGGGAGCGGGTCCTCGATGCCAATCAGGGCCGCCCCGTCGACATCATCCTGGACGCCATCGGTGGCCCGGTCCTCGACTCCGCCTTGGACGCACTCGGGTACCTCGGGCGCCTGGTCACGTACGGCGCCTCGTCCCGGCAGGCCGCCTCTGCCGTAGCCCCGAGCCGCCTCGCGGTGGAGAACATCGGTGTCGCCGGCTTCTGGCTCATCCCGCTCATCACCCGGAACGGGGCCGGCGGGCCCGTGCTGGAGGAGCTGCTCGACCTCACGGCACGGCGACGCCTGCGGCCACTGGTCGAACCATGAACAGGACGTTAAGCGCTGCTGTATCCGTATCCGGAAGGTCATCCTCCGCACATCCGGCCTTCACTACACAGGCATCACCGGCCAATCAGCCATGCAACACGAACCGAATCACAAGTTGAGCCTTTGACTTAATCGTTTCGACATACATCTTCCGCATTGCGAGAACCGCAGCGCTGTCCGTTTTACCCCGTTTCCAAATTTTCCCGTCGGACTCCTGAAGACCCCACGAAGCCCTCCCCCTCCCTCCCCCTCCCTGCACAACAGCGCCCCCGGTCCACGTCCCCCGGCACCCCCGACACCCGCCCCCCGGCTCCGCCCTCACCCCGGCCAAACGATCGCCTGCAGCTCGCTGTACGCGTGCAGCGCGTACGAGCCCACGTCCCGCCCGACCCCGCTCTTCTTGAAGCCTCCGAAGGGCGCTTCCATGTTCCGGCCGACCGTGTTCACGCCGACCCCGCCGGCCCGCAGCTGCCGGGCCACCCGGAAGGCGCGGGCGATATCGCCGGACCACACATAGTCGATGAGCCCGTAGTCGCTGTCGTTGGCGAGGGCCACCCCTTCTTCCTCCTCGTCGAAGGGCACGACCACGACGACCGGACCGAAGATCTCCTCCCGCACGACCCGCATGTAGTGGGTGCAGTCGGCCAGCAGCGTCGGCGCGACGTAGAAGCCGCGCCCCGGAGCGGACGGCCGTTCACCGCCCACCACGACCCGTGCGCCTTCCTTCCTGCCCAGCTCCACATAGGACTCGATCCGGTCGCGGTGCGCGGCCGAGATCACCGGTCCGACCACCGTCCCCTGCGCACGGGGGTCGCCGACCTTGAGGTGCCCCAGGTACTGCGCCAGCCGCTCCACCAGCGCCTCGTACAGCCCTCTCTGCACGATCACCCGCGTCGGCGCCGTACAGATCTGCCCGCTGTAGAAGGAGTACGTCGTGCCGATACCGGCCACCGCCGAGTCCAGGTCCGCGTCGTCGAAGACCACCGCGGCGCCCTTGCCGCCCAGCTCCATGAGCTGGCGTTTCATCCCGCGTCCGCACACCTCGGCGATGCGCTGCCCGACCGCCGTGGAGCCCGTGAAGCTCACCATGTCCACGTCCGGCGAGTCCACGGCAGCCTCGCCGGCCTCCGCGGATGCGCCGCTCACGACGTTCACCACCCCCGGCGGCGCGCCCGCCTCCGCCAGCGCCGCCGCCATCCGGTACACCGACAGCGGGTCCTGCGGAGCGGGCTTCACGACGACGGTGTTGCCCATCGCCAGGGCCGGAGCGACCTTGCCCGCCGGGTTCGCCCACGGGTTGTTGTACGAGGTGATGCAGGTGACGACGCCGACGGGCCGGCGGGCCGCGAGAGCACCCAGCACAGCCGCCTTCCCCATCGGCCCCGCCTCGTTGATCTGCGGCGGCAGCCCCTGCTCGACCGGTTCCAGCGCCCCCTTCGCATACCGCCGGAAGCGCGCCACCCCCACCGCGACCTGCATCCCGCGCGCGGTCCCGGTCGTGGCGCCGCTCTCCGTCTGGGCAAGCTCCGCGTGCGCCGTGAAGTCGCGCTGGATCACGTCCGCGGCCCGGTCGAGGATCGCGGCGCGCTCCTGGGGCGACGTACGGGACCAGGCCCCGAAGGCCTCCCGCGCCGCGGCCGCCGCCTCGTACACCTGCGCCCGGCTCGCCTCGGGTGCGAGCCCGACCACCGCCTCCGTCGCCGGGTCGATGACCTCGTAGTGACCGCCGTCGGGCTCGACCCACTCACCATCGATGAACAGCCGCCCTGCGGTGGTCACTTGACGCTCACCGCCCCCACGTCCCGCACCGAGGGCCTCGTTTCGCACCCATCCCACCCCAAGGGCCTCGTTCCCCACGCGCCCCGCCCGACCGGCGTCACCTCAGCCACATCCCGCCCCACCGGCATCACCTCGTACGCGCCCCGCCCCACCGGCCTCACTTCGTACTCACCGTCCTCGTGTCCCGCCCCGACCGCAGCACCGTCCCCGGCACCGCGCCGGTCACCACGTCCTCGCGGATCGTCTCGACGCCGTTGACCCACACCGCGTTGATGCCGATCGCCCGGGAGTCCAGCCGTGGGCTGTCGCCGGGCAGATCGTGCACGAGGGTGGCCTTGCCCGCGTCGATCCGTTCCGGGTCGAAGAGGACGAGGTCCGCGTGCCAGCCCTCCTCGATGCGGCCCCTCTCGCGCAGGCCGAAGAGCTGTGCGGGGTCGTCGGTGAGCATCTTCACCGCCTGCTCAAGGCCCATCAGCTTCCTGCCCCGCAGACAGTCGCCGAGGAAGCGCGTCGTGTACGGGGCACCGCACATCCGGTCCAGATGAGCGCCCGCGTCCGACCCGCCGAGCAGCACGTCCTCGTGCTGCCAGGTCTCGGCACGCAGCGCCCAGGAGTCCGGGTCGTTGTCGGTGGGCATCGGCCACAGGACCGTCCGCAGCTGGTCGTTGGCGCAGATCTCGACCATGCAGGCGAAGGGTTCCTGGCCGCGCTCGGCCGCGATGTCCCGCACGACGCGCCCGGTGAGGCCGTCGTTGGCCGGGGAGTAGGTGTCCCCGATGACATACCGGCCGAAGTGGGTGAGCCGCCGGAAGACGCCCGCCTCCTTGCTGTGCGCGCGCCGCAGCATCTCGGCCCGGACGTCGGGGTCGCGGAGCTTCTCGATGCGCTCGGGCACCGGCAGGCTCAGGACATCGCCCCAGCCGGGGATCAGGTTCAGGGCGCAGAAGGTGCCGAGGGACATGTTCATGGGGGTGAGGATCGGCATCGTCAGGGCGACGATCCGGCCGCCGGCCTCCCGGGCCCGCTCGCCGGCCATCAGCTGGCGCGGCACCCGCTCGGGCACCGACGCGTCGATCGTCAGCACGTTCCAGTTCAGCGGGCGGCCGGCCGCCGCGCTCATCTCCACGAACAGCTCGATCTCGGCATCGCTGAACTGATCGAGACAGCCCGCCACGATCGCCTCGATCTGGGTGCCCTCGTGCGCGGCGACGGCCCGCGACAGCGCGAGCAGCTCCGCCGGTTCGGCGTGCCGGGAGGCGACCGGCTTCCCGTCGCCGTCGGAGTGGGTGGACGACTGCGTGGTGGAGAAACCCCACGCCCCCGCCTCCATCGCCTCGTGGAAGAGCGCCAGCATCTCTTCCATCTGCTCGGGCGTCGGCTGCCCGCCGACGGCATCGGCACCCATGACGTACCGCCGCAGCGCGCAATGTCCCACCATGAAGCCCGCGTTGACGGCGATCCGCCCCTCCAGCGCGTCCAGGTACTCGCCGAACGAGTTCCACGTCCAGGGTGCGCCGTCTTCGAGCGCCACCAGGGACATGCCCTCGACCTTGGACATCATCCGGCGGGTGTAGTCGGCGTCGGCGGGCCGCCCGGGGCGCAACGGTGCCAGGGTGAAACCGCAGTTGCCGCCCGCCACGGTCGTCACACCGTGGTTGAGCGAGGGGGTCGCGTACGGGTCCCAGAACAGCTGCGCGTCGTAATGGGTGTGCGGATCGACGAAGCCGGGGGCGAGGACCCGACCGGTCGCGTCCTCGCTGGTCCTCGCCTCCTCGGTGACGGCGTCGGGCTGGGCGACGACGGCGATACGGCCGTCGCGGATGCCGACATCGGCGGTGTACGAAGGCGCGCCCGTCCCGTCCACAACGGTCGCGCCCTTGATCAGGTGGTCGAGCATGGGCGGTGCGCCCCCTTCCCCTCGGCGGAATTCAGCTGCCCGCGGCCTGACGGAACCGGCTCGTCCGGTGCACCGGATCGGTGTCGATCTTCGGGATCACGTGCTCACCGATGAGCTTGAGCGTGTTCATCGTGTCCTCGTACGACACCCCGATCGGCAGCCCGAAGCTCAGCTGGTCGGCGCCGGCCCGCTCCCAGCGCTTGCACTGCTGGAGCACCTCGTCCGGGTTGCCGCAGATCATCAGCTCCTCGGCGATCAGCAGCTCGATGATCTCGGCGGTGTAGTCGGGCAGCAGCTCGGGCCACTCGGGGATGCCGTCGGGCCGCGGGAAGGTGTCGTGGTAGCGGAAGACCAGCGACTGCAGATAGTTCAGGCCTCCGTTGACGGCGATCTCGACGGCCTTGTCGTGTGTCTCGGCGCAGATCGCGGTGGAGGTGACCATCACGTTGTCATTGACGAAGTCGCCGACCGGCTCGGCGTCCCGGATCGCCGTCTTGTACTGCTCCAGCACCCACTCCATGTCGGAGACCTTCTGCACGCTGAAGCCGAGGACGCCCAGCCCCTTCTTCGCGGCCATGGCGTACGAGGACGGTGAGCCGGCCGCGTACCACATCGCCGGGTGCGAGGCCCCGTACGGCTTGGGAAAGATCTTGCGCGGCGGCAGCTGCCAGTGTTTGCCCTGGAACCCGACGTACTCCTCCTGGAGCCACATCTTCGGGAACTCGGCGATGGTCTCTTCCCAGATCTCCTTGGTGTGGTTCATATCGGTGATGCCCGGCAGGAACCCCAGGATCTCGTGGCTGCCGGCGCCCCGCCCGCTGCCGAACTCGAAGCGGCCCTCGCTGAGATGGTCGAGCATGGCGACCTTCTCGGCGACCTTCACGGGGTGATTGACCTGGGCGAGGGGGTTGAAGATCCCGGACCCCAGATGGATCCGTTCGGTCGCATGGGCCAGATAGCCGAGGAAGACGTCATTGGCGGAGAGGTGCGAGTACTCCTCCAGGAAGTGGTGCTCGGACGCCCAGGCGTACTTGAAGCCGGACTTGTCCGCCTGGATGACGTACTCGGTCTCCTCCATCAGCGCCTTGTGCTCCGCGAGCGGATCGGTCTCGGCCCGCTTGCCCACGTATCCCTGTACAAAGAGCCCGAATTCCAAGGAGGTTCACCGTCCCTGAGCTATTTCTGACGTACCGTCAGATTCGATGTGCCGACTGTTCCACCGCACACGGGGAGCGTCAAGAGCCGTCGCCCGGCCGACTGATGGGCCGTCAGATGATGCTGACCCCCGCCAGCCAGCCGCCGTCGACGACGAACGGCTGCCCGGTGATGTACGACGAGTCCTCGCACGACAGGAAGAGCGCCAGCTTGGCGATCTCCTCCGGCTGACCGATCCGGCCCAGCGGCACCAGCTTCTGGTAGAGCTCGTCCACGGCCCGCTTCGACTCGGCGGGATCGGCGCTCGGATCGAGCGCGGCCGGGTTGGTCATCGGGGTGTCCACCGCCCCCGGGCACACCGCGTTGACCCGGATCTTCTTCGCCGCCAGCTCCACCGCGGCGACCCGGGTGAGACCGAGGACCGCATGCTTGGTCGCGGCATAGGCGCCGACGAAGGCCATGCCCGTCAGAGCCGTGTACGAGGCGGTGTTGACGATCGTGCCGCCACCGGCCGCCTCGATCTCCGGCGCCACCGTACGGATGCCCAGGAAGCAGCCGACCTGATTGACCTGGACGACCTGCTGGAACTCCGCCAGCGGGGTCGACACCAGCTCGTTGAAACGAAGAATCCCCGCGTTGTTGACCAGCCCGTCGATCATCCCGAAGGCGTCCTTGGCCGCGACCACCGCGGCCTGCCAGTCCGCCTCCTGCGTCACATCCAGGTGGACGAAGCGGGCCCGGTCCTCCCCCAGCTCCTTGGCGAGCGCCTCGCCCTGCGCGTCGAGCACATCCCCGAGCACGACCTTCGCGCCCTCCGCGGCGAACAGCCGCGCCTCCTGCTCACCCTGGCCGCGCGCCGCACCCGTCACGATGACAACCCGCCCGTCGAGCTTGCCCATGCCTGCACTCCTCCGCTGGTGAGTTGCTCTTCGCCCGTCCGGGCCGTCAGCCGTTCAGCAACGGCGCGACATCCGTCCCGAACGCCGCCATCTGATCCGACAGTTCGTCACAGCTGCGGCTGCGGAACCGCACCTGGATCTGGTCCACCCCCATGGCCCCGTACTCCCGCAGCGACTCCGCGATCCGCTCCGGCGCCCCGGTCAGGGACCGCCGGCCGACCTCCCACCCCGGCTCGCCGACGTACAGCGGCTCGGCGATGGTGCCGATCACGACGGGCTCCGCCACGCCGGCCGCCTCCCGCAGCCTCCGCAGCTTCCCGATCTGCGCCGGCAGCTCCGCACGCCGGTCCCCCTGCGGCAGCCAGCCGTCACCGCGCACCGCGGCCCGGCGTACGGCGGCGGGCGAGGAGCCACCCACCCAGATCGGCGGCCGCGGCGTCTGCACGGGCCGCGGCGCCTGCCCCAGCCCCTCGAACGTGAACCGCTCCCCCGCGAACTTCGGGAACTCCTCCGGCCCCAGCGCCGCCTTCAGTGCATCGACCGTCTCGTCCAGCACCGCCCCCCGCCGCTCGAAGTCCACCCCGAGCGCCGCGAACTCCTCCGTCACGTGCCCGGCCCCCACCCCGAGAATCAGCCGCCCGCCGGAGAGCCGGTCGAGCGTCGCGTACTGCTTGGCCGTGATCAGCGGATGCTTGAGGCCGACGACGGCGACATGGCTCAGCAGCCGGACGCGCTCGGTAACGGCGGCCAGATGCGCAAGGGTGGCGACCGGGTCATACCAAACGGTGCTCATCGCCTCGGCCAGCCGCCGCGGAATCGCGATGTGCTCACAGCAGGCGATATACGCGAACCCGTACCGGTCGGCGGCCCGCGCGATCGCGACCAGCTCCACGGGCCCCGCCCCGGCCTCCCAGCTCTCCGCATACAGCGTGCTCTGCGACTGCACCGGCAGCTGCATCCCGTACACCAGCCGCCCCGGCTCCGGCCGCCACACCCCACCGCGCATGCCGTCCACCACATGCCCTCCAGCCATATCTGACGCACCGTCATATAGCTTGCGCGGGCCATCGTCGTGCTTGCGGGGCCAACAGGCAAGGGGAGGGGGCAGGGGAGGCCGGTCCCGGACGAGCCGCCGCCCCTCGGGGCCAGGGGGCCTTGAGGAGAAGCTGTCACTCCTCACCCGTGCCGAACTCGCCCTGCTGCCAGAACACGGAGACGACGGGCCCTACGATCTGCGCCCTGCGGCGAGCCGCGCGGACACGACCGGCTGCGCCAACTTCACAGCCGCCTCACGGTTCTCCGTAGCGGTGGACACCTGGAGAAACTCCGTCACGCGACGACCTGATCCCCGACTCGGCGGACGGGGGGACGCCGTGAAGGGCTGACAGCCAGCGACCGCCGCGCCCCGAATTTCCCGCCGTCGCCCCGTCCATCAGCCCGTGCCCCGTCAGCCCCCGCTCCCCGCCGCCGACGGCTCCCAGAGCCCCTCCCCCGTCAACCCCAGCAGCGAAATCGCGTTCCCCCGAACGATCTGTTCCACCACGTCCGGCGCGAGGTGCCCCATCTGGGATTCGCCGACCTCCCTCGACTTGGGCCAGGTGGAGTCGGAGTGTGGGTAGTCCGTCTCGTACAGGACGTTCCCGACGCCGATCGCGTCCAGGTTCTTCAGCCCGAAGGCGTCGTCGAAGAAGCAGCCGTAGACGTGCTCGCTGAAGAGTTCGGACGGCGGACGGAGGACCTTGTCGGCGACACCGCCCCAGCCGCGGTTCTCCTCCCAGACCACGTTCGCGCGTTCGAGGATGTACGGGATCCAGCCGATCTGGCCCTCGGCGTACATGATCTTCAGGTCGGGGAAGCGGTCGAACTTGCCGCTCATCAGCCAGTCGACCATCGAGAAGCAGCAGTTGGCGAAGGTGATGGTGGAGCCGACGGCGGGCGGGGCGTCGGCGGAGGTCGAGGGCATCTTCGACGAGGAGCCGATGTGCATCGCGACGACCGTGCCGGTCTCGTCGCAGGCGCGCAGGAAGGGGTCCCAGTAGTCGGTGTGGATGCTGGGCAGCCCCAGATGGGGCGGGATCTCGCTGAAGCAGACCGCCCGTACGCCCCGGGCGGCGTTGCGCCGTACTTCCGCGGCGGCCAGCTCGGCGTCCCACAGGGGGACGAGGGTCAGCGGGATCAGCCGGCCCTGCGCCTGCGGGCCGCACCACTCCTCCACCATCCAGTCGTTGTACGCGCGTACGCCCAGCAGCCCCAGTTCGCGGTCCTTGGCCTCGGTGAAGGTCTGGCCGCAGAAGCGGGGGAAGGTGGGGAAACAGAGCGCGGACTGGACGTGGTTGATGTCCATGTCGGCCAGCCGTTCGGGCACGCTGAACGAGCCCGGACGCATCTGCTCGTAGGTGATGCCTTCGAGCTTGATGTCGTCGCGGGAGTAGCCGACGGCGGTGTCGAGGCGGGTCAGCGGACGCTGCAGATCTTCGTAGACCCACCAGTCGGCTATCGGGCCGTCCTCCGCCGTGGCGCCCATCTTCGGCGCGAACTTGCCGCCCACGAAGGTCATTTCCTTCACGGGCGCCCGGACGATGCGCGGGCCGAGGTCTCGATACTTCGACGGGAGCCGGTCCCGCCAGACGTTGGGGGGCTCCACCGTGTGGTCGTCCACCGAGATGATCTTCGGGAAGGTCTCCATGCGGGATACGGTAGCGCTGATCTGACGATCCGTCAGTGACGGCGAAAGGGCCGGGCGACAACAGGGGGCGCACGGAAGCACGGTCTTCGCGCCCCCGCCTTGCGTCACTCCGACCTCCGCCCCGATCAGCCGAGGAGGCTTTGTGGACGGTCCGGACCCCTACTGACGTAAGAGGGCGCGACAAGGCAGACTGACGGTTGCGCACAGCGAGGTGGTGCGCACAGTGCGAACAAAATGACTGAGAGCAGGGAGACACCATGGACGACGGTCCGGGGCGGGAGCGGCTCCGCTTCACCGTGCTCGGTCCCGTACGGGCCTGGCGTGGCGCAACGCCGCTGGCAGCGGGCTCCCCGCAGCAGCGCGCGCTGCTCGCCGCGCTACTCCTGCGCGGCGGACACACCGCCACCGCGCCCGAGCTCGTCGACGCGCTCTGGGGCGACGAACCGCCGCATGCCGCACTCGCCGCGCTGCGTACGTACGCCTCCCGACTCCGCAAGGCGCTGGGCGCGGACGCCGACACCCTGGTCAGCGAGTCCGGCGGCTACGCGATCCGGCCGGTGAACGGCCGCGCCCTGGACCTCGACCACGACCTTGCCGAGCAGTACGCCGCCGAGGCGGAGAAGGCCAAGGCCTCCGGCGACCGCCGCCGCGCACGCGAACTCCTCGAATGCGCCCTGGCGCTGTGGGACGGCGAGCCACTGGCCGGACTCGCCGGTCCGTACGCCGATACCCAGCGCACCCGCCTCGAGGAGTGGCGGCTCTCCCTCGCCGAATCCCGGCTCGAACTCATACTGGAAGCCGGCTGCCACGCCGACGCGGTGTCCGAGCTGACCGTACTCACCGCCGCCCACCCGCTGCGCGAGCGGCTGCGGGAACTGCTGATGCTGGCGCTGTACCGCAGCGGACGGCAGGCCGAAGCACTCGCGGTGTACGCCGACACGCGTCGGCTGCTCGCCGATGAGCTGGGGGTCGACCCGTGCGCCTCACTCTCCGATCTTCATCAGCGGATTCTTCGCGCGGACACCGATCTGGACGCACCGCCCGTCACCGACAGCCCGGACTCCGCCGACCAGGTCGCCGTACGCCCACAGCAGCTGCCCGCCACCGTGGCGGACTTCACCGGCCGAACGGCCTTCGTCGCCGAACTCGGTGAACAACTCGCCACTGCCGAGGGCAGCGTGATGGCCGTCTCCGCGCTCACCGGCATCGGTGGCGTCGGCAAGACGACCCTCGCCGTTCATGTAGCGCACGCCGCCCGCGAGCACTTTCCCGACGGGCAGCTGTATGTCGACCTCCAGGGCGCCGGCCACACCCCGTCCGAACCCGAGGCCGTACTCGGTGCCTTCCTGCGTTCCCTGGGCACCCCGGACTCCTCCATCCCCGACGGGCTGGAGGAGCGGGCCGCCCTCTACCGCTCCACCCTCGCCGGCCGGCGCGTCCTGGCGCTGCTGGACAATGCCCGCGACGCCGCGCAGATCCGGCCACTGCTCCCCGGCACGGAGGGCTGCGCCGCCCTGGTCACCAGCCGCGCACGCATGATCGACCTGGCCGGCGCGCACCTCATCGACCTCGACGTCATGAGCCCCGAGGAGGCGATGAGCCTCTTCACCCGGATCGTCGGCGAGGAGCGGGTCACCTCCGAACGCAAGGCCGTCATGGCGGTCGTCGGCGCCTGCGGTTTCCTGCCCCTGGCCATCCGCATCGCCGCCTCCCGCCTCGCTGCCCGCCGTACGTGGACGGTCTCGACCCTGGCCCGCAAGCTCGCCGACGAGCGCCGTCGCCTGGACGAACTCCGCGCCGGCGACCTCGCCGTCAAGGCCACCTTCGAACTGGGCTACGGCCAGCTGGAGCCCCAACAGGCCCGTGCCTTCCGACTGTTGGGACTGGCCGACGGCCCGGACATCTCGCTCACGGCCGCGGCCGCCATCCTCGATCTGGACATCGAGGCTGCCGAGGAGCTGCTGGAGTCCCTCGTGGACACCTCCCTGCTGGAATCCGCTGCGCCCGGGCGCTACCGCTACCACGACCTCGTACGGCTGTACGCGCGCGCCTGCGCCGAACGCGACGAGCAGCCGCCCTCCGAGCGCGCGGCCGCGCTGTCGCGGCTGCTGGACTTCTACTCCGCCACCGCCGCCACCATGTATCTGCTCGAACGCCCCGGCGACCGGCTCGTCGATCACAGGGAGGCCACCTCCTACCCGGGCCTGGAGTTCGCCGACCGCACCACTGCCCTGGAGTGGCTGTTCAGCGAGGCCGGCTGCCTGCTGGCCTGCGCTCGCCAGTGCAGCGGACCGACGACCTTGCGGCGCGCCGTCGACCTCTTGCTGCTCACCAAGGACCTGGCCGAATCCGGCGCCGACGCTCTCCAGTACGAGCAGACCAACGTCTCCTTGCTGGCCGCTGCCCAGGAGAGCGGGGACCAGCATGCGCAGGCGAGGATCCACACCTCGCTCACCTATGCCCGTACGCTCGCAGGACGGCTGAACGAGGCCGACGAGAACGCCAAGTCCGCCATGCTGCTCGGCGTTGCCGCCGGAGACCCGTTCTCCTCCTCGTACGCACCCAACGACCGGGCCATCATCGCCAACTCCCAGCGGCGGCACGCCGATGCGGAGGCCTATCTGCGACAGGCCCTGACCGCGTTCCGGGAGGACCGCAACTGGCAGTCCGAGGCCAGCGCGCTGTGCAACCTCTCCCGTGTCCACCTGGACACCGGGCGGGTGGACAGCGCCATACAGCTCGCGGAAGAAGGCATCGCCATCTACCGTCGGGTGGGCGCCAAGCGCCGGCTCGCCAACGGCATGTACGCACTCGCGCTGGCTTACACACAGGCCAACCGGCTGGCGGAGGCGACCGAGCAGCTTCACGCCGCACTGGCCATCTTCCAGGACAGCCGGCAGAGGTTCTGGGAAGGCATGACCAACTTCCGCCTCGCCGAGGTCGATCTCGCCGCGCGCCAGCCGGCCGCGGCCGCCAACCACGCCGAGCAGGCGCTGGCCGCCCTGCGCGGCATCGGAGGCGAATCCCGGCGAGCCAGTGTCCTCACCACGCTCGGCCGGGCGCTCAACGACATCGGGCACACCGACCGGGCGCGAGTGTGCTGGCAGGAGGCACTGGCCATGTTCGAGCGTGTCGGGTCGCCGGAAGGGAAAACGGTCCAGGCGCTGCTGGCTCCCTCAGTGGTCGCATAAGCGCAGGTGCGGGCGCTCATCGCCGACGTTTATCGATCGTTCATCGGCCAGGGCCAGTCTCTTCCTTACCGATCCGCCGCCTCGGGGGGCAAGCGGCTCGGTGACCAGGTCGCCCCGTTAAGGTGAGCGGCCGTGCCGCGCCCGTCCGGCGGTCCTCGGGGGAGTCTCCGGGCGGGCGTGGCAGTTAGCGCCCACACAGGAGTTGATCGCAATGAGCACCGAGAAGCAGGTACAGCATCTGAGGGACCGCGACGTCGTCAAGCCGCTCGACAATCACCAGCCCATCGCGGGGGCCGGCATCACGCCGCAGGCGTCTCCCCAGACGTCGGCACAGGGGGACCGCGATGTCGTCAAACCCCTCGACAACCATCAGCCCATTGCGGGCAGCGACGTCAGCGCCGTTGCCGATGACAATCACCAGCCGACGCCCGGCGAGCGGATCACCACGGCGGACAACCACCAGCCGGTCGGCAAGCCTCAGTAGCACCAACTGAGCCAACGGGGGTATTCGGGGGATCGCAGGGGCTGGATGTCGTGGCCGGGAGGGGAAGCCACCGACACCAGCCCCTGCGGCATTTCTCCGTTCATGCCGACTGTTTCGCCTGCAGGGCGAGAAGCCGAACATCTGCCCGCATGAACCATTATTTTTATGACACGGGGACACATCCCTTTTCTCATCGAGGAGTTGGCATGACGTACACGAAGAAAGCTCTGGCCGTCGGTGCACTCACGCTCGTCGCCTTCGGTGGCGCCGCTGCGCCGGCCCTTGCCGACAGCCATACGCCCGCCCGGCCTCACTCCGCCATGGTGCTGGACAATCACGCGCCGGTGACGCCGCAGGACAGGCACACGCCGGTGATACCGCTGGACAGCCACACCCCCTGAGTGCCCGAGCCCAGGATTCCGGCCAGTACTTGTATCTGACGATGCGTCAGACCTGAGTGCTACAGTCACGCCACCCGCGACCCGCGAGGAGGCGCCGTGTTCGAGTTCGCCCGCATACACACGCTCTGGGAACTGGTCGAGTACCGGGCGCGGGCCTCGCCCGGGGCGCCGATGTTCTACGACGGGGACGGGCGGAGCGTCACCTTCGACGGGGTGCGCGACCAGGCGCTGCGGGTGGCGGCCGGGTTCCGGCAGCTGGGGATCGGGGCGGGGAGCCGGGTGGCCTGGCAGCTGCCGACGCGGATCGAGACGGTGGTCGCCTCACTGGCGCTGGCCCGGCTCGGGGCCGTACAGACGCCGGTCATCCCGCTCCACCGGGAGCGCGAAGTCGGCTTCATCCTGGCCGAGTCGGCGGCGGAGTTCGTACTCGTACCGGGCGAGTGGCGGGGGTTTGACCACACCGCGATGGTGCGGAAACTCGCCGGGGACGGGGTGCGGGTGATCTCGGTGGCCGACGGGCTGCCGGAGGGGGATCCGGGCGCGCTGCCGGCCGCGGCCGGAGCGGACGGGGGGTCCGACGGGGCGGCCGACGGCACCACCTGGATCTACTACACCTCGGGCACCACCGCCTCCCCCAAGGGCGTCGAGCACACCGACGCCACGCTCCTCGCCGGTGGCATCGGGCTGGCCACTGCGCTCGGGATGTCCGCGGACGACATCGGCTCGATCGCCTTCCCGTACGCGCATATCGCCGGCCCGGACTATGTCATCGCCATGCTGGTCAGCGGGTTTCCCGCGGTCATCCTGGACGCCTTCGAGCCGGGCCGCGCGGCCGCCGTCTACCGGCGGCACGGAGTGACGATGGCCGGCGGCAGCACCGCCTTCTACCAGGCGTTCCTCGATGAGTCGCGGCGCTGTCGGCAGCGGCAGCCGGGGGCCGGGCGGTTGATTCCCTCGCTGCGGCTGCTGTCCGGCGGCGGGGCGCCGATGCCCCCGGAGCTGTATGCGGCCGCCGGGCGGGAGCTGGAGTGCGCGATCGTGCACGGGTACGGCATGACCGAGTGCCCGATGATCACGATGGGCACCCCGTACGACAGCGATGAGCAGTTGTCGCGGACCGTGGGCAAGCCAGTGGTGGGGGCGGAGGTCCGGATCGTCCTGCCGGACGGGAGCGAGGCCGGAACCGGGGAGTCCGGTGAGGTGACGCTCAAGGGGGCGATGCTCTTCCGGCGGTACACCGACCCGGCGCTGACCGCCGGGGCTTTTACCGACGACGGCTTCTTCCGCACCGGTGACCTGGGGTATCTGCGTCCCGACGGGCATCTGGTGCTGACCGGACGGCTGAAGGACATCATCATCCGCAAGGGCGAGAACATCTCCGCGCAGGAGATCGAGGACCTGGTGCACACCCATCCCGCGGTGGCGGAGGCGGCGGTGATCGGGCTGCCGGACCGCGAGCGCGGCGAGCGGGTGTGTGTGGTGGTCACGCCCGTCGATCCGGCCGCGCCGCCGCTGACCCTGGACGGGCTGACCGCGCATCTGCGGTCGGCCGGGCTGATGACGCAGAAGCTGCCGGAGCAGCTGGAGATCGCCGGCGAGCTGCCGCGCGGCGGGCCGCTGGACAAGGTGCTCAAGGCGGTGCTGCGGGAGCGGTATACGGAGTAGCCGGGGACTTTACGGCGGTGTGGCGATGAGTTCGGGAGGCCGGCGGAGTCTTCACTGGGAGCGTCACCGGAGGGATGCGCGGCACCCCTCCGGTGGCACGACCCGGCAGAGCGCCCCTGGCAGGACGGAAGGACCCGGACGATGACCGACACGATCGACTTTGCTGCGCAGGCCCGGCTGGTGTCGCAGCTGGCGGCACAGACCGCCGATGAGCAGCTCGACGCCCCCACGCCTTGCGAGGCCTACGCGGTGCGCCATCTGCTGGGCCACCTCGTCGGCCTGTCCGCGGCGTTCCAGCACACCGCGCGCAAGGACCTGGGGCCGATGACCAATGTCGACCCGAATGCGGCGGTTCCCGATGTGGAGCCCGGCTGGCGGGCCGAGCTGGACCGGAACCTCCGCGGAATGGCCGAGGCCTGGCACGATCCGCAGGCCTGGGAGGGCGAGACCCAGGCGGGCGGGGTGACCCTGCCCGCCGCCATCGCGGGCCGGTTCGCACTGAACGAGCTGGTGCTGCACGGCTGGGATCTGGCGCGCGCCACCGGCCAGGAGTACGCACCGGACACGGCCGGCCTCGGGGTGTCGTATGCGCTGCTCGCGCCGCTGGCCGAGGGCCCGGACCGGGTGCCGGTGTTCGGCCCGCCCGTGGAGGTGGCGGCGGATGCACCGCTCCTCGACCAGGTGGTGGCGCTCAGCGGCCGCCGGCCCGACTGGACGCCGCCGGGGGCGTGAGGGGCGCCGGCGGTACGGCGGCCGGGTCACGCCGGAGCGGGGCCCGGGGCTCCGCTCCGCAGCCGGGTCTTGAGGATCTTGCCGCTGGCGTTGCGCGGGAGCTCGGCGACGAAGGCGACCTCCCGCGGGACCTTGTAGTTGGCCATCTCGCGGCGCGACCAGGCGATCAGATCGTCGGCGGTGAGCAAGGAGCCGGCCCGGCGGACCGCATAGGCCTTGCCGACCTCGCCGAGGCGGCGGTCGGGTATGCCGACGACGGCGACCTCGGCGATGTCCGGGTGACGGCCGAGGAGTTGCTCTATTTCGGCCGGATAGGCGTTGAAGCCGCCGACGATGAACATGTCCTTGATGCGGTCGGTGATCCGGAGGTTGCCGTCCGCGTCGAGGACGCCCACGTCGCCGGTGCGCAGCCAGCCGTCGGGGGCGAGCACACGGGCGGTGCCGGCCGGGTCCTCGAAGTAGCCGGACATCACGTGATAGCCGCGGACGTGCACCTCGCCGGGGTCGCCGGGCGGCGCCGGGCGGCCCGCGGCGTCGACGATCCGGACCTCGGTGCCGGGGATGGCCCGGCCGGAGGTCGTGGCGATGACTTCGGGCGGATCGCCGCGGCGGCACATCGTGACGACGCCCGAGCTCTCGGAGAGGCCGTACGCCGTCAGAACGGTGGAGATCTTCAGCTCGCTGCGCAGCCGCTCGACCAGCTCCAGGGGGACCACGGCGGCGCCGGTGACCACCACGCGCAGCGCGGAGAGGTCGTGCAGGGCGCGGACGGGGTGGTCGAGGATCTGCTGATGGAGGGTGGGCGGTCCGGGGAGTACGGAGATCCGCTCGGCGGCGATATTGGCGAGCGCGGTCTCCACGCTGAAGACCGGCTGCGGGACCATCGTCGCGCCGCGCAGCAGACAGGCGATGATCCCGGCCTTGTAGCCGAAGGTGTGGAAGAACGGGTTGACGATCAGATAGCGGTCGCCCTCCCGGAGGCCGGCCAGTTCGCTCCACACGTCGTAGGCACGCAGGGTCTGTGCATGCGTGATCACGGCGCCTTTGGGGCGGCCGGTGGTGCCGGAGGTGAAGATGATGTCCGAGGGGGCGTCGGGGTCCAGGGCGTCGGCCCGGCCGCGGACCGTTTCCGGGGACACCGCCGCTCCGTCGGCGAGAAAGTCCTGCCAGGTGGCGAAGTCGGCTGGGGCGTCCTCGGAGAGCACCACGACCTTTTCCAGCTGCGGCAGTCCGGGCAGCGGGCCGCGGCCGGTGCCCTCCTGGGCGGCGCGGCGGAGTGAGGCGACGTAGGACGTGCCGAGGAAGGTGCCGGTGACGAAGAGGAGCTTGGCGCGGGTGCGGCGCAGGACGTAGGCGGCTTCGGTGCCCTTGAAGCGGGTGTTGACGGGGACGAGGACGGCGCCGGCGGTGACGGCCCCGAGGGCGGAGACGATCCAGTCGAGGGTGTTGGGCGCCCATACGGCGACGCGGTCGCCCGCTGCGACCCCGGAGGCGATACAGGCGGCCGCCGCCTTTTCCACCCGCTCGCCGAGCTCGGCGTACGACACCCGGGTGCGGCCCTCGACCACGGCCTCCCGGGAGGCGTACCGCCGGGCGGCCGTGCGCACCAGCCGGGGGATGGCGCCGTACTCCAGATCCGCCCGCGCCTCCAGGTCGTCGCACATCGCGCTGCCTCCCGCCAAAGAGCCGTACGCCACTAGCTGACTACCCGTCAGATTAGCGGTAGCCTCCTCCGCTGTCAGCACTGACGACCGACCACGGAGGTGGCGATGGGGGCGACCCTCAAGGACGCTACGGCGATAGCCGGCATCGGACAGACTCCGTTCGCCAGACAACTCCCCGCATCCGAGAAGACCTTGGCCTGCCGCGCGATCATCGCGGCGCTGGACGACGCCGGGATCGCGCCCTCGGAGGTGGACGCCTTCGCCTCCTACACCATGGAGGAGACCGACGAGGTCGAGATAGCCAAGGCCATCGGCGCCGGGGACCTCACCCACTTCTCCAAGGTCGGCTACGGCGGCGGCGGTTCCTGCGCCACGGTGGCCCATCTGGCAGCCGCCATCGCCACCGGCCAGGCGAGCGTCGGCGTCGCCTGGCGGTCCCGCAAACGCGGGTCGGGACCGCGCCCCTGGAAGAACACCCAGGTCCAGCTGCCCACCCCGGGACAGTGGACCCGCCCCTTCGGACTGCTGCGCCCCGCCGACGAGATCGGCATGCTGGCCCGCCGCTATATGCACGAATTCGGCGCCACCCGCGACCACCTCTTCAATGTCGCGCTCGCCTGCCGCAACCGCGCCAACCAGAACCCGGCCGCGATCATGTACGAGCGCCCGCTGACCCGCGAGATGTATATGACCGCCCGCTGGATCAGCGAGCCGCTCTGCCTCTTCGACAACTGCCTGGAGACCGACGGCGCGCTGGCCTGTGTCGTGGTCTCCGCCGAGCGGGCCCGCGACTGCCGGCAGCGGCCCGTCTACGTCCACTCCGCCGCCCAGGGCCTGCCCGCCCAGCACCACGGCATGGTCAACTACTGGAACGACGACCCGCTCACCGGCCCCGCCTGGACCGCCGCCCGTCACCTGTGGAAGGGCGCCGACCTCGGACCGCAGGACGTCGACGTGGCACAGATCTATGACGCCTTCACCCCCCTGATCCCCCTCTCGCTGGAGGGCTACGGCTTCTGCGGACGCGGTGAGGGCGCGGCCTTCACCGAGGGCGGCGCGCTGGAGATCGGCGGCCGGCTCCCCCTCAACACCGGCGGCGGCGGTCTCTCCGAGGCGTACGTCCACGGTTTCAACCTCATCACCGAAGGCGTCAAGCAGCTGCGCGGCACCAGCACCGCACAGGTCCCCGACGCCGCCACCTGCCTGGTCACCGCGGGCGAGGGCGTCCCCACCTCGGCCCTGCTGCTGAGGAGTTGATACGCCATGAGCGCTGGTGAATCCGTTCGCGATGCCATGTCCCCGATGGTGGCACCCGCCACTGACAACCGGCCCGACAGCGGCGCCGGCCTGCTGCTTCCCGTCCCCGATGACGACGGGGCACCCTTCTGGGAGTACACCGCCAGGGGAGAGCTGCGCATCCAGGCCTGCTCCGGCTGCGACGAACTGCGCTTCCCGCCCCGGCCCTGCTGTCCGCACTGCCAGTCGTTCGCCGCTCGCTGGCAGCGGATGAGCGGCCGCGGCCGCATCTGGTCCTATGTGCTGCCGCACCCGCCGCTGCTGCCCGCGTACGCCGACCAGCCGGGGTACAACGCGATCGTCGTGGAGCTGGCCGAGGCCCCGCGTATCCGCCTCGTCGGCAACCTCGTCGCCGCCGCGGACGCCCCCCTCAACTCCGTGGAACCGGCGCGGCTGCGCATCGGCGCCCCGGTGAAAGCCGCCTTCCACACCATGCCAGGAGGCGTGACCGTACCCCGCTGGCTCCTGGAGCGCCCGTGACGGTCCGCACGGAGATCGAGGACGGCGTCGCCCTGGTCACCCTCGACCGGCCCGAGCGGCACAACGCCGTCGACCTGGACACCGCCGCCGAACTCGCCGCCGTCTGGCGGGCGTTCCGCTTCGACGACGCCGTACGGGCCGCGGTGGTCACCGGCGCCGGCGGCCGGGCCTTCTGCACCGGCATCGACCGCTCCGCCGACGTCCCCCAGCCGCCCTCGCCCTACTCCCTCGACGACCCCATGATCCGCATCGGCCCGAAGGCCAACGACCTGTGGAAGCCGGTCATCGCCGCCGTGGACGGAATGGCCTGCGGCGGCGCGTTCTATCTCCTGGGCGAGGCCGAGTTCCTCATCGCCTCAGAGAACTCCACCTTCTTCGACCCGCACACCACCTACGGGATGGTCAGCGCGTACGAGTCCATCTACATGGCGCAGCGGATGCCCTTAGGGGAGATCGCCCGGCTGGCCCTGATGGGGACCGCGGAGCGGCTGGGCGCCCCCCGCGCATACGAGATCGGGCTGGTCTCCGAGCTGACCGCACCCGGCGCCGCGGCCGAGGTGGCACTGCGCCGCGCGGCCGTGCTCGCCGCCCAGCCGACCGAGCCGGTCCAGGGCACCGTACGCGCCCTGTGGGCGGCCAAGGAGGCGGCCCGGACACAGGCCCTGGCACACGCCCCCCAGCTGATCGCGCTGGGCAATCTGCCCCCGGACCGCCAGGCCGGGCTGTTCGCCGCCCGCACCCGCCACGACGACCGGGGCGGCGGGCAAGAGGGTCGGCCCCCGGTCCGGTGACCCCTACATCCGTGTCTTGTGCGCCCGCGTGATCCGGCAGGTGTACCAGAACTGCCCGACGGAGGACTGATTGACCGTGTACTTGGCGGTGTACGTCTCGGTGTCGCCGGGGCCGACGATGATCGAGCGCTCGTGCAGCCCGTACGCCTTGCCGTCGGCCGGCTTGGCCTTCATCCAGTTGACGGCCATGTCATAGGAGAAGGAGTCGGTCGTCGACGGATTGGTGAGGGAGACCGTGTACGTGAACTGGCGCAGCGAATTGGAGTAGTCGCAGTTGCTGCCGCTGGCGTCCGACCGCCCGTCCGGGTCGTAGGTCTCCTGGGTCGGCGAGGGCGAGAAGGTGGGCTCGTCCGTCGGGGTGGGGTCGTTCGGGTCGTACCCGCTGCTCGACGTGGGGCTCGGGATGTACGTCGGCACGTGGACCCGAGGCCGGCTGAAGGCGCAGCCGCCGACCGTGGCGACCGTGGCCAGTGCCAGTCCGGTCGCCGCCGCTGCCCTGATACCCGTACGGGCGGAACCGCGGCCGCCCATGCGTGTGCGCTGCTTCATTCTGCTGTCCATCCCCCGTGAAAACTCTGAACCCATCAGCCATGGTTTGACGCGTACACGGCACCCTAGCAAGGCCGGGTGACACCCCGTACGGGCCCCGGCAACGCGGGCGGGCGTACTTCTCTCGCGAGCACAGAGGCTCAGGCGTAGCGTCGGTCACGGAGGATGACCGGACGACTCGAAGCGAGGCGACGCCCGTGGTGCGCAACGTTCTCGGGTCGCTGATCGCCCTCGCCGGAGCGGCGGCCGCCGTCTGGAGCCCCTTCCGTCCCTGGTACGACGGCCGTCACGGCAGCGACGTCCGGATCGAAGACCTCTTCAACGGCATCACCCGCAACAGCGCCGCGCTCTTCGGCTCCGTCGTCCTCCCCATGGCGTTCGCCGCCCTGCTGACCCTGATCGGCGTTGCCCTGCGTTCCCGGGCGCTGGTCACCGTCGCGGGCCTGGTGGTACTCGGTTTCACGATCCTGTGGATGGTCCGCCAGGGGCAGGCCGCCAGCGAGCTGACGGCCGGTGCCCGCGGCCTCGGGGTGGGCGTGGCCAGCGCGTTGGGCGGCGGCGCGCTGCTGCTGCTCGGCGCCCTGGTCATGCGCGGCCGCGGCCGGCGGGTCTATGACCGCGGCTATGACGACCGGCGGTACGACGACGGGCGCTACGGGCCCTCCGCGCACGACGACCGCTACGACGAGCGTGCGCCCTACGACCCGCACACGCCCTACCCGCCGGGGACGCCCGAACCATGGGACGCGGGCCGCCCCGGGGCCGAGGAGTGGAACCCGGAGCCGTACCCGACGGGCCCCGGCACCACCGGACCCCCGGCAGGCCCCGCGACGCCCGGCGGACCCCACCACGGCGCCCACGGCCCGCACCAGGACACCCCCACCGCTCCCCTGCCGGTCACCCCGCCGCCGCCACCGCCCACCCAGCAGCAGCGGACACAGTCACCACAACAGCCGCAACAGCCGCAACAACAACCGCCGACCATGCCGGCCCGTCAGCAGCCCCCCACGCCTCCGGTGGAGTGGGGCAAGGAACACCGGCAACCGGGCCCCTCACACCCCGGGCGGTCAGAACGGCCCGAACAGCCCCCCGAGGACCGGGAGTAGCCGGCCGGGCAGATACAGGGGACCGACCCCGCGGCCCGCCACCGCCGCCGTGTCACGATCGCCACGTCACGTCACGTTCGCCACGTCACGACCGCCATGTCACGACCGCCATGTCACGACCGCCGTGCCAGGCCCGTCCCCTTGGCCGCGTCCAGCGCATACACACAGCGGTCCTTGCTGCAGGCGTACACCACACCGCCGACCGCCACCGGTGAACCGGTGATCTCGCCGCCGGTCGCCAGCTTCCAGCGCAGCTGGCCGCCCATCGCATCGAGGGTGTAGAGACAGTGGTCGGCCGAGCCGAAGTGCACCCGGCCCTCCACGACGACCGGTGCGCCGACGACCTCCGCGCCGGCCTGGAACCGCCAGCGCGGGGTGCCGGTCACCGCGTCCAGTGTGTAGAGCGCCTTGCCGCTGCCCAGGTGGACCGCGCCGTGCGCGACCAGCACGGGTTCGGTGGACTGCCGCGCCTCGGTGGCGATCCGCCAGCGGTCGCGGCCGTCGGCCGCGTCCAGTGCGTAGACCGTGCCGAGGTAGTCCGCCAGATAGACCCCGCCGCCGGTGACGGCCGGGCCGGGGGCGAAGGCGGGCGGGCTCAGGAACACCGCGGGCGCCTCGAAGTGCCAGCGCACGTCGCCGCGTGCGATGTCGATCGCCAGCACCCGGGTGCCGGCCACGACGTAGACCGCACCGTCCGAAGCGGGCAGCAGCCGCACCGGCACCCCGCCGCAGGACGCGGCGTCGCCCACCGGGTACGACCAGCGCTCGGCGCCGGTCCGCGCCTCCAGCGCCTTCAGCCGTGCGTCGGCCCAGACGAAGACCGTGCCGTCGTGCACCACGGGTCCGGCCTCGGCGGTCTCGAAGTCGGCCTGGACGCCGCCGATCTCCCACAGCCGTTCGCCGGAGGCCGCCTCCCAGGCCTGGACGCCGCCGCCCCGGGTACTGGTGACGACGGTCCCGCGGTCGGCCTGGAGGGCGTAGACCCAGCCCTCGGTGTGCAGCCGCCAGCGCTCGGTGCCGTCGTCGGCGTCCAGCGCGTACAGGCTCGGGCCGTCCGAGGCATGGATCCGGCCGTCCGCGACCGCCATCGCCCAGGCGACATCACGGGTCTTGAACTTACGGCGCCCGCTGGCCACATCGAGCGCATGCACCTCGAAGGACGTGACGTACAGCAGGTCGTCGGCGACGGCGGGGGTGCCCCACACGTCGTTCGACATCCGGAACCGCCAGGGGCGCCAGCGGCCGGGCTCGGCGGGCGGTGCCTCGGGCGGTGCGGGCGGAGCTGCCTCGCCGCGGGCCGGGCTCTCCCCGGCCAGGGCACCGCCCCCCTGGCCCTGTGGCGGCACACCGGCCACGGGTCCGGCACCGGGCGGCCGCACCCAGTTCGTCGCGGCACCGGCCTGCCCGCGCGGCTGCGGGCCAGGGGCGTCGGCGCGCGGCCCCGGCCCGATCGGGGCAGGCGAGCCACCGAGGCGTACGGGGCCGGCGGCGCCGTCAGCGGAGACGGCCGGCGGTGCGGACAGTGCGGCGGCGGGGGGCGGCGCCGCGGAGACCGGGGTCACCCGGGCCGTCGAGGCATCCGGGCCGAGCGCCGCGGGCTGCGGCATCGGGCCGGGGTTGCCACCGCGCGGGTCGCCGCCGCGGTGCGCGCCGGGACCCGCGCCGATATGGCCGGGCCAGCCGGACTCCGCGCCGGCCGGTGCGCTCTCCGGCCGCGGCGGCGCCGGGACGGGCTGCGGTGCGGGCATCGGGGGCGCCAGGGGCGGGGATGGCGGCGCGGCGGGCGCCGAACGGCCGGCGCTGCGCCCCGAGCCGGCCCGCTGGCTGTTGTTGAGCACGGCGGAGCGGCCGCCCCGCCGGCCCTCGATGAGCGCCACCGCGCCGGGCGGCAGCCAGGCCGAGGCGGTACCGCTGTCGTCGCTGCCGGAGCCGAAGAGATGCGGCGCGAGCTGGGACTGCAGATCGGCGGGGGACGGCCGCCGGCCGGCCTCCATCTGCATACAGGACTCCATGAGCGGGCGCAGTTCGTCCGGCAGCCCGGCCAGGTCGGGGCCCTCACGCAGCAGCATGAAGACGGTCTCGACGGGGTTGGCCCCATGGAACGGCGCATGCCCGGTGGCGGCGAAGACCAGCGTCGAGCCGAGGGAGAAGACATCGCTCGCGCCCGTCACACTGCGCGAGTCACGGGCCTGCTCGGGCGACATATAGGCGGGCGTGCCCACGGCGACGTTGGTCATCGTCAGACGGGTGTTGGACACCCCGGAGGCGATACCGAAGTCGATCACCCGGGGGCCGTCCTCGACGACCAGCACATTCGACGGCTTCAGGTCACGGTGCACCAGGCCCGCGCCATGGATGGACTGCAGCGCCTCGGCGATCCCGGCCGCCAGCCAGCGCACCGCCTGGGCCGGGAGCGGCCCGCACTCATTGACTATTTCCTCGAGGGAGGGCGCGGGGACATACGCCGTGGCGAGCCAGGGCACCGCCGCGCGCGGATCGGCGTCCACCACCGCGGCCGTGTAGAAGCCGCTGACCGCGCGGGCCGCCTCGACCTCGCGTGTGAAGCGGACCCGGAACAGCTGGTCCTCGGCGAGCTCGGTACGCACCGTCTTGATCGCCACGCGCCGGCCGGACGCCGAGCGCGCCAGATACACCAGACCCATGCCGCCGGCCCCGAGACGGCCGAGCACCTCGAACGGGCCGATCCGCCGGGGATCGTGCTGCGTCAGCTGTTTCAGCTGCTCCACCACTTGCCTGCCACCTCCCCGTGGGGCGTAAAAAAGAGACTCTCAAAAGCCACGAGCCGCCGAGAGCCACTGCCCCGTGCAGCGTCTCACCGCCTGGCCGAAACGGCCGTACGCGTGCTGATTGTTCCTGGCCGGGCCGACGGTTGCGAACCCGGGGCCCGCCCGCCGTGTCACGGCATGCCCCCCGTAGCCCGCGCCGGAACCGTTACCTGACGTAACCCAACCCCGCCTGACGTGCTGCGATACGTCCCCTGACGGGCGGTTACCGAGCGGGTTACCGGTGGGTTACGGATCTGCCCCGCACGACACCGCCCGAATTGCGGACGGTCACCATTCCGTTTGACGGGCCCGCGGCGGCAGCGGTTCGCCCTCCTGGACGTCCGGTGGCCGCGGTGGCCAAAAACCCGCTGCTCCTCCGACTGCGCACACCCATCCCCCACCGGTCTCGCCATCCCCGTCGCCGTTCCCGACCCGTCAGCCCAATTCTGCGCGTTCGAAGGTCATTTCGGCGCCATGACACCTGGCGTGGCGCCCTCCCGGACATCCGGACAGGCCCGGCCACCGGCCGCCGCGGCGGCCAGATCTCCAAGCTAGCGCCGGTTCGTACGGTTCGCCCGGTGAAAAATCGTACACACGGTCGATTCCCGCGAGGCTTGCGGGGCGCGGAAGCGGCGGGGCCGATGTTCAACTGAAGGCCATCGCCGTGCACTTGCCGCACGGAGGGTGACCGCTTATCCACCAAAGTTGTCCACAGCCTGTTGATAACACTCTTCACCGGTTCGGACCAAGCGGCGCGGCGCGATCCGCGGCCACCGGCGGGCCCGCCACCAGCACGCTCACGGCGGCCACGCACCCCGAACTCCCCCATCCCCATTTGCAGGCAGCCAAATCGCGCTCCGATCACCCCTCGGTAAGCTGACGGCATGACAGGACAAGTTCGAACCGTCGACGGCAGAGTTGCCGGCCGCCGCGGACAGGCGACGCGGCAAAAGCTTCTCGACTGCCTCAGTGAAATGCTCAGTTCGTCCCCCTACCGGGACGTCAAGGTCATCGATGTAGCCCGAAAAGCGGGGACTTCACCCGCAACGTTCTATCAGTACTTCCCAGACGTCGAGGGCGCCGTCCTCGAAATCGCCGAGGAGATGGCCAAAGAAGGCGCCACTCTGACCGATCTTGTCGCCGGACGCTCCTGGGTGGGCAAGTCCGCATGGCAGGCGGCGGAGGATCTGGTCGAAGGCTTCCTCTCCTTCTGGCGGAAGCATGACGCGATTCTGCGCGTCATCGACCTGGGCGCAGCCGAGGGCGACAAGCGGTTCTACAAGATCCGCATGAAGATCCTTAATGCCGTCACCAACTCCCTTACGGATTCGGTCAAGGAACTGCAGAGCAAGGGCAAGGTCGACAAGGACGTGAGTGCGCCCGCGATGGCCGGCTCGCTCGTCGCGATGCTGGCGGCGGTCGCCGGGCACCAGAAGGGCTTCCAGAGCTGGGGCGTCAAGCAGTCCGAGCTCAAGCCGACGCTGGCGTTGCTGGTGCACCTCGGCGTGACCGGCAAGAAGCCGACCAAATAACGAGATAACCGCGAAACATCCGAGGAAGCGCCGGAGAAGCAGTCGCGCCTCGAAGTCCCGGTGTTCCCCGGGCAGTTCGCCATCCGTCCTGATATCCGTCCTGCCATAGCTGTACCGCACACACAGCGGGCGTCGCGCGGCCCTCAGGGGTCCGCCGCAGCGCCCGCTGTGTGCATGGCGGACCGGGCGGACAAGGGCGAAGCCCCGTTACGCACCGGCCGGGTCACCGCCGCTCCAGCCGGAACAGCCGGATCTCCCGCGCCACCCGCGCCTGGTACGTGGCGTACGGCGGCCAGAAGGTCAGCGCCGCCCGCCATGCCTGCGCCCGCTCCTCACCGGTGAGCAGCCGGGCCCGCACCGGGATGTCCCGGCCGCGCCAACTCACCTCGGCGTCCGGATTCCTGAGCAGATTGCCGGTCCAGGCCGGATGCCCCGGCCGTCCGAAATTGCTGCCGATCAGCAGCCAGCCGCCGCCTTCCTCCGGCAGGCACGCCAGCGGAGTACGCCGCGGCTGCCCGCTCCTGGCCCCGGTCGCGGTCAGGACCACACCGGGCAGCATCCGCGCGCTGAGCAGCACCTTTCCGCGGGTCAGCCGATGCACCGTACGGTCCAGCGCGGGGATGAAGTGCGGCGCGATCCGGGCGAACGTACGGGTCGCGGAGACCTTCTGGAGCAACCGCTCACCCGGCGGCATCAGGCCTCCACCTCCTCTGGCGTACGGGCTCCCCCCGGCACACCGGCCGCGTCCCGGCTTGCGGGTGTCACCCTGCTCCCGCCGGTCTCCCTGCCACCGCTGGCCTCCCCCGCCCCACCCGTGAACAGCCCCGCCTCCTCCGCGGCCCGTGCCCGGAGCCGGTGCACGGGACCCAGCAGCAGTTCATCGCAGGCCGCACGCTTGAAGTACAGATGCGCGTCGTGCTCCCAGGTGAAGCCGATGCCGCCGTGCAGCTGCACGGCCTCGGCCGCCACCGCACGCAGCGTCTCCAGTGCCTGCGCCAGCGCGAGCGCCCCCACACCGGGCTCGGCGCCCCGGCCCCCGGACCGTCCGCCGCCCGCCGACCACGCCGCGTAGTACGCCGCCGAGCGCGCCGCCTGCAGCGTCACATACAGATCGGCGAGCCGGTGCTGCACCGCTTGGAAAGAGCCGATGGGCCGGCCGAACTGCTCGCGCTCTTGGACGTAGGCCACGGTGCGGGCCAGCGCCGTATCGGCCGCCCCGACCGCCTCGGCGGCCAGCGCCGCGGCGGCCGTCACCCCGGTCGCGGCGAGCGCCCCGGCCACCGCAGCCTCGTCGCCGTCCCCCTCCCCCAGCAACTCGGCCGGCACCTCGCGCAGTTCGAGGCGCGCCTGCGGGCGGGTCTCGTCCAGCGCGGTCTGCCGGGTCCGCAACAGACCGGGAACGACGGGCTCTTCAGCGCGCCGGGCGTCCGGCCGGTCCGCCGGCCGGTCCGCCGGCCGGTCCGCCGGGTGGGGTGCCGGGTGGGGTGCCGTCGCCCGCACGAGAAAGAGCAGGGTACGGCTGTGCGCGAACCCACCGGCGTGTGCGGCAACCACCAGCACCTCCGCGGTGTGCCCGTTCAGCACCTGACCGGCCTCCCCGTACAGCCGCCACGTTCCGTCCTGCACCCGCGCCTGGATGCCACCGGCCCGGCCGCCGCCCGCCCAGTCGCCGTCGTTCGGCCCGGTCAGCGCCAGTGCGGTGGCGAGCTGCCCGCCCGGTACGGCGAGCGTTCCGGTCAGCTCTCCGGTGGCGAGGGCCGGCAGCAGTTCGCTGCGCTGGCGTTCACTGCCCAGCGCGAGGATCAGCGGCGCGGCCAGCGCGGCGGTGGCGATCAGCGGCGAGGGAAGCACGGCGCGGCCGGTCTCCTCGCAGGCCAGGGCGAGTTCGGTGGGCCCGCAGCCCACCCCTCCGTATGCGGCGGGCAGCGCCAGGCCGGGCAGGCCGAGCTGAGCGGCGAGCTGTCGCCACAGCTGCTCGTCGTACCCGGGCGGGGTGCGCACCGCCGCCTTGACCTCGTCCGGACCGCAGCGCTTGAGCAGCAGTTCGCGCAGCGTGCGGCGGATTTCGTGCTGCTCCTCGGTGAACGCGGCATCCATCGGCGGGCTCCTCCCGGCCGTGCGACAACGCCCGTCCGGTCCGACGGGCCCCCGCTTCCGATCTGACGGGCCGTCATAGTAGGGACGGGGGGTGCACTTTCCTAGGCCGTGTCCGCAAGTCGTCGGGAGGATGGGGCGCGCGCCCCCGGCGCCGCCCCATGACGTCGCCCTCGGCCTCGTCGATACGGTCGGGGCCGAGGGCAGCGTGCGGGTGGGTCAGAGGATGAGATGGACCGTGAGCTGCGTTTCCGTTTGAGTGATGTTGACGGCGTGGAGGTAGCCGTGGGCGGTGCGGTAGCGGCCCGTGCCTCCGGTGATCGCCATGTCGATGTTGCCGGGGCCGGCCGTGGTGACGGTGAACCGGCCTTGCACGGTGAGCTGCCCCTGGGAGAGGGACAGATCGGATGCGCACTGCAGGTCGAACTCATCCGTGGGCTCGAAGCGGGTCAGCGTGCAGATCTCGCTGAAGGTGCCGACCGCGATACTGCCGCGGAACAGATTCCCGCTGAAGACGAATTCGTCCCCCAGGCTTGGCCCGCCCGATCCGTCCACATCGACGAGACCGCCCTGAGTCTGCTTCGCGACCAGCTGGAAGACTTCCTCTCTCGGCGGATTGGGCCCGCCGCCCGTACCGGTGAAAGCCGATGCCGAGGGCGCGCAGAAAAGGAGAGCGGCCAATCCGGTGACCGCACTCAGAGCGACATGCTTGAAGTGACGCACGGTTTTCTCCTGTGAGGCTGGAAGGGAATTTCACTGACCATTTGCCATGAGATGCAATAATTTCCGGGGCGATATCGGGCGGACGGCGTGACGGCATGACGCCATGGCCCTGCGACTTCCGCCTGACGGGCAAACCAGGGCCAAGTCGGCCGGGAGCTCGGCATTCCGGCGCCGTCATTCCGGCACCCGTTCCCGCATTTCTGCTGGTCACATGCGCGAGCGCCCCGTCGGGGAAGAGAAGAATGCGATGCCGGGAATGACGTCCCCCGCCAAGAATCCGTCAGTCATTCCGGAGCCGCGCGCCTGGGCAGGCACCGGCCATCGCAATGCGAAGGCGAACATGACACTCCCTGAGACAGGCGGGAACCTCTCGTCCCGCACACGGAAATGCCTGCTCCACCGCATGGGCAACAGCGAGCAGTCAACCGGTCGAAGTCCGGACCGGTGAAATACACACAGCGAATGGAGAATACCCGCCGCGGGAAAGCATTTAAAGACCGCGCCATTATCTCCGATTCTCCGATAATCGCTTTATGTCGCCTTCCTTGGGCGGCCCAATGCCGGGTCGTGGCCGACCTGTCGGTCGCGTCGGCCGGGCACAAGGCGGGGAGGCCGGACGCAGGCCACGAAGGCCGAGCAGGACGCGGAGGCCGGGTGGGCGCCGGGCGGACGCCGGGCGGCGATCCGCACTCTGCCCGCCCTCCAGGATCTGATGTACCGTCAGATCCATGACTTCAGGGACCCGTTACGGGAAGCGCAAGGTCGCCGTCGCCGGAGTGGCCCTGTCCGATTGCGGGCGCGTGGACGAGGCCACCCCGTACGCCCTGCACGCCCAAGCCGCCCGCCGGGCACTCGCCGACAGCGGTCTGGACCGTTCGGTGATCGACGGCTTCGCCTCGGCGGGCCTGGGCACCCTCGCGCCCGTCGAAGTCGCCGAATATCTGGGACTGCACCCCACCTGGGTCGACTCGACTTCGGTCGGCGGCTCCACCTGGGAAGTACTGGCCGCGCACGCCGCCGACGCGATCGCCGCCGGCCACGCCAACGCCGTACTTCTCGTCTACGGTTCCACCGCCCGCGCCGACCTCAAGGCCGGGCGCCGCACCGCGAACCTCTCCTTCGGGGCCCGCGGCCCACTCCAGTTCGAGGTCCCCTACGGGCACACCCTGGTCGCCAAGTACGCCATGGCCGCCCGCCGCCATATGTACCAATACGGCACCACCCTGGAGCAGTTGGCCCAGATAGCCGTCCAGGCGCGCGCCAATGCGGCGGCCAACCCCGACGCCATGTACCGCGACCCGATCACCGTCGACGAGGTTCTCTCCGGCCCCGTGATCGCCGACCCGTTCACCAAACTGCACTGCTGCATCCGCTCCGACGGCGGCTGCGCGGTCCTGCTCGTCGCCGAGGACTACGTCGAGGACCTCGCCAAACCCCCGGTATGGGTGCTCGGTTCCGGCACCGCGGTCTCGCACACCACCATGTCGGAGTGGGACGACTTCACCGTCTCGCCCGCCGCGGTCTCCGGCCGGCTGGCCTTCGAACGCGCCGGTGTCCGCCCCTCCGAGATCGACCTCGCGGAACTCTATGACGCCTTCACCTATATGACCCTGGTGACCCTGGAGGACCTGGGCTTCTGCGCCAAGGGGGAGGGCGGTGCGTTCGTCGAGAAGGGGCGGCTGCTGCGGGACGGGGAGCTGCCGGTCAACACCGACGGGGGTGGGCTGGCCGCCTGCCATCCCGGTATGCGCGGCCTGTTCCTGCTGGTCGAGGCGGTACGCCAACTCCGCGGCGAGGCCGGCCCGGACCGCCAGGTTCGTCAACGCGACGGCGCGCTGCCGCAGCTCGCGGTCGCCTCGGGCACGGGTGGCTGGTTCTGTTCATCGGGGACGGTGGTGTTGGGACGGGGGTGACGGGGCTGCGCCCGAGCCCCGCCCCGCCCCATCCGCCCGGCCCGTCCGCCCGGCCCCGGGGCGTCAGCCCAGCCGCTTCTCGATCAGGTCGGCGGCGCGGCGGGCGCCCCCCTCCGCGCGGGACTCCGCCCGTAGCTCGGCGGAACGTGCGGCGACCTGGGGATCGGTGGTGAGTTCCGTCAGAGCACTGCGCAAGGCCACCGCCGTGGCGTCGGCGGTGTCGAGGCGCCGGGCGACGCCCAGCTCCACCAGTCGGTCGGCGTTGTGGAACTGCTCGGCGCCCTGCGGGACGGCGATCATCGGCACACCGACGTACAGCCCCTCACTGCTGCCGCCCATCCCCGCATGCGTCACAAACGCATCCGCCTGCTCCAGTACCGCCAACTGCGGTACGCACGACCGCACTTCGATGTTCGCGGGGATCTCTTCCCCCAGCTCCGCCGGGTCGGTGTACTTGCCGATCTGCAGCACCACATGCCATCCCGGCAGCTCTCCGAACGCCGCCACGCACTGCCGGTAGAACTCGGGCTGTCGCGTGTACGCAGAGCCGAGCGACACCAGCAGCACCTTGTCGGCGCCGGCCGGCCGCGTCCAGCCGCCCTGTTCCGCACGGCTGCCGAAGCACGGCCCGACGAAGGTCACCGCGGCGTCGTCCACCCGGTCCGCACACGGCTGCATGGCGCGCGGGATCATGGCCAGCGCCCGGCGCGGCCGGCCGGAGAATTCGTCGACATCCGTGGTGACCGCACCGCACCGTGCCAGCCAGGCCGCGAACCGCGCGCGGTAGGCATCCGCCCCCGGCAGCCCGGCGAACAGCGCGCCGAACTCCTCCTGGGCCCCCTCCCAGCCCACATAGGTCGGTGACAGTTGAACGAGGTCGCGGCCCTGCGACTCGGCCAGCGCACGGGCCGCGTAGGCGGCGATGTCGTAGAGGTAGAGGTCGGCGGGGTCCTCGTCGTACGCGGCACGCAGCTGCGGCAGGACCGCGATCGCGTCGTCAAGGAAGAGCGAGGAGGCGGCGACGGGGTCCTGCGGCCAGTTGCCGTCGACCGGCAGGGTGGAGGTGTAGCGGACGAACTCGGCGCCGGTGGGGGCGATCAGCTCGGCCGCATGGTCGGTGTTGGCGTACGTCACGCGATGGCCGCGGGCCACCAGCTCACGGATGATCTCCAGGCTGGGCAGCACATGGCTAACCATGGGCGCGCCGACCATGGCGATATGGGCGGGCGCAGAAACAGAGCGACGCATAGGAGCAGGACTTCCTTCGGTACAGAGCTACGGAACGGGGACACGGAAGCCCGACGGTCCAGGCGGCATCGCGCGACACCGGCAACGAAGCCGGCGCGCCGCGGGCGCACCTGGGTGCGGGCGGGGCGGTGGAACGCCCTCGGCCGTGTCAGCCGTAGATCTGCAGGAAGTTCATGGGGGAAGCGTAGGCGGGGCCCTGCGGCGGGGCGAATGGATTTTTTCCGCGGCGGCGCCGTGGTGGCGTGACGGGGTGGGGGCCCGGCGGGTCGGGGGCGCGGCATGGCTGGTCCGAGCCGGGCCGGGCCGGGCCTGGAGCCCGGACCGGACCGCGGGCGATGGCTAACTGGCGCTCGACGGGCGGGTGATGACGCTGAAGGCCGTCCCGAACGGATCGGTGATCGCGGCCATGCGGCCGTAGGGGGCGTCCTCCGGGGTGCCTGCGGTACCCCCTGCGGCGAGGGCCCTGCCCACCAGTGCGTCGGTGTCCGCGACCTCGAACACCGTCTGCCAACGGGATGCCGTGGCCGACGGATCGCCGAAGATGCCGCCGATCTCATGGCCGTCGGGGCGGCGCAGGAAGGTGAAGTCGAAGTCGGGGAGGTCGTCGTTGCCGTCGAGAGTGAAGTCGAAGACGGTGGCGTAGAAGCGGCGGGCAGGGCCGGGGTCCGGGCAGGCGAGGTCGTTGCGGACCAGCGTGCAGGGCTCGTTGACCAGCTCACCGCCCGGCAGCGTACGTCCCTGCCAGAGGCTGAAGCGAGCTCCGGTGGGGTCCGCCACGACGGCCGTACGCCCCAGGTCCGCCGCGTCCGCAGGCGGTGCGAGCACCCTCCCGCCACCGACGGCGATCTGCTTGGCCGTACCGTCACAGTCGTCCGTGGCGAAGTAGACGTGCCACCAGGACTCGCCCTCGATGTCGGCGGCGGAGGCGGGCCGCAGCGCCGCCACCCGCTGACCGCGCAGCAGGCACAGCGTGAACGGGCCGGTCGCCGCCGACCGCTCCTCGTACTCCCAGCCGAACAGCGCGCGGTAGAACGCCTTCGCACGGTCGAGGTCGGGGACCCCCAGGTCGATCCAGGCCGGCGTTCCGAGCGGCTGGTTGGTGCTGATCTTGCTCAACTTCTGCTCCTTCGCAGTGACACTGCCAAGGCCGACGCTAGTGACGATCGAGGTCAGGAGGTGTCCTACTTGCCGCCGCGGCGGACAACGCCTTGAGCAGGGCCTTGAGTAGGGCCTTGAGTAGGGCCTTGAGCAGGGCCATCAGCAAGGTCATGAGCGATGAGACTTCGGGCGGCGCGGCAGGCAATCCGGCCATCACCGACCGGCTCGCACGGCGTCATGAACAACCGCCTATGACAACTGGCCGGTGAACGGCTGCCGGTGAACGAATGCCAATGAACGACTGCCGGTGAACGACTGCCATTGAGTAATCGTCACGAACAGACGTCATGTACAAATGTCATAGACAAGTGTTTAAGACGCTCGTATAGTCCGTCCCACCGGTCGGCGAGTGCGTCACGACCGAGCGCCGGGATCACCCGGCGCAGTCCGTTCAGGAGCCCCACGACCCCGAAGGGAACCCCGTCATGCCCGGCACCGACCCGTCGCCCTGCACTACGCCCCAGACCGTGCTGATTTCCGGCGCGAGCATCGCCGGCCCGGCGCTCGCGTACTGGCTGCACCGCTACGGCTTCGCGGTGACCGTCGTCGAGCGCGCCCCCGAGCTGCGGACCGGCGGCTACAAGGTCGATATCCGGGGCGCCGCGATCGAGGTCGTCGAACGGATGGGGATCCTGGAGGAGATCCAGCGCGCCAGTACGGACATGCGGACCGGCGCGTACGTGAACGACGACGGCAAGCGGATCGCCACCCTCCCCGCCGATATCTTCGGCGCCCGGGTCGGCCGCGACGACGAGATCATGCGCGGCGATCTGGCGCGCATCCTCTACGAGCGCACCCGGACGGATGTCGAGTACCTCTTCGGCGACTCGATCACCTCGATCACCACTCCTGACACCCCGGCCACCACTGCCGCTCCTGCCGCCCCCGGCACCTCGGTCACCCCTGTCACCGGGCGACCGGACGGTCACCACGATGCCGACGGCGTCGCAGGAGTCGCGGACGTTGCAGACGTCGTAGGCGTCATGGGCGTCATGGGCGTCACGGGCGTCACGGGCACCACAGACGCCACGGGCGTCGAGGTCACGTTCGAGCGTGCCGCTCCCCGTCGCTTCGACCTCGTCGTCGGCGCGGACGGTCTGCACTCCACCGTCCGGCGGCTGGTCTTCGGCCCGGAGGAGCAGTTCCTACGGCACCTCGGGGCGTATGCCTCCGCTTTCTCCATGCCGAATGAACTCGGCCTGGACCACGAGGAGTTGTACCACGCCCAACCCGGCAGGCTGATCTGTGCCTACAGCTCTGCCGGGGACCCCGCGGCCAAGGGCCTGCTCATCTTCCGCTCACCGCGGCTGAGCTACGACCACCGGGACCCGGATCAGCAACGGGCGTTGCTGGAAGCCGCGTTCGAGGGGCTGGGCGTCCCCCCGGCCGGAGGCTGGCGGGAGGTCCCACGGCTGCTCGAAGCGGCTCGCGAGGCGAGCGACTTCTACTTCGACGGGCTGCAGCTGATCGAGATGGACCGCTGGTCGCGCGGCCGGGTGGTGCTGCTCGGCGATGCCGCGCACTGCGCGTCACCGGCGTCGGGTCAGGGCACGGGGATGGCGCTGGTCGGCGCGTATGTCCTGGCCGGGGAACTCGCGGCGGCCGACCGCGATCCGGAGACGGCCTTCGGGCGCTACGAGGAGGAGATGCGCGGCTATGTCGCGGGCAATCATGCGCTGGCGACGGAGTTCGCCCAGGAGATGACGGTGGGCACCCGGCGGCAGATCCGGTTCCGGCATCTGATGATGCGGATCCTGCCCCACATGCCGTGGAAGAACCTGGTCGCGAAGAAGATCGCCGAGGACGTACAGCGTGGGGCCAACGCGATCACGCTCAAGGACCATCCGGTATCGAACGGGGCCGCCGGTCCCGCTCCGGCCGCCGCACGCCCCACGTACGCTGCCTGACATGACTGATCATCCCGGGCACCGGAACACGCCGGATGCCGTCCCCGCCGACGCCACCGCGGACCACTCCGGAGCTGCGGACGCCCGCGCGTTCCATGAGCTGCTGCGCGGGCTGCGGGTCTGGGACGTCGAGCTGCCGTCGTTCGACCCGGCAACGGCTCCGGACGATCCGCTGCCACTGTTCCGGCAGTGGTTGCGGGAGGCCGCCGAGGCCGGTGTGCCCGAGCCGCACACCATGACGCTCGGCACCGCGGACGCGGCCGGTGACCCCTCCGTGCGGACCCTGATGCTGCACGACGCCGATGAGCAGGGCTGGCACTTCGCCTCGCATCGCGGCAGCCGTAAGGGCCGCGAACTGGCCGAGCGGCCGCGGGCGGCGCTCGGTTTCTACTGGGCCGCGGTCGGCCGCCAGGTGCGGGTCCGGGGATCGGTGACCGCGGCGGGCCCCGAGGAGAGCGCCGCCGATCTGCACCGCCGCTCCACGGGCGCGCTGGCCGCGGCGCTGGTCGGCCGGCAGAGCGAGGTGCTCGGCTCGACGGCGGAGCTGGCGCGCGCCTCGGACGCCGCATGGGAGCACGCCCGGCGCGAGCCGGAGGCGCCGGTGCCGAGCTGGACGCTGTATGTGCTGCGCGCCGAGGAGGTCGAGTTCTTCCAGGGCGATGCACGGCGCCGTCATGTGCGCCTCAACTACCGCTACGAGGGCGGGAGCTGGGTGAAGGAACTGCTCTGGCCGTGAGCCGGGGAGCGGGTCCGGAAGTCGTCGGAGGAACGGGCGTCTCGGTCGGCCCGGACGTCGTCGAAGAGAACAAGCATCTCGGCCGGGCCGGGCGTCGTCGAAGAGAACGGGCATCTCGGCCGGTCCAAGCGTCACAGCCGGGCCGAGCGTCACAGCCGGTCCCGGCGTCGCAGCCGGTCCAGAGGTCTCGGCCGGCCCGGTCCTCACCGCGGCCCTCTTACCTCCGCCGGTCCGCTCGCCCTCACAGTTGCTGATACATGATGTGCAGCCCCACATAGCCCTTGGTGGGGTGCCGGAAACCCTCGGGGAGCGTCGTCATGATCCGGAAGCCCAGGGACTCCCAGAGGGCGACGGCACCAGTGTTGGTCTCCACGACAGCGTTGAACTGCATCGCGCGATAGCCCTCGGCGCGGGCCCAGGCCAGTACGTGTTCGCCCAGCGCCCGGCCGACGCCGCGTCCGCCGCGCTGCGGATCGACCATGAAGCTCGCACTGGCGATATGCGCGGCGCCGCCCATGTGGTTGGGGTTCATCTTGGCCGTACCGAGCACCGTGCCGGACTCGTCGACGGCGACGACCGTGCGGCCGGGCGCCGTCAGCATCCACATCTCGCGGGCCGTCGCCTCATCGAGGTCCCGTGGATAGGCATAGGTCTCCCCGGCCGCCACGATGGCGTGGAAGAAGGGCCAGATGGCGGGCCAGTCGCCCGCGGTCGCGTCACGAATCAGCACGGCCACAGCATCCCGCGGACGCGGCGCGCCCGCCACCGCATTACGCCGCGTCCCTGTCCAGGGGCACAGGGTGGCGGGAAGGTGAGCACATGGACGCATGGACGCATGGGCGCATGGGCGCATGGGCGCATGGGCGCATGGGCGCATGGGCGCATGGACGCACGTGGGGACGCAGGCCCTCAGGCACACCCTGACGTCACGCGGGCCGGAAGACAGGGACGGCGACCCTGCCGCCCGCGCCCTCCCCGTCGCCTGCGCCCTGGCCCTCGCACTCGCCCTCTCCCTCACGACGGAAGTGCACCGCGAGCGGCATCCCGATCCGTAGTTCCGGCTCCGGGCAGTCGGTGATCTCGGTCATCATCCGGGGGCCTTCGACGAGATCGACCACGGCCGCGATGTACGGGACCCGGTCGCCGAACGGCGGAAGGTCGTTACGGTGCACGACGGACCAGGTGTAGAGGGTGGCGCGGCCGGTGGCCTGTGCCCAGCCGACATCCTCACTCCAGCAGTACGGGCAGAACTCACGCGGGTAGTGATGCGCCGCACCACACCCCTCCGCCCGGCAGCGACGCAGCAGCAGCCGCCCCTCGGCCGCCGCATCCCAGTACGGCCGGGTGAAGGCATCCACCTCCGGCAGATCGAAACGCGCCGCACTCCGCGCCGCACTCCGCTCCGCACGCGGCACACCACCTTGCATCCCTCTCGTCCCAGCAGTCCCGGCCATTACGCGAACACCCCCACCGCTTCATCGACCGACCACGTCTGCCGGCTCCTCGCGAACGGGGCGACCAGCGAGATCAGCGCCATCATGGCGTTCTGCCCCTGCTCCGCCCGGTCATGGACGCACCACACGCCTCCACCCTTCCCTGACGGTACGTCAGTTCAGCCGATACGGAACGCATTACGCAAGGGGCCCTGCGCAATCCACGCCCACCCCGGGAAGCCGAGGCCGCCCCCGGACCGAACCCCGCAAGCTTTTACCGTGCAGCCCCATTCCTGACGCGCCGTCAGTTCAGTAACCTGACTATGCGTCAGTTAAGGAGAACGAGAGGCCTCACACAGGAGCGGGCGTCTGCGATGCTTGGATCGACTCACGGCACCCTCACCACTCACTCCCGGCCGGCCCGCGTCATGGCCTGTGGGGAGCAACCACCACACTCCGTCCACGGCATCAGTGAACCGCACCCCGGCGACGGCGGACAGGGCGCCGGGGCGGTCGACCGCGATGTCAGCGGGCGCCCGCTGCACGCTCCGGTGCCCGACCTGGACCGGTTCTTCCGGCCCGAGTCCGTGGCCGTGGTCGGCGCCTCGGACAGCGAGGGCCGCCCCAACACGGGCATCACCCGCCAGCTGATCGCCTGGGCGGAGCGCGTCGGCGCCCGGCTCCACCCCGTGAACCCGGGACGCACCCAGGTCTTCGGGCGGCCTTGTCACGCCACCGTCGCCGATCTGCCGGAGACCGTCGATCTCGCCGTACTCCTCGTCGGCGATCCCCTGCCGGTCATCGAGCAACTCGCCGAGGCGAAAGTGAAGTTCGCCGTGGCCTTCGCTTCCGGTTTCGCCGAGACCGGCGAGCGCGGCGCGGCCGCCCAGGCCCGGCTGGCCGAGGCCGTCGAGCGCTCCGGTCTGCGACTGCTCGGCCCGAACACCAACCTCAACGCCTTCGAGAAGTTCCGCGAGGACCTGGACGGCCCGGCCATCGCCCTGATCACGCAGTCAGGCCACCAGGGCCGCCCCGTCTTCAGCCTTCAGGAACTGGGCATCCGCCTCTCGCACTGGGCACCCACCGGCAACGAGGCCGATCTGGAGACCGCTGACTTTCTCTCCTACTTCGCCACCCGCCCCGAGGTCGGCGCCATCGCCGCGTATGTGGAAGGCCTCAAGGACGGCCGCAGCTTTCTGCTGGCCGCCGACCGCGCCGCCCGCAACAAGGTGCCCGTCGTCGCCGTCAAGGTCGGACGCACCGAGACCGGTGCCCGGACGGCCGCCTCGCACACCGGCAAGCTCACCGGCGCCGATGGCGTCGTGGACGCGGCGATGCGGCAGTTCGGGGTGATCCGGGTGGACGGGCTCGACGAGCTGCAGGACACCGCGGCCCTGCTGGCCCGCGCCGGCAAGCCCACCGCGGAGGGCATAGCCGTCTATTCGATCTCCGGTGGCACCGGCGCCCACTTCTCCGACCTGGCGACGGCGGCGGGGCTGCGGCTGCCCACCCTCGGTGAGGTCAAGCAGGCCGAACTGCACCAGTGGATACCGGACTACCTCAACGTCGCCAATCCGATCGACAACGGCGGGCACCCGGTCGGCGACTGGCGCGGCCGCAAGATCATCGACGCGATCCTGGCCGACCCGTCCATCGGCGTACTGATCTGCCCGATCACCGGGCCCTTCCCGCCCATGAGCGACAAGCTCGCGCAGGATCTGGTGGATGCGGCGGAGCAGACGGACAAGCTGGTGTGTGTGGTGTGGGGCTCGCCGGTCGGTACCGAGGACGCCTATCGCAGCACCCTCCTCGGCTCCTCGCGGGTGGCGACCTTCCGCACCTTCGCCAACTGCATCACCGCCGTACGCGCCTACCTCGACCACCACCGCTTCGCTGCCGGCTACCGCTCCCCCTTCGAGGACGCCCCGCGCATCCCGTCCCCGTCCGCGCGCAAGGCGCAGGCCCTGATGCGTCCGGGCCAGCCGCTCAGTGAGCACGGGGCCAAGCAGCTGCTGCGCGCGTACGGCATCCGGGTCCCGCGCGAACAGCTGGTGACCAGCGCGGCGGCGGCCGTACGGGCGGCGAGTCTGGTCGGCTACCCCGTGGTCATGAAGGCCTCCGGGCCGCAGCTGGCGCACAAGACCGAACTCGGCCTGGTCAAGGTCCAACTGACCTCGGCCAGCCAGGTCAGGGACGCCTATCGCGAGCTCACCGACATCGCCCGTTACGAGGACGTCCCGCTGGACGGTGTACTGGTCTGCCAGATGATCCAGCGGGGCGTCGAGATGGTCGTCGGCATCACCCACGACAGCCTCTTCGGGCCGACCGTGACCGTCGGCCTCGGCGGGGTGCTCGTCGAGGTCCTGCAGGACGTCGCGGTGGGCATCCCGCCCTTCGGTGAGGACCAGGCGCGCGCGATGCTCGACGAGCTCCGCGGCCGCGCCCTCCTGGACGGTGCACGCGGCGCACCGCCCGCGGATATCGATGCGCTGGTCGAGGTCGTGCTCAGGGTGCAGCGGATGGCGCTCGAACTCGACGGCGAACTGGCCGAGTTGGACATCAATCCGCTGGTGGTGCTGCCACGCGGGGAGGGCGCCGTCGCCCTGGACGCGCTGGCCATCTGCCCTTGACCGGCCCCGTAGCCGCAGGCACACCCACGCCCGCACCCGCACGAACGCCGTCAGCCACCACGCCGCCGCCCGCCACGCCGCGACCCGCCGTCCACACCCTGACCGCACCCTTGGGAGCCGCTCCCCCATGACGCCCTCACCGTCCCCCGGTTCCGTTCCCCCTGCCGACGGCGCCGCCGGGCCCGACAGGCCCGACGGACCCGGCCGGCCCGCCGACGGCACCACCAGTGTCGATCCCCCCGACCGCGCGGACCCCGTCGATTCATTGGTACTGCACGCCACTGACAACGGCGTCTCGTGGATCACCCTCAACCGGCCGGAGGCGATGAACGCCGTCACCTGGGAGCAGCGCGAACGCCTCATCGGCCGGCTCGCCGACGCCTCGGCCGACCCGGACGTACGGGCCGTGGTCATCACCGCGACCGGCAGGGGCTTCTGTGCGGGCGCCGATCTCCGCGGCTCGCCGTCGTCGGGCGAACGGGTCGCCGGTGATGTCGCCCGGATGATCCGCGACGGCGCCCAGCGGCTCATCGCGGCGGTGCTGGACTGCGAGAAGCCGGTCATCGCCGCCGTCAACGGCACCGCGGCCGGGCTCGGCGCCCATCTCGCGCTCGCCTGCGATCTGGTGCTGGCCGCCGAATCGGCCCGTTTCATCGAGGTGTTCGTACGCCGCGGTCTGGTCCCGGACGGCGGCGGCGCCTACCTCCTGCCACGGCTGGTCGGCCCGCAGCGCGCCAAGGAGCTGATGTTCTTCGGCGACGCGGTACCGGCCGCCGAGGCGGCACGGATGGGACTGGTCAACCGAGTCGTCCTGGACTGCGAGCTGGCAAAGACGGCCCGGGAGTGGGCAGAGCGGCTGGCGGCGGGCCCGACCCGGGCGCTGGCCCTGACCAAACAGCTGGTCAATGCCTCGCTCGACGCCGACCGTGCCGCGGCCTTCGCGGCCGAGGCCACCGCCCAGGAGATCAATATGACGACGGCGGACGCACAGGAGGGGGTCGCCTCCTTCGTGGAGCGACGCAACCCGGTCTACCGGGGGCGGTGACCCGCCGCGCCGGACGCACGGGAGACGAAGGGGAGGCGAAGGGCAGACGAAGAGCCCGCGCCCGGCGTACGGGCAAGACGAACATCCGGCGCCCTACGCCTCGCAGGCGCCGCCCTTCCGCGGGCCGCCCACCGGCCCCCGTAGACCGCTTACTTCGCACCGGCCGGACACTCCGGCACCTCACGGGTGTTCCGCGTCCGCACCCCCGGCAGCCAGCCCCGCGCCCCCGTCCCGCTGGTGACCAGATACCAGCGGGTGGAGGTGATGCCCGCTTCGTCGCGGACCATCCGGCCGTCGGTCACCACACAGCGCGCGGCCAGGTCATCGCCGTGCCAGACCCGGCCGGCGGAGTTGCCGCGCGCGGCGTACTGGGCGCGCGGGTCCCGGGCCAGCCGCAACGCGCACTCCAGGGAGCGGCCCGTGCGGCAGGCCTGTTCGCTGTTGTAGACCGTGACTTTCACCGTCGGGGACGGCCCCGCCGGCTGCAGGGTGACGGGCCCGGGACGCACCAGCCACCACACCCCGAGCGCCACCGCGGCCACCGCCGCCGCGACCACGAGCGCGACCGCGTACGGCCGCTTCCGGGGCAGCGCGACCACGGCGGGCTCCGGCGCACTGCCGGGTTCCCTGATCCGGTCCCACAGGCCCGGCGGTGTCTCGATCTGTTCGTCCGCGAGCCGTAGGCGCGCACGCAGCAGCGCCTCGGCATCGTCCCCGGCGCCGTCGCCCCGGCCGCCGCCGAAGTCCCGGCCGCCGCCGCCCGTTCCGCCCACACCGCCGTCGTACCGTGGCCCCACGCCCACTGCGCCGCTCACCTCCCGGCCTGCCCGTGCTCCGATTCAACGAGGTAGGCGCGCAGCCTGTCCAGCGCACGGGCGCGATGGCGGGCGGCGGTGCCACGGTGCACCTTCATGATCTTCGCGGCCTGGTCGATGGTGTAGCCGTCGAGGTCGACGAGGATGACGATGCCGGCCTGCCGGTGCGACAACTTCCCCAGCAGACGCACCGCTTCGATCTCGGCCTGCCGCCGCTCCACCCCACCGTCCCAACCGCCGGACGCCACACCGGGCCCCGCACCGGCGCCACCCCCCATCCCGCCCGCACCGGCTTCCTCGACGCCGTCCATCCCGTCGACCAGCACCTGCCGCCGGTCCTTGCGGTAGGCGTCACGGGCGACGTTGAGCACGGCGGTGAAGGCGTAGGCGTACGGCTCCGGATGGGCGAGTAAGCGCTGTGGACGGGCGGCGAGTTTGAGATACGCCTCATGCACCACATCCTCCGCGGACTGTCTCGATCCGGCCAGCATCACCGCCCTCCGATAGAGGCGGGGCAGCAGCCCGCAGAAGACCTCGTCGAAGGTGGGTGACGCGGCAGACGAAGCTGATGACGATGTCGCATCGGCCATGTACCGGAACTCTCCCCCGTGCTCGGCTACGGACGCGGCCGAAGTGGACGCTACCCGTGCGGGCGACACGCAATCAGGAATCCGCCCCTCAATCTCCTGCGAATCCCCCAAGATCGGCCCTGATCGCCCGGCAAACCACACGTGCGGGTGGCCGCCGCTCCCCGCACCTTCACATCTGATGCACCATCAGATTCAATAAAGCCATGATGGGACACGCTGCAATGGCAGCCATGGCCGTGCGGTACCTGCGCTCCGTCGGCGCACCCACCACGGCCGCCGCGCCGGCCACCGCACCCGCCGGGCCACTTCCACGCCCCGCCCTGCGGGCTGTACGCGACGACGAGCGCGCCCCCTTGGACCCGGCCGAATTCCGCTCCGTCCTGGGGCACTTCGCCAGCGGCGTCACGGTCATCACGTCCCCCGGGGAGCCGAGGCCGGCCGGTTTCGCCTGCCAGTCCTTCGCCTCGCTCTCCCTCGACCCGCCGCTGGTGGCGTTCATGGTGGCGCGTACGTCGACCACCTGGCCGCGGATCGCCCGCGCCGGGGTGTTCTGTGTCAACATCCTCGGCGCCGGACAGGGCGAGCTCTGCCGGGGCTTCGCGGTCAGCGGCGGCGACAAGTTCGCCGGTGTCCACTACGGGGCCGCGCCCGCGACCGGCTCGCCCCGGCTGGCGGACGTTCCGGCCTGGATCGACTGCACGGTCCAGGCCGTGCACACCGGCGGCGACCATCTGATCGTGGTCGGCCGGGTCGACGCCCTCGGCACGGACCCGGCCGCCGCCGAGAGCGGCCCGCTCCTCTTCCACCGGGGCGCCTTCGGGCATCTCGGTGCGTGAGCGCGGCCGGTGCGGTCGCGCACGCAAGCCTCCGGCGGTCTACGCCGCGGCCGGCCTTCCCTCCCCCGCGCCCGCGCGCCGCTGCCGGATGACCAGGGCCATCAGCGCCGCGACGGCACACAGCGCACCCGACGCGTACCAGACCGGGTTGTAGGTGCCGAAGGCGTCGCGCGCCAGGCCGCCGAGGAAGGCGATCAGGGCGGCGCCCACCTGGTGGGCGGCCAGCACCCAGCCGAAGACGATCGCGCTGTCCTCGCCGTAGTACTCGCGGCACAGGGCGATGGTCGGCGGGACGGTCGCCACCCAGTCGAGGCCGTAGAAGACGATGAAGAAGACCATCGGAGGGTGGACGGTGCCGGCCAGCAGCAGCGGCAGGAAGATCAGCGACAGTCCGCGCAGGCCGTAGTAGACGGCAAGCAGCCGGCGGGGGTCGAAGCGGTCGGTGAACCAGCCGGAAGCGATGGTTCCGGCGATATCGAAGATGCCGATCACCGCGAGCAGTGAGGCGGCCGCCGTGATCGGCATGCCATGGTCGTGCGCCGCGGGCACGAAGTGCGTCTTGACCAGGCCGTTCGTCGTGGCACCGCAGATCGCGAAGGTGCCCGCCAGCAGCCAGAACGGACCCGTGGGGGTTCCCCCCGGCCGCGGGAGGGCCGCCGAGACCAGCGCCCGCACCGCGCGCCGGGCCGCGCCCCGCTGCGGCGGCGGCTTGGGGAGGAACTCCTCGGCCCCGTACGGCGCGAGGCCCACATCCGCCGGATGGTCGCGCAGCAGCAGCCACACCAGGGGGACGACGGCGAGCGCGGCGAGCGCGACGGTCACCGCGGCCGGGCGCCAGTCGTGCCGGTCGACGATCCAGGAGAGGGCCGGCAGGAAGATCAGCTGCCCGGAGGCGCCGGCCGCGGTGAGGACGCCGGTGACCAGCCCGCGCCGCGCGGTGAACCAGCGGCCGGTGACCGTCGCCGCGAAGGCGAGCGCCATCGACCCGCTGCCCAGGCCGACCAGCACACCCCAGAAGAGGACGAGTTGCCAGGCGGCGGTCATGAAGACGGTCAGCCCGGCACCTGCCGCGATCACCGTCAGGGCGGTGGCGACCACCCGCCGGATACCGAACCGGTCCATCAGCGCGGCGGCGAACGGCGCCGTCAGCCCGTAGAGGGCGAGGTTCACCGACACCGCGAAGCCGATGGTGCCGCGCGACCAGTGGAACTCGCGGTGCAGCGGGTCGACGAGCAGGCCGGGGAGGGAGGCGAAGCCGGCCGCGCCGATGATGGTGAGGAAGGTGACGGCGGCGACGGACCAGGCCCGGTGCGGGCGCCGCCGACGGGGTACGGGAGCGGGGACGGGGTCCGCCGCACGCAGGGGCAGTTCGGGTATGCGGTTCACCGGAGCAGCCTCGTCCGTCACCCCCGGCCGGAACGAGTGGCCGGAAGGCCAGGGATCAAAAGGATCGGGCCAGGCCGGGACAAGGCCCTTACCCGAAGGTCAGCACCGCCCGCGCCACCCGCCCGTGATGCGCATCGTCCGCCGCCTTCGCGAAGTCCTCCACCGGATACGTCTTCGTCACCAACTCGTCCAGCAGCAGCCGCCCTTCGCGGTACAGCCGGGCGTAGAGCGCGATGTCCCGCTGCGGGCGGGCCGACCCGTAGCGGCAGCCCAGGATCGACTTGTCCAGATACATCGACGACACCCGGAACGACGCCTCCGCGGTGGCCGGCGGGACACCGAGCAGCACCGCCTGGCCGTGCCGGTCCAGCAGATCGATGGCCTGCCGGATCAGCCGGGTGCTGCCCACGCACTCGAAGGCATGGTCGGCACCGGTCGGCAGGATCTCCTTCACCGCCTTGACGCCGTCCGTCACCACCGACGCATCGATGAAGTGGGTTGCCCCGAACTGCCGCGCCGCCGCCTCCTTCGCGGGGTTGGCGTCCACCGCCACGATCACCGATGCCCCGGCGATCCGTGCCCCCTGGAGCACATTGAGGCCGATCCCGCCGGCCCCGATCACCACGACCGAGTCCCCGCGGTCCACCCGCGCCCGGTTGAGCACCGCCCCGACCCCGGTCAGCACCCCGCACCCGATCAGCGCGGCCGACGTCAGCGGAATGTCCTCGGCGATCTTCACCGCCTGCACCGCCTTGACGACCGTGCGCTCCGCGAACGCCGAGTTCGACGCGAAGCTGAACAGCTCGGTATCGCCCCGCCGGAACGGCTTCTGGGGCATCCCGATCGCCTTCCGGCACATCGTCGGCCGCCCCCGGTCGCACTCCGCGCACGCCCCGCAGTTGGCCAGCGTCGACAGCGCGACATGATCACCGGGCACCACATGGCCGACGCCCGCGCCCACGGCCTCGACCACCCCCGCCCCCTCGTGCCCCAGCACCACCGGCACCGGAAACGGAATGGTCCCGTCGACCACCGACAGATCGCTGTGGCACAGCCCCGCGGCCCGGATGCCGACCAGCACCTCGCCCGGCCCCGGCTCCCGCACCTCCAGATCGTCCACGACCCGGGGCTGCTCGCCGTCGAAGATGACGCCCCTCATATCCGCTCCACTCTGGGCAGGCCGAGCACCCGCTCGGCGATGATGTTGCGCTGGATCTCGTCCGAGCCGCCGTAGAGGGTGTCGGCCCGGGTGAACAGGAACAGCCGCTGCAGTGGGTCCAGTTCGTACGGCGCCTGAGCGGTCCAGTCGGCGGGGCCCAGCGCCGCGGCGGCCCCGCGCACCCGCATCGCGAGCTGCCCGAGCCGCTGGTGCCAGCCGCCCCACAGCAGCTTCGCCACACTCGGTGCGCCGGCGTCCCCGGCCGCACCCAAGGTCCGCAGCGCGTTCCACCGCATGACCTTCAACTCTGCCCACTGGCGGATGAGTTGCTCACGCAGCACCGGATCGCGCAGCGCGCCGCAGCGCACCGCCGTCCCGACGACCTCATCCAGCTCCGCCGCGAACCCGATCTGCTGGACGAGCGTGGACACCCCGCGCTCGCGCGCGAGCAGCCCCATCGCCACCCGCCAGCCCGCGCCCTCCCCGCCCACCACGTGCCCGGCCACCGCACCGTCGAAGAACACCTCGTTGAACTCCGCCGTCCCCGACATCTGCCGGATCGGCCGCACCTCGATGCGCCCCGGCTGGTCCATCGGCACCAGCAGGAACGAGAGCCCACGGTGCCGCCGCTCGGCCGGATCCGTCCGCGCCAGCACGAAGCACCAGTCGGCCGCCATGGCCAGCGACGTCCAGATCTTCTGCCCGCTGACGCGATAGCCGGCACCGTCCCGGACCGCCACCGTCCGCAGCCCCGCCAGATCCGACCCCGCGTCCGGCTCGCTGTACCCCTGGCACCACAGTTCCTCCCCCCGCGCGATGGCCGGTAGAAACCGCCGCCGCTGCGCCTCGTCCCCGTACGCGATCAGCGTGGGCGCCAGCAGGTTCTCCCCGATGTGCCCCACCCGCCCCGGCGCCCTGGCCCGCGCATACTCCTCGGCCCACACAACCTGCTGGGTCAGGCTCGCCGCACGGTTCCCGTACGCCCCCTCCGCGCAGTCCCACCCGAGCCCGATCCACCCGCCGGCCCCCAGCTCCCGCTCCCACGCCCGCCGCTCCTCGGCCCCCTCGTGCTCGCTCCCGGGGCCGCCGCGCCCCGCCAACTCGGCGTATCCGCCCACGAGATGACCGGCAAGCCAGTCACGGGCCGCCGCCCGGAACTCCCCATCCCCGCTCCCGAACTCAAAGTCCACGAAGACCTCCCATCACGCCCCCACCAAGCCTCTCCCCACCCGGACACGGGAGGGGGTGGGCCGGAGGGCCGGGGCGATGGGACGTAAAGCGAAGCAGTCCCACACCCCGGCCCGGCAGGCCCGTCACCGCACCCCGACAGCCCCGCGCAGCGGACCGAAGAACAACGGACGGCACCGCACCCGGCAACACAGGGACACCACACCGGTCGGGCCGCACCCGCGCCACCACGGCGCCGCACCCGGCAACGCAGGCAAGCCACCTACCGGTTGGGCCGCGCCTTCGCCGCCGCAGCGCTCGCCATCGCCGACAGCTGCGCCAGCATCGGCATCGGGTCGGTCCCCACGGACCCCGGCAGCACCTCCGCCACCCGCTCCGGCGTCCAGCCGGCCCCGTCGGCGTACACGGAGCGAAGTTCCCTCGGCTGAGCCCATACGGCGATCTTCGGCCCGGCAACCGTGTAGACCTGCCCAGTGACCTCCAGGGCCCGGTCGCTCAGCAGATAGACGACCAGCGCCGCGACATCCTCCGGCTCACCGATCTCCGTCAGCTCCATCGGCACATTCGCCGACATCCGCGTCCGCGCCACGGGCGCCACCGCATTGGCCGTCACTCCGTACTTGTGCAGCCCCAGCGCGGCACTCCGCACCAGCGAGATGATCCCGCCCTTCGCGGACGCATAGTTGGCCTGGGACACCGATCCCTGATGGTTCCCGCTGGTGAAGCCCAGCAGGGTCCCCGACCCCTGCCGGCGCATGACGGCCGACGCCGCCCGGAAGACCGTGAACGTCCCCTTCAGATGGGTGGCGACCACCGGGTCCCACTCCTCCTCGGACATATTGAAGAGCATCCGCTCCCGCAGGATCCCGGCCACACACACCACGCCGTCGATCCGTCCGTACTGCGCCAGCGCGGTGTCCACGATCCGCTGGCCGCCGGCCATGGTGGACACATCGTCGGCCACCGCGGCCGCAAGGCCCCCGGCCGCCTCGATCTCCTTCACCACGGATTCGGCGACCTCGCTGCTGGGTTCGCCGCCCTCGATGGAGACCCCGTAGTCGTTGACGATCACCTTGGCGCCCTGTTCCGCACAGGCGAGAGCCACCGCCCGCCCGATACCGCGGCCCGCCCCGGTGACGGCGATCACCTTGTCGGCCAAGAAGTTCCCCATGCCGTGACCCTTCCCGCAGTTTCTGACGGACCGTTAGATTTTTGAGCAGACACGGTACGAACACAAGACCCCGGGGCGTACCGAACCCAGCCATCCCGAGGAGGCCCCATGTCCCTGCCGCAGGAGTTCCACGACATCGCCAAACGCGTGAACAACTGGGGGCGTTGGGGGGCGGACGACGAGATCGGGACCCTCAACCTCATCACCGACCAGGTCGTACGGGAGGCCGTGGGCTGCGTCCGCAGCGGCCACCGCATCCCGCTCGCACTCCCGCTCCAACAGGACGGCGTACAGACCGGCATGATTCCCGGCCGGGTCAACCCGCTGCACACCATGACCGCCATCAACCAGGAGATCTTCGGCCCCGGCACAGTCGCCACCACGGACGACGCGGTCACCATGGGCCTCCAGGCCGCCACCCACTGGGACGGCCTCGCCCATGTCTCGCACTCCGGGCGGCTCTACAACAACCGCCCCGCCGACTCGGTCACCGCGCACCACGGCGCCACCGGCCTCGGCATCGAAAGAGCCACCCCGATCGTCTCCCGCGGGGTCCTCCTGGACGTGGCCCGTGTGCACCGCACCGACCGGCTGCCCGGCGGGTACGCCGTCACGCCGGAAGACCTGGACGCCGCCGAGGAACTGGCCGGGACGAAGGTGCGGGCCGGCGACATCGTCCTCGTACGGACCGGGCAGCTGCGGCACTACCTCGCCGGCGACCGGCAGGCCTATGCGTTCCCGTCGTCCGGCCTGTCGCTGCGCACCCCGGAGTGGTTCCACGCCCGCGATGTCGCGGCGGTCGCCAACGACACCCTGACCTTCGAGATCTTCCCGCCGGAGATCGAGAACCTCTGGATGCCGGTGCATGCGCTCGATCTCGTCGAGATGGGCATGCTGCAGGGCCAGAACTGGAATCTGGAGGAGCTGTCGACGGCCTGCGCGGAGGCGGGGCGCTGTGCGTTCCTGCTGTCCGCGATGGCCGAGCCGTTCGTCGGGGGGTCCGGGGCGCCGGTCGCGCCCGTGGCGGTCCTCTGACCGGGTCGCTCCGGGCCGCCGGCCCTGACGGCCGGCGACCCGACGGCGCCCGGCCGGCCGGGTGGCGGTGCGCTCATGCGCGCCCCGAGCACGGCACCGCGGACCGCCACCCACCCCCAGCTGCCACTGGGGAGCCCCACCGGGCCGCGATCCGCACTCGCCAAGGCCAGGACCGGAATCCCGGTCCCCCCACGACCTCGGCGTCCCCTCGCGGCGCATCGCTCCACCCAAGAGTGATCAACCGGGCACGCCACGTCAACACCTGGTCTGGACTAATTTCGTTACGCCCGTTTTGCCGCACCCGTCGGCAAAACAATGCCTCTGTGCTGATCTGAGCGGATCACGCCCGATGCGTCACGGCGCGCGACGCTGCGCGATGGGGCTCGTAGGCCCCCAGGTCGGATCCTGCCGCCAACAGCAGGGGCTGGCCGCGGTCCACCTCGCACCAGATCCGCTTGCCGCCGCCCTCCTGCTGCCACCCCCAGCGGTCGGCCAGTCCGTCGACCAGCTCCAGGCCACGGCCGTTGGTGTCGTCACCGTCGGCGTGCCGCTGACGTGGCGGGCGGGCGCTGACGTCCACCACCTCGACCCGGACCGTCCCGACCACGGCGCCCGATCCGGAGAAGCACATCCGCAGCTCGGCCGCCGCGCCGGTGTGCACCACGGCGTTGGTGACGAGCTCGGAGATCAGGAGGATCAGTGTCTCCGCAAGTGGCTCGTCGACCCCTATACCGGAACCCACGAGCCGCGACCTGGCCCACCGCCGGGCCCTCCCCACCTCCGCGGGGTCGGGCCGTACGTCCAATTGCACCTGAAGCACCTGCACCGCTCACACCATCCGAACCGGCGGAAACATCGCCTCGCGCCTCCACGGAGTCACGGTGCGTGACCCCGGTGAAGCACAGCATGGTTGACGTTCAGTCACCCCAACAAGCGCTTCGGGCATATTCCAGCGCAAGGGAGTATGCGTCCTGCATACTGTGCGACGCACTTTGCGGGGAGTCGAACAAGGGGGGCGATCCGGCCCCGCCCAAGGGCGAGCGGCGCGCAGTCCGTACCCCGGAGCCGTCTTTCCGACGGCACCGAGTCCGTTGCGCCTCAGAACCACTCGCACCCAACGGAGCGTACCCGAGCGGAACGCCGACTCCCCCCTGTGACGAGTCACGCCTAGGACACAACCCGATATCGACCCTCCGTGACCACTTCTGCATGGCGAGTCCGACATTTCGCATACGAGGTGCCAGAGTCTGACATCGCCGGGCGCCGCACACCCCCGCAACGGCCTTCGCGCTGCCACCGTCAGGCGATCAAGCCCGCCGCCAGCGCTTCTTCCGCCTCGCGCGCCGCCTCCCAGCGCTCGGCCCGCAACCAGGCCCGTTTGAGGTGCAGATGAACATCGGCTTCCCATGTGAAGCCCATTCCGCCGTGGACCTGCAGACAATCCCGCGCGTTGCCCACCGCGGCCTCGTCGGCGAGCAACTTCGCTGCCGTGACGTCGAGAACACTGTCCGTGACCGCCGCCGCATATACCGCACTTCGGGCGATTTCCGCCCGTACGAGCATCTGCGCGCACAGATGCTTGACCGCCTGGAACGAGCCGATGGGCGCGCCGAACTGCTCGCGCTCACGGGCGTGGCGCACCGCCATCTCGACCGTGCGGGCCGCGCTGCCGAGCTGCTGGGCCGCGGTGAGCAACGCGGCCTCGCGGCGGAGCCGGCGGACGTCCAGGGCCAGCGACTCGGTGCGCGGCACGTTCATGACGCGGGCGAGCGGGGTGAGGGGGTCGATGGAGGCAAACGGGGCGCAGACCACCCGGTCCGACGCGCTCCGGTATGCACCGCCTGTGCGCCCCTGTGCGCCCCCGGGCCCGTCGCCGCCGTGACCCGCATCCCGCTCCACCAAGATCAACTCATCGCAGTCCGCCGGGTGTTCCCACAGCACCGGCTCCCGCTCCGCCTCGCACAGCCCGACGGTCCGCTCGCCGGCCGCGACGCCGTCCACCGCACCGGCGAGCAGCTGGCACGCCACCAGCGGCCCCGGCAGCAGCGCCCGCCCGGCCTCCTCGAAGACCAGCACCGCCGCCGGCAGTCCGAGCCCCACCCCGCCGTCCTCCTCCGGCAGCCGCAGCGCGAAGAACCCGGCCGCGCCCAGCTCACGCCACAGCGCACGGTCCAGCGCCGGGTCACCCACGGCGGCCCGCAGCCGGTCCCGGCCGAACCGTCCGGCCAGCAGCTCGCGGGTACCGTCCCGCAACGCCCGCTGATCATCGGTGAGTTGGAAGTCCATGGCCCGGTCACCGCCCCTTCGGCAGGCCGAGGATCCGCTCGGCGACGATGTTCTGCTGGATCTGCGAGGTACCGGCCGCGATGGTGTACGAGAGGGACGACAGCCGGTCGGCGACCCACTCGTGGCCCACGTCCAGCGCGCCGGCGCCGAGCACCTCGGCCGCCGTGTCGTACAGCTCCTGGCGGATGTGCGAATAGCGCAGCTTGAAGACCGAGCCGCCGGTTCCCGGGACGCCGCCGCCGCGTTGCGCCTCGCTCACATTCCACTGGGTCAGCCGCCACAGCGCCGTGAACTGTGCGCTCAGCCGGCCCAGTCTGCGGCGCAGCACGGCGTCGTCCCAGCGGCCGTTGGCGCGCGCCGCCCGGGCCAGCGCGCCGAGCACCCGGCGACAGGCCACCACCTCGCCGACGAAGGCGGTGCCGCGCTCGAAGGACAGCGTCACCATCGTCACCCGCCAGCCGTCGTTCTCCGCGCCGACGCGGTTGCCGACCGGCACCCGCACCTCGTCGAGGAACATCTCGGCGAACTCCGTCGAGCCGGCCAGGGTGCGCAGCGGCCGGACCGTCACCCCCGGTGCGTCCATGGGCATCGCCAGCCAGCTGATGCCGCGGTGCCTGGGCGCGGCCGGGTCGGTGCGGACGAGCAGCTCGCACCAGTCGGCGACCTCGGCGTGCGAGGTCCAGATCTTGGTGCCGCTGACGACGTAGCTGTCCCCGTCGCGCACGGCCCTGGTCCGCAGTGCGGCGAGGTCGGAGCCGGCGTCCGGTTCGCTGAAGCCCTGGCACCAGATCTCGTCACCGCGCAGGATCGGCGGCAGCCAGCGGGCGCGCTGTCCGGCGCTGCCCTCGGCGGCGAGGGTCGGCCCCGCGTGCAGCAGCCCGACGAAGTTCGCGCCGACGTAGGGCGCCCCGGCACGCTCGGTCTCCTCCAGGAAGATCAGGTGCTGGGTGGGGGTGGCGCCCTGCCCGCCGGCGTCCCGCGGCCAGTGCAGGCCCGCATATCCGGCGTCGTGGAGCATCCGCTGCCAGGCCGTGTCATACGCCCGGCGGCCGGGCCAGTCGGCCGCGGCGGGCTTCGCGGGGAGCCTTGGCAGCACCTCACCGAGCCAGGTGCGCAGCCGGGCCCGGAAGTCTTCCTCTTCCGGTGAGTACGTGAGGTCCATCGCTGTCCCCTCGCCATTTTCTGATGGCCCGTCAGAAATAGGCTAGCCCCGGCCCCTCTGGACCGACAAGGCGCCGGCCTCTACTCTCGGCACCAAATCTGACACATCGTCAGCTACCTGTGGAGGGGCGGATGGCCGGCACTCTCTGGGACCTGGTCGCCCGGCGCGCCCGCCGCACCCCCGGCGCCACCGCCCTCATCCAGGGCGCCGGGTCCGCCCGGCAGGAGCGGCGGATCACCTTCGGCGCCCTGCACCGGCGCGCGGAACGGGTCGCGGCCGGCCTGTACGAGCTGGGCGTACGGCCCGGCAGCCGGGTCGTCTGGCAGCTGCCGACCCGTATCGAGACCGTGCTGCTCAGCCTCGCCCTGGCCCGTATCGGCGCCGTCCAGAGCCCGGTCGTCCCGCTCTACCGCGACCACGAGGTGGGCCAGGTGCTGGTCCGCACCCGTGCCGCGTTCTTCGCCGTCCCCGGCACCTGGCGCGGCTTCGACCACCGCGCGATGGCCCACCGGCTGGCCGCCGGCCTGCCCGGCCCGCTCACCGTCATCGACGCGTACGACACCCTCCCCGACGCCGACCCGGCCGTACTGCCCCCGCCGCCCGCCGACGCCGGCGAGGTCCGGTGGATCCACTGGACCTCCGGCACCACCGCGGGCCCCAAGGGCGTCCTGCACACCGACCACAGCCTGGGCACGGCCGGCCGCCACCTGGCCGACGCACTGCGCCTCGGCCCCACCGACATCGGCTCGATGGCCTTTCCGTACGCCCATGTCGCGGGCATCGAATACACCGTCCTGCTCCTGCTGCACGGCATCCCGGCCGTCCTGCTGGAACACTTCGCGCTGCCCGGCTCCCTCCCCGCCTACCGCCGCCACCGCGTCACCGTCGCCGGCGGCTCCACCGCCTTCTACTCCCTCTTCCTCGCCGAACAGCGCAAGCTGCCACCGGGGCGCCGGCTGCTGCCGTCGCTGCGGCTGCTGGCCGGCGGCGGCGCGCCCAAACCCCCCGGGCTGTACCACGAGGTCGTCGCCGAGCTGGGCTGCCAACTCACCCATGGCTACGCCATGACCGAGGCCCCGATGGTCACCATGGGCGATCCGCACGACAGCCCCGAACACCTCGCCACCACCGACGGCCGCCCACCCGCCAGCATGGAGATCCGTATCGCCCCCGGCACCGGCGAGATATCCCTGCGCGGCCCGGCCGTCTGCCGTGGCTACCTCGACGAGCCCGACCACCGCGACGCCGACGGCTTTCTGCCCACCGGCGACCTCGGTCGCCTCACCCCCACCGGCCACCTCGTCATCACCGGCCGCCTCAAAGACATCATCATCCGCAAGGGCGAGAACATCTCCGCCCAGGAGATCGAGGCACTCCTCCACCGGCATCCGGACGTGGCCGACGCCGCGGTCATCGGGCTGCCGGATGCCCAGCGCGGGGAACGGGTCTGCGCGGTCGTCGAACAGCCGCCGGGAGCGGCACAGTTGACGCTCGACGCGGTCTCGGCTCACCTCGTCTCCCAAGGCCTCGCCCCCAACAAACTCCCGGAACAGCTGGAGGTGCTGGCCGCCCTGCCGCGCGGGGCGACCCTGCGCAAGGTACTCAAGCAGGAGCTGCGGGAGCGGTTCGGGGCGGGCGGGGCATCCGACGAAGCCCCGGGCGGGTAGGACACCCGCTGTCCTACCCACCCCCTACGGTCACCCCATGAGTCACTCCCGACCCCTGATCGACACCGCCGGGCGCCGTGCCCGCCTCGGGCGGCGGCAACTGCTCGCGCCCGCGTACCGGGCGGCCCGTACGGAGGAGGTTGCCGAGGCGGTCGTGGGGCTGCATGCCAGCGATCCGGCGACCGTCCATCTGGCGGCCTGCGCCCGGCTGGCCGACCCGGACCCGGCCGATGTGGAGCGCGCGCTGTACGACGAGGGGTCGCTGGTGCGGCTGCTGTGCATGCGCCGCACGCTCTTCGCGGTCGGTGCCGCGCTCGCACCGGTCGTCACCTCCTCCACCGCGCAGGCGATCGCCGCCAAGGAGCGGGCGGGGTTGGTCAAGTGGCTCACCGACGGCGCCCCGGGGTGGGACGAGCGGCGGCTGGCCGAGGTCGAGACGAGGACGCTGGCCGCGCTGAGCGCACACGGCGAGGCGACCGCGGCCGAACTCGCCGCCGAGGTGCCCGACCTGCGCGACACCATCGTGGTCTCCCCCGGCAAGCCGTACCAGGCCACCGTCGCCGTCTCCAGCCGGATCCTGCGCACCCTGGCCGCCGAGGGCCGTATCCGGCGCGGGCGGCCGCGCGGCGGCTGGACCAGCAGCTCCTTCCGCTGGACGCCGGGCACCGCGTTCGCCGAGCTGCCCGCGCCACCGGCCCCCGAGGCGCGCGCCGCACTCGCCCGCCGCTGGCTCGCCTCGTACGGCCCGGCGACCGTCGAGGACCTCAAGTGGTGGACGGGCTGGACGCTCACCGCCACCCGGCAGGCGCTGGCCGCCACCGGCGCCGTCGAGGTGGACCTGGATGGCGGCACCCCCGGCGTGGCGCTGCCCGGCGACCTCGAACCGGTCGCCGCACCCGGCCCCTGGGCCGCCCTGCTGCCCGGCCTCGACCCCACCGCGATGGGCTGGAAGGCCCGCGACTGGTACCTCGACCCGGACCACGTACCGCAGCTCTTCGACCGCACCGGCAACATCGGGCCGACGGTGTGGTGGCACGGCCGGATCATCGGCGGCTGGGCCCAGCGCGCGAACGGCGAGATCGTCTGGCGGCTGCTGACGGACGACGGCGGCAGCGAGGCCGCCGCGGCGGTGACGGACGAGGCGGCCCGGCTGGCGGCCTGGGTCGGGGACGTCCGCGTCACCCCGCGCTTCCGGACTCCGCTGGAACGGGAGTTGAGCGCGTGACGACGGGCGGACGCACCCGCTTCCGCACCCCCGCCGGGAGCGGGAGTTGATCAGGTGACGACCGGCGGCCCCACCCGCTTCCGGGCCCCGCTGGAACAGGAGTTGAGCGCCTGACGACCGGCGGCCCCACCGCCGCCCGGCCGCCTCAGCTCGGGCGGTAGGCGCTCGTCGCCTGCTCGTACAGCTGGTCCGCCTCGTGCCGGCCGCTGTCCGGGCCGATGACGAGGACGAGGTGGTAGCGGCCCTTGTGGATCATCGCGAGGTTCCGCACATATACCTCGCGGCCGCTGCCGTCGCGCCAGGAGAAGGTGCCCTCGGCCATCGCCGTCTTCCCGACGTCGATCCGCTGCAGACCGGAGGCCGAGGCCCAGCCGGAGGAGCGGTACGGCGCCAGCTCGGCTTCCTTGTCCTGCATATACGCCATCGGGTCGGTGCCGGAATGCGCCGTCGTGTCGCGGCCGGGCACGATCACCAGCTCGAAGTCCCCGCCGACATACCGCACCTGGCCCCGGTCGTTCGCCCCGCGCCGCTGCCAGCCCTTGCGGACCGCGACCTGGAAACCCTCGGGGTCGGTGCGGACCTCGAAGCCCTTGGCGACCCCCGTCGGCCTGGTGGTCTGCGGCGCGCCGGAGCCGGGGGAGCCGCCGTCCCCCTTGGTCCCCCGGTCGCCGGACGGCGTGGGGCTGCCGCCGGGCGCCGCGCCCGAGGTGCCCGCACGGTCCGCGCCGCGCCCGCCGTCCTTGGCGTCCTGGCCGGACTTGGGCAGGAACGCCATCGCATAGATGACCGCGCCGACGAGGAGGAGCAGGATCGCGGTGAGCAGCAGCCGGCCGAGGTGGCGCGGTGCACGCGCCGGGCGTGGTGCGGCTTCCAGGCCGACCTGGTCCGGCAACTCCTGATCGTACGGATCCGGGTCCGCGCTCCGCCCGTGCGGCGTGGACGGCTCGGCGGGCCGCTCCACCCGGGCCGGCCTGGGCTGCCGGAGCGGCTTGGGCTGCTTCGGGGGGCGGGGTGGACGGGGCGCGGGAGCGAACGGGGCGGAGTGCTCCGGGCCCGGTGCCTGCGGGACGGGCGGTGCGGCCGCGGCGGCTGCCGCCCCGACGACGGCCGGGGCCGGCTGCGGCCGGGCGCGCCGGGGCGTCCGGGGCTTCTTGTGGCGCCCCCTCCGCACGAGCTCCCCGCGGCGCCGCACGATCGGCAGCCGCCGCGGATCGGCGCTCTGCGACGCCGGCACCGTCACCAGCCCGCTGCCGGCCTCCGGCTCCGGTGCCGTACGGATCAACGAGCGCAGCCAGCCGTTCAGCTCCTCGGAATCCGGCCGGTCGGCGGGGTCCTGGCGCAGCAGGGACTCGACGACGGGACGCAGCGCCCCGCACTCCTCGGCGACCGCGGGCGGCTGTGAACAGACCAGCTGCGCCAGTTCGACGGCGCTGTCCTCCGGGAACGGCGGCTGCCCCTGCACGCTCCGGTAGAGCAGCGCACCGACCGCCCACAGGTCGGTGGCCGGGCCGACCGGCGGCGCCAACTGCCAGTTCTCGTGCACCGGCCCGGCCTGCTCCGGCGCCCAGCGCTCGGTGACCGGGCCGATGGCCGTCAGCCGCGCCTGCCGCGCCCGCTCGGCGGCGAGCCCGGCGGTGGGCCGCCCGTATGCAGTGGTGGTGTCGCCGTCGGGTGCGGGCTTGGTCAGCGAGGTCTTGGCGGCGGGGCCGTCCGCCGCGGGCTCACCGGCGGCGGGGCCGTCCGCCGCGGGCTCACCGGCGGCGGGGCCGTCCGCCGCGGGCTCACCGGCGGCGGGGCCGTCCGTCGCGGGCCGTGTCTGCGGGGCCCCGGCCGCGGCGGGGGAATCGTATCCGCACAGCGCCTCCTGGGCCGCGCCCGCCGCCAGGCCGGTCAGGATGGCCCGGCCGTCGTCACAGACCAGGACCGTACGGGCGGTGATGTTGCGGTGCAGCCAGCCGTTCGCATGGAGCACCCGCAGCGCGGTGAGCAGATCCGCGGCGATCTCGGCGGCGCGGTGCGGGGACAGCGGCCGCTCGGCGAGCAGCGCGGACAGCGGGCGGGCGGTGAGGAGTTCGGCGACGATCCACAGGCTGCCGTCCTGTGCAAAGGCATCGAAGACCTGCTCCAGCCGGGGGTGGTCGGCCAGCTGGGCCGCGGTGGTCGCGGCCTCCAGCGCGCGTCGTACCGCGGGATCCCGAGGACTGCGGTCGGCCGCCCCCGCCGTCACACCCGCCGGCACCCGCGCGGCACCGAAGCGGCCGCCACCGGAGCCGCGCGCGACCGGCCCGGCCGGCTCCGCCCCCACGACCTCCGCCTCGACGACCTCCGGCAGCGGCACCTGACGGACCAGCACCTCCTGGCCGCTGAAGGTGTCGAATGCCCGGGTCTCGGTGAAATCGTCGTCACCGAGGGGCCGCAACGGCAGGCGGTAACGCTCGGCGAGCACCCTTCCCGCGTACTCGTCCACGACGCCTCCCCGCAGCGCGCGCTGTGTCTACCGCCGCGCCGGAGCCGCCGTCGGCGCTGGCGCCTGCGGTCACTTCCGGTCGTCTTCCCGCCGATTGCGGATGCGTACGGTCTTCGTTGTCTCACGATACGTGCCCGCATCGGAGGTTGCGGCCCGGTCGGCGCAACGACGCGCGACCTCTCCGTTCCGCGTCCGTCCCGTGCCCGGGTCCGTCGCCCGGTCCCCCTCAGTCCTTCAGCGTGAAGGTCTTGAACGCGGTCGTGATCATCTGCTGGCAGGCCTTGTCCGACCAGGCATCCGCCTTGCAGGTGATCATGATGGCGTAGCCGTGGTGGTCATCGGCCCTGAAGCCACGGTCGAGGATCCGTACCTTCTGGCCGCTCTGCCGACGGGTGAACGACCAGTCGGCGACGGTCGGATAGCCCCGCCACTTCACCGACTTGATGCCGATGAGGTGGTAGTCCTCGCTGGAGGAGCGCACGGCCGGCTCCAGGCTGCGCCAGGAGGCCGCCGCATCGGCGCCGGGCTTGGCGTTGTAGTCGATCTGGATGCGCGGGAAGCCGCCCGAGGCGCTGTATATGGCGCCGGACCCCTGCCCCGCCGTCGCGGTCTGCTTGAAGCCCTTGGGCATCGCCATACGGAAGTGGAACTTCCCGTTGGAGAGCTCGGCGAAGCCGCCCGGCACGGCCTTGCCGCCCTTGTCACCCTTGGCGTCCTTGCCGCCGTTGTCCTCGGCCGGGGTGAGGTTCGGCGGCTGCGGGCTCGGCGAGGCCTTGTCCTTTGCCGCGTCCCCGCTCGCATCGGCCGCGTCCGTCGAGGGCTTCGCCCGGCTCGCGGACGACGCCTTGTCCTGCTTGCCGGACGACTTGCCGCCCTTCCGCGCCGAGTCGTCGCCGCTCAGTGCGAGGGCCAGCACCGTGCCCAGCACCGCCAGGACGACGACCACGGCCACGATGATCAGCGTCCGGCGCGGGACGACATCGGTCACCGACGCGCGCGCCGGCGGACGGCTGCCGTCGCCCGGTCTGGCGTCCGTACGGGCCGTCACCGCGGCGGCGGCGCTGCGCACGGACTGCAGGGCGCCGCGCACCCGCTCCTTGGCGGCCTCGGCGTCGAACCCGGGCCGGGCGCCCGCCGGACGGTCCGCGCCCGAGCCGGCCAAGCCGGCACGACCCGCATCCGTACGGTCCGGACCGGTCGCCTCGTCGGCCGTCGGGGCGGCCGCCTTCTTCCGCGGGCGCTCGGTCCGCACCGGCGCGCTCGCCGCGGCGGCCTTGGCGGCACCCACCTTGCTTCCGCCCGCCTTGGCTCCCGCGGACGTGTCTGCGCCCGCCTTGCCACCGTCGGACGTGCTCGCGTTCCCGGCCGCCGGCGCGGCAGCGGGCTTCGGCTTGCGCGGCGCCCGCGACTTCGGGGCGGGCTTCGGCTTCGGCTTCGGCTCCGCCCGCTCCCGGGGCACCGTCGGCAGCGCCATCGCCCGGGTCGCGTCCATCGGGGGCTCCGGCGCCTGCGCCTCGGGGGCGTGGATCACGTCCTCCAGCAGCACCCGCGCACCGGCGTCGTCCAGCCGGCCCGCCGGGTCCTTCACCAACAGGCCGTAGATGACCTCTTCCAGCGCACCGGCGCTCTTCGGCGGCTCGACCGGCTCGGTCATCACCGCGGTGAGCGTGGCGATCGCGGAGCCCTTGTCGTACGGCGGAACGCCCTCGACACAGGCGTACAGCAGACCGCCCAGCGACCACATGTCGGCCGGCGGGCCCGGCTTGTGGCCGCGGGCGCGCTCCGGGGAGATGTAGGAGGGGGCGCCGACGAGCATGCCGGTCGAGGTCACGGAGGGGTCGCCCTCGACCTGGGCGATACCGAAGTCGGTCAGCACGACCCGGCCGTCGTCGGACATCAGGACGTTGGACGGCTTCACATCGCGGTGCAGGATGCCCTCGGCGTGCGCGGCACGCAGCACATCGAGCACGACCAGACCGACCTCGGCGGCGCGGCGCGGGGTGAGCGGGCCGTCATCGCGGACGACCTCGGCCAGCGAGCGGCCCTCGACCAGCTCCATCACGATCCACGGGCGGTCGTCCTCGTCGACCACGTCGTAGACCGTCACCGCGCCGTTGTTCCGGATCCGGGCGATCGCCTTGGCCTCGCGCAGCGTGCGGGTGATCAGACGACGCTTCTCGTCCTCCTCGACCCCGCCCGGAAAGCGCAGTTCCTTGACTGCGACCGTACGGCCCAGGACCTCGTCGCGTGCCCGCCAAACGGTGCCCATGCCACCCCGGCCGAGAACATCGGCGAGCCGGTACCGCCCGGCGAGCAGCCTGCCCCCTTTGCCGTCCATCTCGACCTCGTCGCCCACTGAATCCCCTCTGCAATCCAGCCGAGTTGGCAGCTTCGACGTCCCATCGATCACCAAACTGGCCCAACTCGGACAACCCACCCTGGCAGAGCCTTCATTCTCCCTCATCCGCAGCCATGCGGAAGGCCCGGGTCGGTGCCGGACGACACCGCGTACCCGTCATGATGGCCCCGACGAACGGGAGTCCCGATGCCGAAGCGCTCGCCCCGCCCGGCCGCGAACGCCGCACTTACCCCTGTGCCACCGGTCGCCGGCCGCCACCGCGCCCTGGTCCGTTCGGGTGCCCTGGCCGTGCTGACCGTACTCGCCCTGACCGCCTGCACCGGCCGGCCCCGCCTGGCTCCCCTCGCGAGCGGAACGCACGAACGGCCGCCCGCGACCACGACGCATGCACTGCACCGTCTGGTCGACGACGGGGCCCCGGGCGCGGCCTCCCTCACCACCCGCGCCGGGTACCCCGCCGCGCGCTACTCCACGGCCGGCGTGGCCGATCTGCGCAGCGGCCGCACGATGGGCCCGCAGGACCACTTCCGGGCCGGCAGCCTCACCAAGACCCTGGTCGCGACGGTCGTCCTGCAGCTCGTCGCCGAGGGCAGGCTGTCCCTGCACGACAGCGCCGCCGCCCACCTCCCGCCCGGCGTGCCGGCCGCGGGGGACGGCGACCGCAGCGAGCTACGCAGGGTGACGATCCGCCAGCTGCTGGACCATACGAGTGGCCTGTTCAACTACACCCAGGACCCCCGGCTCTCGAAGCAGCTCTTCGGCAAGGGCTTCGGCGCCCACCGCTACGACAGCCACACCCCGGCCGAGCTGCTGCGGATCGCCCTCAGCCACCCGCCGGTGGCCGCACCGGGCACCCGGTACGCCTACTCCAACACCAACTACCTCGTGCTCGGCCTGGTCATCCAGGCGGTCACCGGAAACCCGTACGCCACGGAGATCCGCCGCCGCATCCTCGTCCCCGCCCGGCTCGACCACACCTCCTTCCCCGGCACCGACCCGGTGCTGCCCAGGCCGCACGGCCGCGCGTACTCCCGGGCCGGTGACCGGCGGGTGGACGCCACGTCCCTGGACCCCAGCCGGGCGGGCGCGGCCGGCGAGATGGTCACCACCCTGGGCGATCTCAACCGCTTCTTCTCCGCGCTGCTCGACGGCGCGTTCCTGGCGCCGCGCCAGATGGCCCAGATACGCAACGAGAAGGGCACCGGCGGCGCGTACGGCCTCGGCCTGTACGCGACCAGGCTGCCCTGTGGCGTCACGGTCTGGGGCCACAACGGCGACATCAACGGCTCCTACGCCCGGACCGCAGGCACCGCCGACGGCCGCCGCATCATCAGCTACCGCGTCAACACCGACACCCTGCCCGACCCGGCGCACGGCACGGCGGTACTGACCGCGGAGTTCTGCGCAGCACGGCGTCCCTAGCGCCCGCGGTCCGCCGGCCTACAGCGGCACGATGTCCGGAGCCCCCAGCCGCGCCGCATCCGCCGTCAGATCGTCCGGCTGCCGCTGGGATTCGCGCTCCGCCTCGACCCGCTTCTGGTAGTGCGTGACCTCCTTCTCGATCTGGTCGTGGTCCCAGCCCAGCGCGGGCGCGATCAGCTCGGCCACCTCGCGGGCGCTCCGGGTGCCCCGGTCGAAGGTCTCGATGGAGATGCGGGTGCGCCGGGTCAGTACGTCGTCGAGATGGCGGGCGCCCTCGTGCGTACAGGCGTAGACCGCCTCGGCCCGCAGATAGTCGTCCGCGGCCGCCAGCGGTTCGCCCAGTGAAGGATCGGCCACCACCAGCTCCAGCAGCTCCTCGGCCAGCGAGCCGTACCGGTTCAACAGATGCTCGATGCGCGCCACATGGAGTCCGGTGCGCGCCGCGATCCGGGCCCGCGCGTTCCACAATGCCTTGTAGCCCTCGGCCCCGACCAGCGGAATGTCCTCGGTGACACTCTCCGCGACCCGCTGGTCGAGCCCGTGCACCGCCTCGTCCACCGCGTCCTTCGCCATCACCCGGTACGTCGTGTACTTGCCGCCCGCGACCACGACCAGCCCCGGCACCGGATGCGCGACGGTGTGCTCCCGCGACAGCTTGCTGGTGGCATCCGACTCCCCGGCCAGCAGCGGACGCAGCCCCGCGTACACGCCCTCCACGTCATCCCTGGTCAGCGGAGTCGCCAGCACCTCATTCACATGCTCCAGCAGATAGTCGATATCCGCGCTGGAGGCCGCCGGATGCGCCTTGTCCAGATTCCATTCGGTGTCCGTCGTCCCCACGATCCAGTGCCGCCCCCACGGGATGACGAACAGCACGCTCTTCTCCGTCCGCAGGATCAGCCCGGTCGTCGAATGGATCCGGTCCTTGGGGACGACCAGGTGAATTCCCTTCGACGCACGGACATGGAACTGCCCGCGCTCACCGATCAGCGCCTGGGTGTCATCCGTCCACACCCCGGTGGCATTGACGATCTGCTGCGCCCGGATCTCGTACTCGCCGCCGCCCTCGACGTCCTGCACCCGCGCGCCGACCACCCGCTCGCCCTCGCGCAGAAAACCCACCACCCGCGCGCCATTGGCGACCTGCGCGTCATAGGCGGCCGCGGTCCGCACCATCGTCGCCACATAGCGCGCATCGTCCATCTGCGCGTCGTAGTACTGCAGCGCGCCGACCAGCGCGTCCTTCTTCAGACAGGGCGCCACCCGCAGGGCCCGCTGATGCGACAGATGCCGGTGGTGGGGCAGTCCGCGGCCGTGCCCCGACGAGATGGACATCGCGTCGTACAGCGCCACACCGGAACCCGCGTACCAGCGCTCCCAGCCCTTGTGCTGCAGCGGATACAGAAACGGCACCGGCTTGACCAGATGCGGCGCCAGCCGCTCCAGCAGCAGCCCCCGCTCCTTCAGCGCCTCTCTCACCAGCGAGAAGTCCAGCATTTCCAGATACCGCAGACCACCGTGGATGAGCTTGCTCGACCGGCTGGACGTGCCCGAGGCCCAGTCGCGCGCCTCGACGAGTCCGGTGGAAAGGCCGCGGGTCGCCGCGTCCAGAGCCGTCCCCGCGCCGACGACTCCGCCGCCGACCACGAGAATGTCCAGCTCCCGCTCCGCCATTCGGGCGAGCGCCTCGGCCCGCTGCGCCGGTCCCAGTATCGCTGTCTTCACCGCTGCCTCCCGCTGTGATCGGGGCCACACCCCCCGTCCGTCGATTCTGTCCGCGCTGCGTTCCGCTATCCACCCTCCGCTCCCGGCGACAACACCCCGCCGCCTTGATCCATCAATCCCTATTCTGGGTCAAATATCCGCTTAGTCTATTTATGCGCCATCGCCATCCACTGACGCATGCGCACACGTCATTCGCAGTCGCTCGGGAAGGACGGCCGCAGCATGCCCGCAGACCTCGCCGTCATCGGACTCGGTCACCTCGGCCTCCCCCTCGCCCAGGCCGCCACCACCGCCGGCATCGGCACCATCGGCTACGACCCCGACCCGCACACCGCCGCCCTCTCCGGCGCCGACGGGCCGCTGTCGGCCACCGAAGTACGCCGCCTGCTCTCCGCCGGCTTCCGCACCACCACCGACCCCACCGCCCTCGGCCGGGTCCGTACCGCCGTCCTCTGCGCGCCCACGCCGCTCGGCGAGGACCGCGCGCTGGACCTCACCGCCCTCGCCGACGCCGCCCGCACACTGGCCGCACAACTGCGCCCGCACACCACGGTGATCCTCGAATCCACCGCCTACCCGGGCACCACCGAGGAATTCCTGCGCCCCCTCCTGGAAGAGGGCTCGGGCCTCACCGCCGGCCGCGACTTCCACCTCGCCTGCTCGCCCGGCCGCCACGACCCCGGCAACCGCACCCACCGCTACGCCAACACCCCCAAGGTCATCGGCGGCCTCACCCCCGCCTGCACGGAGGCCGCCGCCGCCTTCTACAGCCGCCTCACCGACAAGGTCGTACGCGCCCGCGGCCCCCGCGAGGCCGAGACCGCCAAGCTCCTGGAAACCAACTACCGCCACATCAACATCGCCCTGATGAACGAGATGGCGGTCTTCTGCCATGACATCGGCGTCGACCTGTGGGACGTCATCCGCTGCGCGGAAACCAAGCCGTTCGGCTTCCAGTCCTTCCGCCCCGGCCCCGGAGTGGGCGGCCACGCCGCCCCCATCGACCCCAACTACCTCTCCTACAAGGGCCGTTCCCTGGGCCACCCGCTGCGCATGGTCGAGCTTGCCCAGGAGGTGAACGGCCGTATGCCGCGCTACGTCATCCAGCGCTGCGCCACCCTCCTCAACGAACACGGCAAGTCCGCCCGCGGCGCCCGGGTACTGCTGCTCGGCGTCACCTACAAGCCGGACATCACCGACCAGGCAGGCTCTCCGGCCCGCGAGATCGCCTCCCGCCTGATGGAACTGGGAGCGCACCTGACCTACCACGACCCGTACGTCCCCCAGTGGAACGTCCTGGACCGCCCGGTCCCACGGGCCGACTCCCTCTACGAGGCCGCTGCCGCCGCGGACCTGACGGTGCTGTTGCAGGCGCATCGCACGTATGACCTCCAGGGGCTGGCCGTGAAAGCGCAGTTGCTCCTGGACACCAGGGGCGCGACTCCTACGGGTGCCGCGCATCGCTTGTAGCCGCACGTTGTCGTCTGCGGCGGGGTCGCCTCCGGCGGTGTCGCCTCCGGCGGGGGTGGCGGTGTTTGGGCGGGGGCTGGGTGTCGCCTCCGGCGGGTGGTGGTTGGGCGGGGGCCGCGTGTCGCCTCCGGCGGGGGTGGCAGTGGTTGGGCGGGGGCCGCGTGCTGTCCGTAGTGGGTGCCGTTGGCGGGCCTCCGGGGCCTGCGTGGTGGACTGCTGCGCTTTACGTCCACCACACAGGCCCCTCCGGCCCACCACCTCCCGCCCGGGAGGGCGGCTCCCGCCCGGTGGGGGTGAAGGAATTCAAAAACCAGAAGCTCGGCCGCGTCGTGGCGTGGCCGAGCTTCTGGTTTTTGGTTTTCTCCTGCTCCTCCACCGGGGTGGGGCCCACAACTGACGGGAGGGGGCGGGGCCGCAGGGGTGGGTGTGCGGACGTAAAGCGCAGCAGTCCGCACACCCACCCCGG
>NZ_JBICXQ010000016.1:0-193157 GCF_043200375.1 Streptomyces sp. NPDC048434 | reverse complement strand
CGGTTACATTTCGAACCCGGAAGCTAAGCCTTTCAGCGCCGATGGTACTGCAGGGGGGACCCTGTGGGAGAGTAGGACGCCGCCGAACAATCTTTCAGCTCCGGTCCCTGAACCCTTGTGGTTCAGGGACCGGAGCTTTTTTGCGTTTGTGGGGTGCCTCGTTTCCCGGGTTTCGTTTCCGGGGGCGGGGCATTTTTGCGTTGGCTGGGGTTGGTTCTGCAGGTGAGTGGCTGGGATGCCTGGGTGCATGGGGTATGTGGTCAGGCGGGTGCGGGCGGGGGAGTGGGAGCGGTTGAAGGAGCTGAGGCTGACGGCCTCGTTCTTTTATCGGGTTGGTTCAGCACCCCCGCGGTGGCATGCCGTTTGAGGTGAGGGCAGCGGTCTAACGGAGATAGCGTCGCCGTCCCGTAGTGCTGCTGTGTAGCCGTATCCCGTGCTGTGTGTCTGGCCCTGACCCGTTCCATTCGTGAGGTGGATGGGGCGCAGGCAGGGTTACAGGCGGCCGGTGGCCTTCAGGGTGAGGTAGGCGTCGGCCAGGTCGGGGGCCAGGTGGGCCGGGGTGGAGTCGATGACGGTGATGCCGTGGTGGCGGAGGCGGTCCGCGGTGCGGCGGCGGGCGGCGTGGGTCTGTTCCGCGGCGGCGGCTTCGTAGACGGCCTGGGGGGTGTGACGGCCGGCGGCCATTTCCTCGATGCGGGGGTCGGCCACGGCCGCGACAATGAGTTCATTGCGTCGGGTGAGGCTGGGGAGGACAGGGAGGAGAGCCTCCTCCACGGGAGCTGAGTCCAGGCCGGTGAAGAGCACGATGAGGGACCGGCGCGGGGTGCGGCGGTGGATAGTGGCGGCCAGGCCGCGGGCATCCGCCTCGACCAGTTCGGATTCGAGGGGTGCCAGGGCGTCGGTCAAGGCCGGGAGGAGATCGCGTGCCGTGCGACCTTGTACGGAGGCGCGTATGCGGCGGTCGTAAGCGAGCAGGTCCACACGGTCGCCGGCGCGGGCGGCGAGGGCGCCGAGCAGCAGGGCGGCGTCCATGGAAGCGTCGAGGCGGGGAATGTCGCCGACGCGGCCGGCGGAGGTACGGCCGGTCTCCAGGACGAGCAGGATGCGCCGGTCGCGCTCGGGGCGCCAGGTGCGTACCGCGAGATTCTGCCGGCGGGCGGTGGCGCGCCAGTCGATGGAGCGAGTGTCATCGCCGGGGGTGTAGTCGCGGAGGCTGTCGAACTCGGTGCCTTCGCCGCGGGTGAGGATGCTGGTGCGGCCGTCGAGTTCGCGGAGCCGGGCGAGCTTGGCGGGGAGGTGCTTGCGGCTGGTGAAGGGCGGCAGGACGCGCAGCGTCCAGGGGACGTGCCGGCTCCCTTGCCGGGCTGCCAGGCCGAGCGGGCCGGAGGAGCGGATCGTGACGCGGACCGCGTGATGGTCACCGCGGCGGGTGGGGTGGAGCCTCGTGGTGAGGCGGCGGCGTTCGCCGGCGGGGATGCGCAGGGAGTGGCGGGAGGCGGGGACGTCCGAACCGGGGCGGAAGGAGCTCGGGGGCCAGGCGTCACGGATCCGGGCGCGCAGGGTGCGGCGGCTCGGGTTGGTGACGGTGAGGTGCGAGGAGGCTTCGCCCGTTAGTCGAACTGTTGTGTCACCGGTTCGGGTGATATGGAGCTTTCGCACTGGCGCGGCGAGCGCGAGGTCGCACAAGATGGCTATCAGCAAGGTGAGTTGGACAGTGAGGATGCCGAGCCAGCCGGGCAGCGCGAAGCCGACGAAGAGGGCTCCGAGTGCGGAGATGAGGGCGGTGCGTCCGGTGAGGGCCACGGTGTCGTCTCAGCGGGGGACGGGGAGATGAGCGAGTACGGCGTTGATCACGGAGTCTGCGGTGACTCCTTCCATCTCCGCTTCGGGGCGGAGCTGGATGCGATGTCGGAGCGTGGGAAGAGCAAGGGCCTTGACGTCGTCAGGGGTGACATAGTCGCGGCCGGTGAGCCAGGCCCAGGCTCGTGACGTGGAGAGCAGGGCGGTGGCGCCTCGGGGGGAGACGCCGAGAGAGAGCGAGGGGGATTCGCGGGTGGCACGGCAGAGATCGACGATATAACCGGTGACTTCGGAGGAGACGGTGGTCTTGGCGACCGCGGCTCGGGCAGCGTCGAGGTCGGCGGTGGAGGCAACGGGGCGCAGTCCTGCGGCGCCGAGGTCGCGAGGGCTGAAGCCGGCCGCGTGGCGAGTGAGGATGTCTATCTCGTCGTGGCGGGCGGGCAGCGGCACCGTCAGCTTCAGCAGGAAGCGGTCGAGTTGAGCCTCGGGGAGGGGGTACGTGCCCTCGTACTCCACGGGGTTCTGCGTGGCAGCCACCAGGAACGGCTCGGGGAGAGGACGGGGTGTGCCGTCGACGGTCACCTGCCGCTCTTCCATCGCTTCGAGCAGGGACGCCTGGGTCTTCGGAGGCGTGCGGTTGATCTCGTCAGCGAGCAGGAGGTTGGTGAAGACGGGGCCCGGCTGGAAGGAGAACTCGGCGCTGCGGGCGTCGTAGACCAGTGAGCCGGTGACATCGCTCGGCATCAGATCAGGGGTGAACTGGACACGCTTGGTGTCGAGTTCGAGAGCGGTCGACAGGGCGCGCACGAGCAGGGTCTTGGCGACGCCGGGGGCGCCTTCGAGGAGCACATGACCGCGGCAGAGGAGTGCGACGACCAGCCCGGTGACGGCGGGGTCCTGGCCTACGACGGCCTTGGCTATCTCGGTGCGCAGGTCCTCAAGGGAGGTTCGGGCGCTGTCAGCGGTCGGGGTGCTCACGGGGGGCGTGCCTCTCTTGGGAAACGATCGAGGATTCGAGTGCATCGAGTTGGTCGGCCAGGTGCACCAAGGCTCTGTCGTCCGCGGGAGCCGGCCCGAAGAGCAGGGCAGGGAGGTCCGCTTCGGCACCGGGAGCGGCGGTCAAGTGGGCGTGGATGGCGGGCAGGAGGACGTCGGCGGTGTGCGCGTGCGCCGAGGACACTCCGATGAGGGGGGCGAGCCGCGTGCGGGTCGCGGAGCGCAGCACTGCGGAGGCCCGGTCGCGGGCGTTGGCCTGCTCGTAGAGACGGGCGTGGCCCTCGGTGGTCTCGGCGGCCGGGACGGTGACGGGGAGTCTTTCCGCAACCAAGGGGCCGAGGCGGCGGGCGCGCCACAGGGCCGCCAATACGGCGGCGAAGGCGAGTTGGAGCAGGGCCCAGCGCCAGCCGGAAGGGACGAGGTCGAGGAAGCCGCGCTGGTTGTCCTGAGCGGATGACGGGTCGCTCATGGAGGGGAGGTACCAGACCAGATGCTTGTGCGCGCCGAGGAGTTGAAGAGCCAGCGAGGCGTTGCCGTGCTCGGCGAGGCGGTGGTTGTAGAGGAGATCGGCGGACCCCAGGAGCACGGTGTCGCGGCCGGTGCCGGGGGCCGGCAGGCGCAGCAGGGTGGCCCGGCCGCCGCCGGTGTAACAGCGATCGGCTCCGTCGTCCGCGGTCGCGTAGCGGAGGCCGCCGAGGAGGGCGCTGCCCGCGCGGCGGGCGTCCGGCAGGGAACAGCCGGGCCGGCGTACCGAGGTGCGGAGCGGAGGTTCCATCTGGACGCCGGGGGCGAAGGATTCGAGGGGCGCCGTACCAGGGGCAAGCAGGACGGTGCGACCGGGAGTGTGCGCGGTCGCCGTGTGCAGGCCCGTCAGCTGATCTTCTGTCAGCACGTCCGGGTCGGTGACGAGCAGGGTGGTGTCGGGGCCGGCCGCGGCAGCGGCCTCCTCGGAGGTGGTCACGACCTGGGTGGAGACGCCGTGGGAGGTCAGGAGTTGGGAGAGGGCCCGGCTCCCGGTCCGGTCCGGGGAGCGGGGGTCGAGCCGGCCGTGCTGTTCGCCGGACTGCAGGGCTCCGAGGATCACACCGCTGACGACGAGCAGAAGAAGCGCGAGCAGCGGACCGCGGGACCGGGTCCACAGACCGCGAGCGGTGGGAGGGGGCGCGGGGATGTCCGGGGCGGCCGTGGTCATGCGTGGCTCCCGGTCGGGGTGGTGGCCAGGGCGGGCTTGGCATGCTGCAGGTCGGTGTCGAGGCTGGTCAGGAGGGTGTACGCCGCTTCCGTGCCGGGGCGGCCGCCGTATGTGACGTCATCGAAGGTGCGGGCCACGGTGCGCAGCCGGTCGGCGTACGCGGGAAATGCCCAGCCGGCTTCGGTGGCGGCCTCGTCAGCGGTGCGGCCCGGGCCGGGAGTGAGCAGGGTGCGCTCTTCCAGGGCGAGGACGAGGGCGCGCATGCGGTCCTGGACCGCCTGGTTCCAGTGGCCCTCGGCGGCGTGCCGGTCAGCTGCAGAACGGTGTTCGGCGGCGGTGCGGGGCCTATCGGCGAAGAGCGCGCCGCTCGTGGTCGGAGTGCGGCGCACCGCCCCGAGCCGCAGCCGGAGGGCGACGATCAGCAGCACCACGAATGCGGCGATGGCGAGGAGCCCGATCCAGCCACCCGGTGTGGTGCCGGCGGCCGCGCGGAAGAGTTCGTCGACGCGTGCCCAGAGCCAATCAAGTGCCTGCTGGATCGGGTTGGGGTCGTGCTGGTGGTACCGGGGGTCGGACAGCTCGCGTTCGGCCGCCTCGTGGGCGGGGACGCGGGGAGTCCTCACCGGTATGTCGTCGTCGGAGCGCGCTATGAGTCGTCCGAGCGCGGTCATGTTCCCCCCTCTGGTCACCGCATCAGCTTCCCGGCGCGGCGTCGTCGGGGCGTTGCCCGGGGCCGTCGGAGGGGGTGGTGTCCGTGGTCGTGGCGCCGGCCGTGGTTCCCGCCTCGGGGGTGTCTGCGTCGGTGCTTTCTCCCGGGGACCCGTCGGTGTTGAGGCCGTCCGGCGTGGAGTCGTCCGCCTTCGCCCCGTCCGCAGGGACGTCAGCGGAGGCAGGGGCAGCAGCTGTTGGCGCGTTGTCGGTGGCCGCGTCCGTGGCTTCGGGAGCGGGCGTGGCCGGGTGCGCGGCGGGAGCGTCGGCGCCGTAGCCGGGGAGGCCAGCGGCGCGGGCGAGTTCGAGGTCGAGTGCCTCGCGGCGGATGCGCTGATCCACGTACAGCAGCGCGGTGACGCCGGCGGTGATCGGGAAGGTGATGGTGGAGCTGATGACGGCGCCGATGCCCAGCACGATCAGGAACGACCAGCCGGTGGTGTTGCTGGTGCCGTTCGCCCAGTCCATGAGGTTCTCGCCGCCGACGAGGAAGGCGATGATGGTGGCCGGGATCTGGATGATGAACTCGACCATGCCAACCAGGAGATAAGCGAGGAGCTGCACGCCCAGCACACGCCACCAGGAGCCCCGTACGAGCTTCGCGGACCGGCGCATGGCGGCGATGACGCCCTGCTTCTCCAGCATCAGGGCGGGGGAGGCGAGGCTGAAGCGGACGCCCAGCCAGATGCTCACGACGCCGGCGGCCAGACCGCCGATCAGGGTGAGGACCAGGCCCATTTCCAGCGTGCCGGTGGTGGTGAGGATGAGGCCGGGAGCCACGCCGACCGCGACTATCGCCATGATGAGCAGGGGGAGCAGGACAAGCAGGCCCAGCAGGCGCGGGAGCTGGGTGCGCGCATCGCCCCAGGCTTCCCCGGCGGTCACCGAGCGGCCCAGGACGGCGCGGCTCACGACCATGGTCAGCAGCCCGGTGACGACGATCGCGGCGAGCAGTCCGATCACCGAGGTGATGCCGCTGGCGGCGAGCGAATTGCCCATCTCGTGCAGGGTCTCGCGCAGGGGCGGGACGTTCTCGTCCGACAGGGAAGGCTCGCGGCCGGAGCCCTGGAACCAGAGGCCGGTGACCGCGGTGATGGCGGTCTGTGCGACGACCGCGACGATCAGGGAGATGCCGAGGACCGTGCGCCAGTGGGCGCGCATGGTGGCGACCGCACCGTCGAGGATCTCGCCGACGGCGAGCGGGCGCAGCGGAATGACGCCGGGCTTGGCGGCCTGCGGCCCCGGTGCCCAGGCGCCGCCCCAAGGGGGCTGACTGCCGGGGTGGCCGCCCCAGTTGCCGGAGTTACCGCCCCAGCCGGGACCGCCGGGGCCGGGCGACGAGGCACGGGCGCGGTCGCCGGCCGTGCTCCGGCCACTGCTTCCGTGAGGGCCGCTCTGGCTCGGGATACCCGTGGGAGCCGACCACTGGCCGGCGGGTGGCTGTTCCTTGGACCAGTTCGGAGGGGACGACTGCTTGCCGGAGTCGGACTGGTCTTCCTGCGGGGGCTGCTCCTGAGTGCCGCGGCCCGGCTCGTCGGAGGGACTGGATCCGGGCGAGGCCCAGCCCGGAGAGTTGTTCATCGTCGCTCCTTCTTGCTGCCCGTCCGCCGGGGCGGCCGGGGTCCGGGGTCCGCGGTGGCAGTCATCGTGTCATGGCCATCGGCGTCGTGTACCGGTGCCTGGAGAGCGAGGGGACCTTCTGCTCGAGGGGCGAGGGGCGGCAGACTGAACGAATGGGCGATCAGTACGAGGTATCCGAGGCGGGCGTCGGGACGCTCGCCATTCCGTCGTTGCGTTGGGAGGAGCCGCCCGAGGGGCCCGTATTGGTCCTCCTTGATCAGACCCGGCTGCCGGTCGAGGAGGTCGAGCTGGTCTGCACGGACGTCCCGGCGCTGGTTCAGGCGATCCGGACGCTGGCCGTGCGCGGGGCGCCGCTGCTGGGTATCGCCGGCGCCTATGGCGTCGCGCTGGCCGCGGCACGGGGCTTTGACGTGGACGAGGCGGTGGAGGCGCTGGCGCAGGCCCGGCCGACCGCGGTCAATCTGGGCTACGGCGTGCGGCGGGCGGCTGCCGCGTACCGTGCCGCGGCGGCCGACGGGCCCGATGCCCAGGCGGCAGCGGCGCTGGCCGAGGCGCGGGCGGTGCATGCCGAGGACATCGAGGCCAGCGCCCGGATGGCGGAACACGGGCTGGCGCTGCTGGGCGAGCTGCTGCCGGGCGGCGGCCACCGGATTCTCACGCACTGCAATTCGGGCGCGCTGGTGTCCGGGGGCGAGGGCACCGCCCTGGCGGTGGCGCTGGCGGCGCACCGTGCCGGTGAGCTGCGCCGGCTGTGGGTGGACGAGACGCGGCCGCTGTTGCAGGGGGCGCGGCTGACCGCCTACGAGGCGGCGCGGGCGGGTATGGCGTACACGGTGCTCTCGGACGGTGCGGCAGGGTCGCTGTTCGCCGGGGGTGAGGTGGATGCGGTGCTGATCGGGGCGGACCGGATCGCGGCGGACGGTTCGGTGGCCAACAAGGTCGGCAGCTATCCCCTGGCGGTTCTGGCGCGGTACCACCACGTTCCGTTCGTGGTGGTGGCCCCGACCAGCACGGTGGATCTGGAGACAAAGGAGGGGTCGGACATCGAGGTGGAGCAGCGGCCGGGCCAGGAAGTGACGGAGTTCTCTTTGCCGTATGCGCAGGGGCCCGGGATGGAGGCGGGCGTCGGCATACCGGTCGCGCCGGTGGGCGCACAGGCCTACAACCCGGCCTTCGACGTCACTCCCGCGGAGCTGGTGACGGCGATCGTCACGGAGGCCGGAGTGGTGTCCCCGGTGACCCGGAACGGGCTGGCAGAGGTGTGTTCCACGTCACGATGGAGTAAGTCACGATCAGGTAATGGGATGATGGCCGAATGAAGGGACGCGTCCTTGTCGTCGACGACGACACCGCACTGGCAGAGATGCTCGGCATCGTGCTGCGCGGCGAAGGTTTTGAACCGTCGTTTGTGTCGGACGGTGACAAGGCCCTTGCGGCCTTCCGCGAGACCAAGCCTGATCTTGTACTGCTCGACCTGATGCTGCCGGGGCGGGACGGTATCGAGGTGTGCCGGCTGATCCGCGCCGAGTCCGGCGTGCCGATCGTCATGCTGACCGCCAAGAGCGACACGGTGGATGTGGTGGTCGGGCTCGAATCGGGCGCGGACGACTACATCGTCAAGCCGTTCAAGCCCAAGGAGCTGGTGGCTCGTATCCGGGCGCGGCTGCGGCGTTCGGAGGAGCCGACGCCGGAGCAGCTGGCGATCGGTGACCTGGTTATCGATGTGGCGGGCCACTCGGTGAAGCGCGACGGGCAGTCGATCGCACTGACCCCGCTGGAGTTCGATCTGCTGGTGGCGCTGGCGCGCAAGCCGTGGCAGGTGTTCACGCGTGAGGTGCTGCTCGAGCAGGTCTGGGGCTATCGGCACGCCGCCGACACCCGGCTGGTCAACGTCCACGTGCAGCGGCTGCGCTCCAAGGTCGAGAAGGACCCGGAGCGGCCGGAGATCGTGGTGACCGTGCGCGGGGTCGGCTACAAGGCCGGGCCCAGCTGAGATGAGCCGGGACGGTTCGGCCCCGGAGGGAAAGCGGGGGCGCACCGTCGACCCGGTGGGCGATATGTCCTTTTCGGGGAAGGTGTCCGCCTGGTTGCTGCGCGGCGGGCAGCTGCTGCCCGACGGCGCGGTGAGCGGTCCGGTCCACCCTCTGCTCCGGCTCTTCAGCCGTTGGGTGCGGCGGCCGCTGCTGCCCGCCCTGCGGCTGTGGCGGCGCAACATCCAGCTGCGCGTGGTGGCGACCACGCTGCTGATGTCGCTGGCCGTGGTGCTGCTGCTCGGTGTCGTGGTCGTCGGTCAGGTCCGTAACGGCCTGCTCACGGCCAAGGCGCAGGCCGCGCAGAGTCAGGCCGTGGGCGGCTTCAGCGTGGCCCAGAAGATGGCCGACGGCGCCGATGACACCCGGCCCGATGACACCGCACATACCGGCAACCGCGGCACCCAGGACTCCGCGACCTGGCTGACCGGCCTGGTCGAACAGCTCGCCAGCGGCGGGCAGGGCGTCTTCTCCGTCGTGGCGCTCAGCTCTGACTCCGACGAACCGTTCGGTGACTCCAGCCCCGGTACCCGCGGTCCGCGCGCCTCCGGCGATGTCGATCCCGAGCGGAGCGTGCCCCCCGACCTGCGGCGGAAGCTGGAGACCAAGTCCGGGACGTTCCGCCAGTACACCGAGATCAAGCGCATCGGGTCGGACGACGGCGTGCCGGCGCTGATCATCGGCAAGCGGCTCAACGATGTGAACAGCAACCAGTACCAGCTCTACTACCTCTTCCCGTTCAGTCAGGAGGAGGAGTCGCTCAAGCTGGTGACGGGGACGCTGGCGACGGCCGGAGTGTTCGTCGTGATCCTGCTCGGCGCGATCGCCTGGCTGGTGGTGCGGCAGGTCGTCACGCCCGTACGGATGGCCGCGGGGATCTCCGAGCGGCTGGCCGCCGGCCTCCTCCAGGAGCGGATGAAGGTCACCGGCGAGGACGACATCGCCCGTCTGGGCGAGTCCTTCAACAAGATGGCGCAGAACCTCCAGGTCAAAATCCAGCAGCTGGAGGAGCTGTCCCGGATGCAGCGCCGCTTCGTCTCCGACGTCTCGCACGAGCTGCGTACGCCGTTGACGACCGTACGGATGGCGGCCGATGTCATCCATGAGGTGCGGGACGAGTTCGACCCCGCCACCGCGCGCTCCGCCGAGCTGCTGCGCGGCCAGCTCGACCGCTTTGAATCCCTGCTCGCGGAGCTGCTGGAGATCAGCCGGTTCGACGCCGGAGCGGCCGCGCTGGAGGCCGAGCCGATCGATCTGCGCGATGTGGTGCACCGTGTCATCGAGGGTGCCGAACCGCTCGCCGAGCGCAAGGGCACCCGGATAGTGGTGCGCGGCGCCGAGCAGCCCGTCATCGCCGAGGCCGACACCCGCCGGGTGGAGCGCATACTGCGCAATCTCGTCGTCAACGCCGTCGAGCACGGCGAGGGCCGCGACGTGGTGGTGCGGCTGGCCTCCGCGGGCAGCCGGAGCGGCGGTGCGGTGGCCGTCGCGGTGCGTGACTACGGTGTCGGCCTCAAGCCCGGCGAGGCCGCCCGCGTCTTCAACCGTTTCTGGCGTGCGGACCCGGCCCGGGCCCGTACGACCGGCGGTACGGGGCTGGGCCTGTCCATCGCCGTCGAGGACGCCAGGCTGCACGGCGGCTGGCTGCAGGCCTGGGGCGAGCCGGGCGGCGGCTCGCAGTTCCGGCTGACGCTGCCCCGTACGGCCGGCGAGACGCTGCGCGGGTCCCCGATCCCCCTGGAGCCGGAGGACTCGCGGCGCAACCGCGGACTGGACGAGACGGGGCGGCCGCGTGCCGGGGCGGGGCGTAAGGCGTCCACGATCCCCGTGCAGACGCGTGCCGCACAGGCAGGCGACGCGGCAGCCCCTGCCCCGGAGCCGAAGGTGTCCTGGCCGGCGGTCGATCCGACGGCACTGCCCGGCAACGGTGCCCGTGTGGTGCCGCACGGCGGGGGCGTACGGAGCGAAGAGGCGGCGCGTGGCGAGAGCGCGCGCATCGACGAGCCGGTCCGTGAGGGCGGGGCCGAGCAGGAAGCCGAACGGAACGTGGATCGGGAGGGCGGGCTGCGTGGACACTGAGCGCGGAGGCGGACGCGGGGACGGGACCGGGTCCCGTACGCGCGCCCGCCGGGGAGCCGGGTCGGCGCGGAAGTTCCTGCTGCTCGGCTGTGCGGCGGCGCTGCTGGCCGGGTGCGCGTCGATGCCCGACAGCGGGGACGTCACGTCGGTCGACCAGTCGCCACGCTCCGAAGGCGAGTCGCAGGTGCGGGTCTACGGAGTCCCCCCGCAGGACGGTGCGCAGCCGACCAATATCGTGCGCAGCTTCCTCGACGCCACGACCAGCGACGAGGCGGATTTCCGTACGGCCACCCAGTATCTGGCCAAGTCGGCGAAGCGGACCTGGCGGCCGTTCCAGGTCACCAATGTGCTCCAGGAGCGTCCGAAGCCCGAGCCGAAGGCGCTGCCCAACCGGGAGGACTCGAACGGCTACACGGTCGCCCTGTCCGGCAGCCAGGTGGCGGCGGTGGACGACAGTCACGCCTACACCCCTGAGGAGAGGCCGTACCGCCAGACGATCCACCTCATCAAGGAGGGCGGACAGTGGCGTATCGACCGGCTGCCCAACGGGCTGGTGCTGGGGCTCTCCGACTTCCAGCGCATCTACCGCTCCGTCAACAAGTACTACTTCGCGTCCTACAACTCCGAGTCGGGGGAGCCGAAGGCGAGCCGGAACGTGCTCGTCGCGGACCCGGTCTATCTGCGGCAGCGGATAAAGCCGATCACGGCCAGTGTGGAGGCGCTGCTGTCCGGTCCCACCGACTGGCTGAACCAGGTGACGACCTCGGCCTTCCCGTCCGGCACCCGGCTTGCCGCGCATGATCTGGCGCTGGACGACTCCAACGCGCTGCGGGTCAAGCTCAGCAAGGACGCGGTGAACACGGACACCACCCAGTGCAAGCAGATGGCGGCTCAGCTCTTCTTCACCGTCCAGGACATGACGCGGGCTTCGAAGGTCAGCGAGGTGGAGCTCCAGGACAACAGCGGCAACTCGCTGTGTGCGCTGTCCCAGGAGCAGGCCGAGCGCGACTTCGCGCCGTCCCCGGGCGCAGGGCGCTCCGGCCAGGAGTACTTCATCGACGCCGACCACAAGGTCGTCGGCATGTCGGACTCCGCGACCGAACCGACGCCGGTGCGCGGGCCGTTCGGAACGGGCAAGACCCCGCTGCGCTCGGTGGCCATCTCGCGCGGCGAGGACACCGCGGCCGGAGTGTCGAGCGACGGCCGGTCCCTGTATGCGGCCGCCATGGAGGACGGCGTCGAGCGCGGCGATCCGCTGCTGACCAGTACGGGTTCGGCCAAGAACCCCGATATGGGGCTGACGGCGCCGAGCTGGGACGGTCTGGGCGATCTGTGGATCGCGGACCGCGACACACACGGTTCGCGGCTGCTGCGGCTGCGCGAGGGTAAGAGCGCCCCCGAGAAGGTGGCCGTGCCCGGCCTCGGCGGCCGGCGGATCAAGGCGATCAAGGTGGCCGCGGACGGCATCCGGATCGCGGTCCTGGTGGAGGACAAGGGCCGTACGACACTCCAGCTGGGACGGGTCGAGCGCGACGGAAGTTCGGCGCATCCGAAGCTTTCGGTGCAGGAACTGCGTCCGATCGCACCGCAGTTGGAGGATGTGGTGGCGGCATCCTGGGCGGGCGGCAGCCGGCTGGTGGTCGTCGGGCGGGAGTCCGGCGGAGTCCAGCAGATGCAGTTCATGGAGACCGACGGCTCGGCGTCCAACGCGCAGACCCTGCCCGGAGTCAACGGCGTCATCGCGGTGGCGGCCTCGGAGGACGACGCCAGGCCGTTGATCGCCGATGCCACGGAGGGCATCGTGCGGCTGCCTACCGACGCGAACTGGAAGACCGTGGCGAAGGAGGGGACGGCGCCGGTCTATCCCGGGTGATCGGTGACCCGTGACCCGTGATCGGTGACCGGGCGACGCGGATGAGCGGCATCTGCCCGGCGGCGAGGGCGGCGCGGGCCGTCGGGCCCTGGACCGGGGTGTACGGCGGGCCCGGTCTGCCGCGCTGTCCTACCCCGCAGTCCGCACGCCCACAGCCCCGCAGATCCGCAGGTCCGCAGGCGTGGTTATCCACAGGGGTGGTGGCCGGGCGTGGACGGCGGGACAGTGGAGTCATGCAGGGGGTGTGGCGCGAACTGGCCGGTCTGGTGCTGCCCGTCGACTGTGCGGGGTGCGGCCGGCAGCGTACGGAGCTGTGTGCGGAGTGTCGTCGGGTGCTTGCGCGGGACGGGCGCGGGGCGCGGCGGGTGCGCCCGCGGCCGAGTCCGGCCGGGCTGCCCCGGGTGTGGGCCGGGGCGCCCTATGCCGACGAGGTGCGGGCGGTGCTGCTGGCCCACAAGGAGCGGGGTGCCCTGCGGTTGGCCGGGCCGCTGGGAGCGGTGGTGGCCGGGGCCGTGCGAGGGCTGAGACCCGGCGGCGGTCCCCAGCTGCTGGTGCCGGTGCCCTCGGCCCGAAGAGCCGTGGCCGGGCGGGGCCATGATCCGGTGCGCAGGATCGCACTGGCGGCGGCCGGGGAGCTGCGGCGGGCGGGCAGCGGAGCCCGGGTGCTCGCGGTGGTGCGGCAGCGTCGTGCGGTGGCCGACCAGGCGGGGCTGAGCGCCCGGCAGCGGCTGGTGAATGTTGCTGGTGCACATGAGGTGCCGGGCGCGGCCCGCAGGCTGCTGGCGGGCCGGTCAGCGGTGCTGGTGGACGATCTGGTGACGACGGGGGCCACGCTCGCCGAGGCGGCCCGGGCGGTCGCGGCGGCCGGTGGCCGGGTGATCGGGGCCGCGGTGGTAGCGGCGCCCCGTAGCGCTTTCGCCGTCGAAGGTGAGGTGATGGAGCCATTACCACGCGGCTTGTAGCCGAGGACGAAAAGTCACCCAAATGGAGCCGAGGGCTCCGAGGGGGTGCCGACATCCGTCCGGGAGAGCTATGTTCGGTTGTGAGGACTTGGCGGGTGTTTTGCCTCGAATGTCGTGCTGTATGTGTTCAGGGGCGTTTGCGGCGACCCTGAAAACGGGGGAGTGGAGAGCTTGTCGTCGGGGGAGGAGGAGGTGAAAGTCGCCAAGTCCGAGGCTCCGGCAACCCACCGGAGCCTGGTGCAAGAAGGAATTGCTCCGCTGGATGAGCGGAGCGATCCGGGAACGGAGTTCTGCGTGGACATCGTCGTCAAGGGCCGCAAGACAGAGGTGCCCGAGCGGTTCCGCAAGCACGTGGCCGAGAAGCTGAAGCTGGACAAAGTCCAGAAGCTCGACGCCAAGGTGATCAGCCTGGACGTCGAGGTGTCCAAGGAGCCCAACCCGCGGCAGGCCGACCGTTCCGACCGAGTGGAGATCACCCTCCACTCCCGTGGCCCGGTGGTCCGGGCCGAGGCCGCCGCAGCCGATCCGTACGCCGCACTGGATCTGGCCACCGCGAAGCTCGAGGCGCGTCTGCGGAAGCAGCACGACAAGCGTTACTCGCGTCGCGGCAACGGCCGCATCCCGGCGAGCGAAGTCGCAGGCAGCGTGCCTGACGCCGCGAGCCTGAACCCCAACGGCGAACTGGCCGCCGATGCCGGCCAGACGGTGCCGACCACGAAGATGGGGTGCATCGACGTCCAAGGTGAAGGACCCCTGGTCGTCCGCGAGAAGACCCACTCGGCCGCCCCGATGATGCTCGACCAGGCGCTCAACGAGATGGAGTTGGTCGGGCACGACTTCTACCTCTTCGTCGACGCCGACACCAAGCTGCCGAGTGTCGTCTACCGGCGGCATGCCTACGACTACGGAGTCATTCACTTGAACCCCGACCTGTTCGGGGGAGAGGAGCCCGGCGGCGCAGGCGGCGCGCTGGGCGGCTGAACCCCACCCGCTCGGTGCCCCCGGCGTACGCCGGGGGCACCATCGTGCCCGGAGGAGCCAGGAGTTGAAGCCGTATAGTGTTTGTGCCAGCCAGGGAGTATGTGGGCACGAAACGGCGACATGCCGGGGAGACGGTCGTATGGCATTGATCGGGCTGGCAGGGGGCTGTTGTCAACCAGCCTTATTTCCAAGCTCTGGCCTCACGGCCGAGTAGTTGACGGGGAGGACCAATGGGGGACAGTTTCGGGCCCGTGCGCGAAGCCGCGGACGACGACCACAGCGGTGGCGGGGGTGACGACGGGGCCGTAAGCGTGCCGCGCAAGGAGCCGATCCGGGTCCTGGTCGTGGACGACCACGCGCTTTTCCGGCGGGGTCTGGAGATCGTTCTGGCCCAGGAAGAGGACATCCAGGTCGTCGGCGAGGCGGGGGACGGTGCGGAGGCGGTCGACAAGGCCGCGGATCTGCTGCCCGACATCGTGCTGATGGACGTACGGATGCCCAAGCGCGGCGGTATCGAGGCGTGCACCTCCATCAAGGAGGTGGCCCCCAGCGCAAAGATCATCATGCTGACGATCAGCGACGAAGAGGCCGACCTCTACGACGCGATCAAGGCCGGCGCCACCGGTTACCTCCTCAAGGAGATCTCCACCGACGAGGTGGCGACCGCGATCCGCGCCGTGGCGGACGGCCAGTCGCAGATCAGCCCGTCGATGGCCTCCAAGCTCCTGACGGAGTTCAAGTCGATGATCCAGCGTACGGACGAGCGCAGGCTGGTGCCCGCGCCCCGGCTCACCGACCGTGAGCTGGAGGTCCTCAAGCTGGTCGCCACGGGCATGAACAACCGCGATATCGCCAAGGAACTCTTCATCTCCGAGAACACGGTGAAGAACCACGTTCGCAACATCCTGGAGAAGCTGCAGCTGCACTCCCGGATGGAAGCGGTGGTGTACGCGATGCGGGAGAAGATCCTCGAGATCCGGTGAGCGGCTCGGCCGTGGCCGCCAGCGGCCCGGTGAACGACCCGGTGGGTGAAGTCCCGGTGCGCCGGGTGACCGGGGGCCGGGCGAGCCCCCGGAGCCGTCGACCGGCGGCCGCCTACTGGTCGCTCGTGCGGGTGAGTTCTGTGCGCAGGGCCGTGGCCAGCTTCTGGTCGTCGCAGCGCTCCACGCGTACGGCATCGCAGCCGACCCAGGTCGCGGCTTCCCGAAGCGCCTGAGCCATCGGGGCGACGGCCGGGGAGCCCTGCATCGAGACCTGGCGGGCGATGAGGGTGGTGCCCTCGCGGGCCGGGTCCACCCGGCCGACCAGCTGACCGCCGGCCAGCAGCGGCATCGCGAAATACCCGTGGATCCGCCTGGGGCGGGGGACATACGCCTCCAGCCGGTGCGTGAAGCCGAAAATACGCTCCGTGCGTGGCCGGTCCCAGATCAGGGAGTCGAAGGGCGAGAGCAGGGTGGTGCGGTGCCGGCCGCGGGGTGGGGCGGCCAGCGCGGCGGGGTCGGCCCAGGCGCGCTTTCCCCAGCCCTCGACCTCGACCGGGACCAGTCCGGAGTCCGCGATCACGGCATCGACCTGCTCGGCCTTCAGACGGTGGTAGTCCGCCAGGTCGGCGCGGGTGGCCACACCCATGGCGGCTCCGGCCTGCGAGACCAGACGGCGCAGGCACTCGGCGTCGGTCAGATCGTCGTGGAGCAGAGCGTCCGGGACGGCGCGCTCGGCGAGGTCGTACACACGTTTCCAGGCGCGGCGTTCCGTACAGACCACCTCGCCGGTGTCCAGCAGCCACTCCACCGCGATCTTGGTCTCGGACCAGTCCCACCACTCCCCGCCGTTCCGCCCGCCGCCCAGCTCCGAGGTGGTCAGCGGGCCGTCGGCCTTCAGGCGGTCCAGGACGGCGGCACAGGAGCGCTCGGAGTCCTCCATGACGTGCCAGCGGTGGCCCTTGGCGCGACGGGCGCGACGGCGGAAGGCGAAGTGCGGCCACTCCTCGATGGGCAGGATGCAGGCGGCGTGCGACCAGTATTCGAAGCTGTGGGGTCGTGCCGCGGGCGCGCCGGAAGGGGCCGTGGTCCAGTAGGCGGCCTCGACGGCGGTGCGGCCGACGGCGCCGAGCCGGGCGTACGGCACCAGCTCATGGGAGCGGGCCAGCACCGAGATCGTGTCCAGCTGCACCGCACCCAGATGCCGCAGCACCCCGCGGACACCCGCCCGGCGGTCCGGGGCACCCAGCAGCCCCTGGGCCCGCAGCGCAATGCGCCGGGCATCGTCGCGGGACAGGGCGGCCACAGGCTGTGGCAGGGGCGGTGGCTGCGGCACGGCGGTCATGCGGCACAGCGTAGGGGCGGGCACTGACAACGGACCCGGGCACGGGAATTGCTGCTGGTGGCGACGGTGCCCGGTCCTGCCGGAGCGGGCACCGTCATGGGCATGGCGGGCTGCGCGGGCCGCTCCTCGCAGCGGTCGGCCGGCCGGCGCAGGGCAGTTACAGCCGGTGTTCAGCCGGGGTAGGGCAGGTACGGCGTCGCGTCCGGGCGGTGGGTGCCGGTGGAACCGGACGGTGCGGGCTCCTGGGGCAGGTCGGACGGGAGCAGGGAGCCGATCCAGACGTCCCGGCGGGTGCCCTCGTGGATCCCCTTGGCGCGCAGGGTGCCCTCCATATGGAAGCCGAGCTTGCGGGCCACCGCCCGGGAGCCTTCGTTTCCGGCCTCCGCGAGCCACTCCATGCGCTCCACCCCCAGGTCACGGAAGGCCCAGCGCACCACGGCGCGGGCCGCCTCGACGGTGTAGCCCCGGCCGCGGTGCTCCTTGGCGGTCCAGTAGCCCAGCTCGGCCTGCCGCTCGGGGGTGTGCAGCCGCGCGAGGCGGACCAGGCCCAACGCACCCACCAGGGAGCCGTCCGCCCGGGAGACGACGGCGAAGTTGTACGTGGTGTCGTCGCGCCAGCCCTCGGGGACGACCGTGCCGACGAAATGCTCCGCATCCTCGACGCCGTAAGGTGAGGGGACGCTCGTCCAGCGTGGAATATCGGGCTCCTGGCACGCGGTATGCACCGCGGGCGCATCGGAGGGCTCGAAGGGACGCAGGACAAGGCGCTCGGTGGCGAGGGTGACGGGCTTCATGGCGTGAGTCTGCAAGGTTGCGGAAAGCATGGCGAAGGGTTTTCCGCGGTGATTCCCGGCGCCTGTCCGGCACCTTCTCGCGGCGTCGGGCGTTCACGCTGAGGAGGGGACAGCGGGGTTCGCTGCGGCGGACCTCCCGGCCAGGCAGCGTCCTCCTTTACGATGGCCGTTGCGGCGGGGCCTGCCCCCTTGGAAAGATGCCGCGCCCGCGCACTCGACCGTGCAGGCCCAACCGGCAAGGAGACCAGCCCAAGTGTCCGTCTTGACGAAGATCATGCGTGCAGGCGAAGGAAAGATCCTGCGCAAACTGCACCGCATCGCGGGCCAGGTCAACTCCATCGAGGAGGATTTCGCAGCTCTCTCCGACGCTGAGCTGCGGGCGCTCACGGATGAGTACAAAGAGCGCTACGCCGACGGCGAGAGCCTCGATGACCTGCTGCCCGAGGCGTTCGCCACGGTCCGTGAGGCCGCCCGGAGGGTGCTCGGCCAGCGCCCCTACGACGTCCAGCTGATGGGTGGCGCGGCCCTTCACCTGGGGTACGTCGCCGAGATGAAGACCGGTGAGGGCAAGACCCTGGTCGGTACCCTCCCGACGTACCTCAATGCGCTGTCCGGCGAGGGCGTCCACCTCATCACGGTCAACGACTACCTGGCCGAGCGCGACTCCGAGATGATGGGCCGCGTCCACAAGTTCCTGGGCCTGACGGTCGGTTGCATCCTCGCCGACATGACGCCGGCCCAGCGACGTGAGCAGTACAACTGCGACATCACGTACGGCACGAACAACGAGTTCGGCTTCGACTATCTGCGTGACAACATGGCCTGGTCGCAGGACGAACTCGTCCAGCGGGGCCATAACTTCGCGGTCGTCGACGAGGTCGACTCGATCCTCGTCGACGAGGCCCGTACGCCGCTGATCATCTCCGGCCCCGCGGACTCGGCCACCAAGTGGTACGGCGACTTCGCCAAGTTGGTGCGCCGTCTGAAGAGGGGCGAGACCGCCGACCCGCAGCGCGGTATCGAGGAGACCGGCGACTACGACGTCGACGAGAAGAAGCGCACCGTCGGCATCCACGAGTCCGGTGTCAGCAAGGTCGAGGACTGGCTGGGTATCGACAACCTGTACGAGTCGGTGAACACCCCGCTCGTCGGGTACCTCAACAACGCGATCAAGGCCAAGGAGCTCTTCAAGAACGACAAGGACTACGTCGTCATCGACGGCGAAGTCATGATCGTTGACGAGCACACCGGCCGTATCCTCGCCGGCCGGCGCTACAACGAGGGCATGCACCAGGCCATCGAGGCGAAGGAAGGGGTGGAGATCAAGGACGAGAACCAGACGCTCGCCACGATCACCCTGCAGAACTTCTTCCGCCTCTACGACAAGCTCTCCGGCATGACCGGTACGGCCATGACCGAGGCCGCCGAGTTCCACCAGATCTACAAGCTCGGCGTCGTCCCGATCCCGACGAACCGCCCGATGGTCCGTCTGGACCAGGCGGACCTGATCTACCGCACGGAGACCGCGAAGTTCGACGCGGTCGTCGAGGACATCGTCGAGAAGCACGGGAAGGGCCAGCCGATCCTGGTCGGCACCACCTCGGTCGAGAAGTCCGAGTACCTCTCCCAGCAGCTCAACAAGCGCGGTGTCGCCCATGAGGTGCTCAACGCCAAGCAGCACGACCGTGAGGCGCCGATCATCGCGCAGGCCGGCCGCAAGGGCGCCGTGACGGTCGCCACGAACATGGCCGGCCGTGGTACGGACATCAAGCTCGGCGGCAACCCCGACGACCTGGCCGAGGCGGAGCTGCGCCAGCGCGGCCTGGACCCGGTCGAGCACGTCGAGGAGTGGGCGGCCGCGCTGCCCGCCGCCCTGGAGCGCGCCGAGGCCGCGGTCATGGCGGAGTTCGAGGAGGTCAAGGAGCTCGGCGGGCTCTACGTCCTGGGCACCGAGCGGCATGAGTCGCGGCGGATCGACAACCAGCTGCGCGGTCGTTCCGGCCGTCAGGGCGACCCCGGTGAGTCGCGGTTCTACCTGTCCCTGGGTGACGACCTGATGCGGCTGTTCAAGGCGCAGATGGTCGAGCGGGTCATGGCGATGGCCAATGTGCCCGACGATGTGCCGATCGAGAACAAGATGGTGACCCGGGCGATCGCCTCCGCCCAGTCGCAGGTCGAGCAGCAGAACTTCGAGACGCGGAAGAACGTCCTGAAGTACGACGAGGTGCTCAACCGCCAGCGTGAGGTCATCTACGGCGAGCGCCGCCGCGTCCTGGAGGGCGAGGATCTGCAGGACCAGATCACGCACTTCATGGAGGACACCATCGACGCCTACATCCAGGCGGAGACGGTCGAGGGCTTCGCCGAGGAGTGGGACCTGGACCGGCTGTGGGGCGCGTTCAAGCAGCTCTACCCGGTCAAGGTGACGGTCGAGGAGCTGGAGGAGGAGGCCGGCGACCGCGCGGGCATCACCGCCGAGTTCATCGGCGACGCGATCAAGGACGACATCCACGAGCAGTACGCCGCCCGTGAGGAGCAGCTCGGCTCGGACATCATGCGGGAGCTGGAGCGCCGGGTCGTGCTGTCCGTCCTGGACCGCAAGTGGCGTGAGCACCTCTACGAGATGGACTACCTCCAGGAGGGCATCGGCCTGCGGGCGATGGCCCAGAAGGACCCGCTGGTCGAGTACCAGCGCGAGGGCTTCGACATGTTCACCGCGATGATGGAGGGCATCAAGGAGGAGTCCGTCGGCTACCTGTTCAACCTGGAGGTCCAGGTCGAGCAGCAGGTCGAGGAGGTCCCGGTGCAGGAAGCGGCGGAGCCGACCTCGCTCGAAAAGGACGTGGTGCCCGCAGGCGGGGGTCGCCCGGAGATCCACGCCAAGGGCCTGGAGGCGCCGCAGCGGCCGGACCGGCTGCACTTCTCCGCTCCCAAGGTGGACGGCGACGGAAGCGTCGTCGAGGGCGACTTCATCAGCGACGAGGAGGCCGGCCCGGCCCGTTCCGAGGCGGACGGTCTGACCCGCGCCGAGCGGCGCAAGGCCCAGAAGAGCGCCGGGCGTCGCCGTAAGAAGTGAGCAGTGAGCGGTGAGGCGGCCCGGGTAAGGGCTGCCGGACCGCGTAGCGAGGGGCGCCCCGGCCGGAGAACGGCCGGGGCGCCTTTGCGTCGGCAGGTCACGAGACCGGGCCCCGGCCGGCCGGGACCGGGCCGATGTCGAGGGCGGCGCAGCGCCACCGGGAATCGGCGCCCAGCTCCAGCCGGAAGGCCAGGGCTCGCAGCCGTCCGTCCGCCGCGATCCGGGCAAAGGCCTCGATGACGCCGCGGCGCGGCCGGCACAGTCCGCAGTCGCGCACGGTGGGGGCGGTTCCGCGCCGGCCGGTGACCGTGACCGGCCGCAGCGGCGCCTGCGGGGCGAGCTCCGCCAGCCGGTCGTACGCGGCGGGCAGCGCATGCCCCAGCAGGGCGTGTACGGGGCGCTGCCCGCTGAGCGCGAGCACCAGCTGATGGGCGAACCAGTGATGCGGCCGGCTCTCGTGCGCCCGGCGCTGCGCCCCGACGGTCGGCAGGGGGACACCGGCCGCGTTGACGGGTGTGGCCGCGGTGGCGGTGCCGGTCGGCCGGCCGGCGGCGGTCCGCGCCGCGGGGCGAGCGGGGCGTGCGGCGGTACGGGTGGGGCCGCGACCGGCGGAGCCGGGGCCTCGACCTCCCGGACCGGGGCCGCGACCTCCCGGACCGGTGCCCCGGCCGGACGGGCCGGGGCCGCTCCCGGCGGGACCGAGGGGGCGGCGGCCGGCGGGGGAGCGACGGGGCCGGGAGGCGGTGGGGGCCGTTCCCGGTGTGCCGGTGGGGCGCGTGCCGGGGCCGTGGTCGTCCGCGGTGGCGGCGGACGGAGCGGGGGCGGTGGGCCGCTCGGTGCGCTCGTCGGCGTCGGGTGTGGGGGTGCGCGTGACGTGCTCGTCGGCGGCGGGTGCGGTGGGTTGTGTGGTGTGCCCGATGGCGGCGGGTGTGGTGTGCGCCGTGGTGCTGTGCGTGCCGGTCATGCTGGTGATCGCCCCCGTGGTGCCGGGCCCGTGAATTACTGGGCGGTAGCTTTCTTGGTGGGGAACTTCGTATCGGCGCGATCGGGGCGGCAGCAAGGCGCGAGCGGGGCGGGACGAAGGGTGCGAAGAGTTCACCCGTCCGTGTCGCGGGCTTGGGGTGAGGCCTTGGGAGCGGGGTGGGGGACGGGCTCCGGGCGGGCGGCACGGGGGGTGCGGGGGCGGCACGATGGGGGACTCGCGCCCGTATGCTGGCTGGACAATCTTCGGAGTCGAGCGAATCGAGCGGAAGCGGCTGCCATGCGCGTCTATGTCCCCCTGACCCTTTCCGGTCTCGCAGAGGCGCACAAGAACGGTGAGCTGGGCTCCGGCCCCTTGGACGCGTACGCCGTCACGCCCGCGCTGCGCGAGTGGTACGTCTCGGACGACATCGAGGAGCTGGAGTACGCCGCGTTGAACCGTGCCGCGCAGGCCTCGCTGCGGCAGCTGGCCGGGCACCCGGACGTCGCGCGGCGGCGGGTGGTGGTGGCCGTGGACGTGGCGGACGGCGCGGCGGTGGCGGATCCGGACCGGGGGCTCGACCAGTCGGCGCTGGGCGAGGTCCGTCTCGCCGGGCCGGTGCCGTTGTCGAAGGCCGCGGCGGTGCATGTGGATGCCGCGGACGCGGAGGCGGACATCGCGGCGGCCGCGGCGGCACTCGGTGCGGCGGACCAGGGCGATGACGATGCGCAGTTCACGGTGGACGGCGCGGAGGACCACGACCTGATGTGGTTCGGGGTGCAGGAGATCCCGCATCTGATCGGGTGAGGGTCGGGTTGTCCGCGGATCCGGTGGCGTTGTCAGTGGCTGCGGGTATTTTTTCTTCATGGGGAAGCGCACGGGGAACGACGTGGGGGACCACATGGGGAAGCACGCGACACATATCGTCTGGGACTGGAACGGCACCCTGTTCCATGACATCGACGCCGTCATCGGGGCGACGAACTCCGCCTTCGCGGAGATCGGCCTGGAGCCGATCACCCTGGAGACGTACCGGGACCTGTACTGCGTCCCCGTGCCGCGGTTCTACGAGCGGCTGATGGGACGGCTGCCGACGGACGCCGAGTGGCTGGTGATGGACGAGGCGTTCCACCGCCACTACAGCACGCATCGCTTGGGCTGTGAGCTTGCCGAGGGCGTGGATCTGCTCCTTGAGGGGTGGCAGGCGGCCGGCCGCAGCCAGTCGATCCTGAGCATGTACGGGCACGACGAGCTGCTGCCGATCGTGCGCGACTTCGGGATCGAGTCGCGGTTCGTACGGGTGGACGGCAGGACCGGTCCGTCCGGAGGCACCAAGAGCGCGCATATGGTGCGGCACCTGGCGGCGATGGAGAGCGTGGATCCGGGGCGGACGGTCGTGATCGGGGACGCCGTGGACGACGCCCTGGCCGCGCGGGACGCCGGCGCGTATGCGGTGCTCTACACGGGCGGATCGCACAGCCGGGGGAGCCTGGAGGTCGCCGGGGTGCCGGTGGTGGACACGCTCGCCCAGGCGGTCGAGCTGGCGGGCGACATAGCCCTCTAGGCCGTGCCTAGGGGCCGCTGTGCGCGCACCGGGCGGGCTTCCCCGTGCGCTGCTCCCCGGCGGGCCTGCCGGGCCTCCGGGCGCCACGTCACCACGCACACTCCGTCCCGGCATGCCGTTGTCCAGAAGGTCTAAGTTCGAGCCGGGGATTTGTACGCACACGGCCCATGACGGCACCCGTGTGGGGAGCGATAGCCTTGCACCGTGATCAGCGCGATAACCCGCGGGGGCATCGAGGCCCCTGCCGTGCGCCCGGGGCACCACCGTGACCGGGCGGTCGCTGGTCTTTGCGGCCAACATTCCCTGTCGACTTTGTCAAAAACTGTCGATAACGGCACGGCCCTCTCTCATCGCGGCATAGCGTCGACAGCGACGGGACACCCCGCGTCGCGGCGGCGTTGTGCGGCTTCCATCACGTTCTTCCACAACGTCACGCAACGGCGCGCGACAGGAGCCAGAGGACATGCAGACCAAGCTGGACGAAGCCAAAACCGAGCTGCTCGCCAGGGCCGCCCGGGTCGTAGAGAGCAGCCCGGCCGGGGGTAAGCACCCGGTACGGGGGCTCGACCCGGACACCCTTGCGGGATACCTCCAGCGCTACTACCTGCACACCGCGCCCGAGGACCTCACCAACCGTGACCCGGTCGATGTCTTCGGCGCCGCACTCTCCCACTACCGCCTCGCGGAGATGCGTCCTCAGGGCACCGCGAACGTCCGGGTGCACACCCCGACCGTCGAGGAGAACGGCTGGACCTGCACCCACTCCGTCGTCGAGGTCGTCACCGACGACATGCCGTTCCTGGTCGACTCGGTCACCAATGAGCTCTCCCGGCAGGGGCGCGGCATCCATGTCGTGATCCACCCGCAGGTGATCGTCCGCCGTGATGTCACCGGCAAGCTCATCGAGGTCTTCGACTCCACCTGCGACGCGCACGGCAGGAGCGGCCGGGGCAAGGGCGCGAAGCTGCCGCACGACGCGGTGACCGAGTCCTGGATCCATGTCGAGATGGACCGTGAGACCGACCGCGAGGACCTCAAGCAGATCACCGCGGATCTGCTGCGGGTGCTGTCCGACGTCCGCGAGGCCGTCGAGGACTGGGAGAAGATGCGCGCCGCCGCCGGCCGTATCGCCGATGAGCTGCCCGCCGAGCCGATCGCCGACGATCTGCGCGACGAGGACATCGAGGAGGCCCAGGAACTGCTGCGGTGGCTGTCCGCTGACCACTTCACCTTCCTCGGCTACCGCGAGTACGAGCTGGCCTCGGTGCCCGGTGAGGGAGGCGTCGACGAGGACGTGCTGACCGCCGTGCCCGGCACGGGCCTGGGCATCCTGCGCGCCGACCCGCCGCACCACGAGAGCGCCGACGGCCACCCCGTCTCGCCGTCCTTCAACCGGCTGCCCGCGGACGCCCGCGCCAAGGCCCGTGAGCACAAGCTGCTCATCCTGACCAAGGCCAACAGCCGCGCCACCGTCCACCGCCCCTCCTACCTCGACTACGTCGGCGTCAAGAAGTTCGACGCCAAGGGCAATGTCACCGGTGAGCGGCGCTTCCTGGGCCTGTTCTCGTCGGCCGCGTACACCGAGTCCGTGCGCCGGGTGCCGGTCATCCGCCGCAAGGTCGCCGAGGTCCTGGAGGGCGCCGGGTTCAGCCCCGACAGCCACGACGGCCGCGACCTGCTGCAGATCCTGGAGACCTACCCCCGCGACGAGCTGTTCCAGACGCCCGTCGACGAGCTGCGGTCCATCGCCACCAGCGTCCTCTACCTGCAAGAACGCCGCCGGCTGCGGCTCTACCTCCGCCAGGACGAGTACGGCCGCTACTACTCCGCGCTGGTCTACCTCCCGCGCGACCGCTACACCACCGGTGTGCGGCTGCGCCTGATCGACATCCTCAAGGAGGAACTCGGCGGCACCAGCGTCGACTTCACCGCCTGGAACACCGAGTCGATCCTCTCCCGGCTGCACTTCGTCATCCGTGTCGAGCCCGGCGCCAGCCTGCCCGAGCTCACCGACGTCGATGTGGACCGCCTCGAAAGCCGGCTGGTGGAGGCCGCCCGCTCCTGGGCCGACGGCTTCGGCGAGGCGCTGACCGCCGAGGTCGGTGAGGAGCGCGCCGCCGAGCTGCTGCGCCGCTACGGCCACGCCTTCCCCGAGGGCTACAAGGCCGACAACAGCCCGCGCAGCGCCGTCGCCGACCTCCAGCATCTGGAGAAGCTCACCGGCGAGCCCGGCCACGACTTCTCCGTCAGCCTCTACGAGCCGGTCGGCGCGGGCCCCGGCGAGCGCCGCTTCAAGATCTACCGCAGGGGCGAGCCGGTCTCGCTGTCGCGGGTGCTGCCCGGCCTGAACCGCCTGGGCGTCGAGGTCGTCGACGAGCGCCCGCACGAGCTGCGCTGCGCCGACTCCACCATCGCCTGGGTCTACGACTTCGGGCTGCGGATGCCGGAGCACATCAAGGGTGACGACGCCCGCGAGCGCTTCCAGGACGCCTTCACGGCGGTGTGGACCGGCGCGGCCGAGAGCGACAACTTCAACACGCTGGTGCTGCGGGCGGGCCTCAACTGGCGCCAGGCGATGGTCCTGCGGGCCTACGCCAAGTACCTGCGGCAGGCCGGTTCGACCTTCAGCCAGACGTACATGGAGGACACCCTCTCCAACAACGTCCACACCACCCGGCTGCTGGTCTCCCTCTTCGAGGCGCGGATGTCCCCCGGCCGGCAGCGCGCCGGCACGGAGCTGACGGACGGGCTGCTGGAGGAGCTGGACGGCGCGCTCGACCAGGTCGCCTCCCTGGACGAGGACCGGATCCTGCGGTCCTTCCTCACCGTCATCAAGGCGACGCTGCGCACCAACCACTACCAGACGGACAGCCAGGGCCGGCCGCACGCCTACCTGTCCATGAAGCTGGACCCGCAGGCGATCCCCGACCTGCCGGCGCCCCGCCCGGCGTACGAGATCTGGGTGTACTCGCCCAAGGTCGAGGGCGTCCACCTGCGGTTCGGCAAGGTCGCGCGCGGTGGTCTGCGCTGGTCGGACCGCCGGGAGGACTTCCGTACGGAGATCCTGGGCCTGGTCAAGGCGCAGATGGTCAAGAACACCGTCATCGTGCCGGTCGGCGCCAAGGGCGGCTTCGTCGGCAAGCAGCTGCCGGACCCGTCGCAGGACCGCGACGCCTGGCTGGCCGAGGGCATCGCCTGCTACAAGACCTTCATCTCCGGTCTGCTGGACATCACCGACAACCTCGTCGGCGGCGAGGTCGTCCACCCGCAGAACGTCGTCCGTCACGACGAGGACGACACCTACCTGGTCGTCGCCGCCGACAAGGGCACCGCGACGTTCTCGGACATCGCCAACGAGGTCGCCGAGTCGTACGGCTTCTGGCTCGGTGACGCCTTCGCCTCCGGCGGCAGCGCCGGCTACGACCACAAGGGCATGGGCATCACCGCCCGCGGCGCCTGGGAGTCGGTCGAGCGGCACTTCCGCGAGCTGGACCACGACACCCAGACCGAGGACTTCACCGCGGTCGGCGTCGGCGACATGTCCGGCGACGTCTTCGGCAACGGCATGCTGCTCAGCGAGCACATCCGGCTGGTCGCCGCCTTCGACCACCGGCACATCTTCATCGACCCGAACCCGGACGCGGCGACCTCCTACGCCGAACGCCGCCGGCTCTTCGAGCTGCCCCGCTCCTCCTGGGCGGACTACAACACCGAGCTGCTCTCCCAGGGCGGTGGCATCCACCCCCGCTCGGCCAAGTCCATCCAGATCAACGCCCAGGTGCGGGCCGCCCTCGGCATCGATGCCGGGGTCAAGAAGATGACGCCCGCCGATCTGATGCGGGCCATCCTCAAGGCGCCGGTCGACCTGCTGTGGAACGGCGGCATCGGGACGTATGTGAAGTCCTCGGCGGAGTCCAACGCCGATGTGGGCGACAAGTCCAACGACGCCATCCGGGTCAACGGCGAGGACCTGCGGGTCAAGGTCGTCGGCGAGGGCGGCAACCTGGGCCTGACCCAGCTGGGCCGGATCGAGTTCGCCACGGCCGGCGGCAAGATCAACACCGATGCGATCGACAACAGCGCCGGTGTGGACACCTCCGACCACGAGGTGAACATCAAGATCCTGCTCAACTCCGTGGTGGCGGACGGCGATATGACGGTCAAGCAGCGCAACAAGCTGCTGGCCGAGATGACCGACGAGGTCGGCGCGCTGGTGCTGCGCAACAACTACGCGCAGAACACCGCACTGGCACTGGCCCTCGCCCAGTCCTCCAGCATGCTCAACGCCCAGCAGCGCTTCATGCGCCGCCTGGTGCGCGACGGTGATCTCGACCGGGCGCTGGAATTCCTGCCCACCGACCGGCAGATCCGTGAGCGGCTGAGCGCAGGCCGCGGACTGACCCAGCCCGAGACCGCGGTGCTCCTGGCGTACACCAAGATCACGGTCGCCGATGCGCTGATCCAGACCGGGCTGCCGGACGACGCGTACCTCCAGCGGCTGCTGCACGCCTACTTCCCCTCGGCGCTGCACGAGCGCTTCGCCGAGCAGGTCGACGGGCATGCGCTGCGCCGCGAGATCGTCACGACGGTGCTGGTCAACGACACCGTCAACACCGGCGGTACGAGCTTCCTGCACCGGATGCGGGAGGAGACCGGCGCCTCCCTCGAAGAGGTCGTGCGGGCTCACACCGCGGCCCGTGTGATCTTCGGGCTGAACCAGGTCTGGGACGACGTCGAGGCGCTCGACAATGTCGTCGCGGCCGATGTCCAGACCCGGATCCGGCTGCACTCGCGCCGGCTGGTCGAGCGCGGCACCCGCTGGCTGCTCAACAACCGCCCGCAGCCGCTGGAGCTGTCGGAAACCATCGACTTCTTCGCGGAGCGGGTCACCGGGGTCTGGAAGGAACTGCCGAATCTGCTGCAGGGCAGCGACCTGGAGTGGTTCCAGACGATCCTGGACGAGCTGACCGGCGCGGGCGTGCCCGAGCCGCTGGCCGTCCAGGTGTCCGGCTTCTCCTCGGTCTTCCCGGCGCTGGACATCGTCGCCGTCGCGGACCGGATCGGCAAGGAGCCGCTGGATGTCGCCGAGGCCTACTACGACCTGGGCGAGCGGCTGCGGATCAACCAGCTCCTCGACCGCATCCTGGAGCTGCCGCGCAACGACCGCTGGCAGTCGATGGCCCGCGCCTCGATCCGCGAGGACCTCTTCGCGGCCCATGCGGCGCTGACCTCGGATGTGCTGTCGGAGGGCAATGGCACCTCGACTCCGGAGCAGCGGTTCAAGGCCTGGGAGCAGGCCAACGCGGCGATCCTCAGCCGCGCGCGGGCCACGCTGGAGGAGATCTACGGGTCGGAGGGGTTCGATCTGGCGAACCTGTCCGTGGCCATGAGGACGATGCGTACGCTGCTGCGCACCCACAGCTGACCTGTCCGGTACGGCGGACGGCCCCGGAAGCTCAGGCTTCCGGGGCCGTCCCCGTTTCCGTGCGTGCGGCGCCGGCCCGGCTCTGCCGGTGCGTCCGCGGCGTTGCTAGCGGTGCTCCTCGTACGCCTTGACCACTTCGTCCGTCGGGCCGTCCATCAGCAGCTCGCCGTGCTCCAGCCACAGGGTCCGGTCGCAGGTGTCGCGGATCGAATTGTTGTTGTGGCTGACGAGGAAGACCGTGCCGGCTTCCTTGCGCAGTTCACGGATGCGGGCCTCGGAGCGCTTCTGGAAGCTGCGGTCGCCGGTGGCCAGCGCCTCGTCGATCATCAGCACGTCGTGGTCCTTGGCCGCGGCGATGGAGAACCGCAGCCGGGCCGCCATGCCGGAGGAGTAGGTGCGCATCGGCAGCGAGATGAAGTCGCCCTTCTCGTTGATGCCGGAGAAGTCGACGATGCCGTCGTAGCGCTCCCGCACCTGCTCGCGGCTCATGCCCATGGCCAGGCCGCCGAGGACGACGTTCTTCTCGCCGGTCAGGTCGTTCATCAGCGCCGCGTTCACGCCCAGCAGCGAGGGCTGGCCGTGGGTGTAGACCTTGCCGCGCTCGGCGGGCAGCAGGCCGGCGACGGCCTTGAGCAGCGTCGACTTGCCCGAACCGTTGGAGCCGATCAAGCCGATCGACTCGCCTCGGTAGGCGGTGAAGGAGACGCCCTTGACCGCGTGCACCTCGCGCACGCCCGTGGAGGGCTTGCGGCGCACGATGCGGTTCAGGGCGGCGGTGGCGCTGCCCCTGCCGGCGCCGGTGCCGTAGACCCGGTAGACGATGTGCAGATCGTCCGCGATCACCGTCGGGATGCGGGCCTCGGCGGCCTTCGCCGGCTCGATGCCGTTGCTCTGCTCAGCCACGTCCGTACCGCTCCTCAGCCTTCCAGAAGTACACAAAGCCGATGACACCGGCCAGCAGGGCCCAGCCGGCCGCGAACGCCCAGACGTGCGGCGGCAGTTGCTTCGAGGTGAAGCTGTCGATCAGCGCGAAGCGCATCAGGTCGATGTAGACCGCGGCGGGGTTGCCGTTCAGCAGCACCACCACGAACTGCGGGAGGTGCTTGCCCTGGAGGATCACGCTGATGCTGAACATCACGCCGGAGGCGTACATCCAGGTCCGCATGATGAAGGGCATCAGCTGCGCCAGGTCCGGGGTCTTCGACCCCAGCCGCGCCATGACCATCGCCAGGCCCGTGTTGAAGATGAACTGCAGCGTCAGCGCCGGCACGACCAGCAGCCACGACCAGGTCGGGACCTGCCCGAAGCACAGCAGGATGACCGCGAGCACGCCCATGGAGTACAGCAGCTGCTGGAGCTGTGCCAGGCAGAACGAGATCGGCAGGCAGGCGCGCGGGAAGTGCAGCGCCCGCACCAGGCCGAGATTGCCGGAGATCGCCCGCGTACCGGCCATCACCGAGTTCTGCAGGAAGGTGAAGACGAAGACGCCGGTCACCAGGAACGGGATGTAGTCCGGGACGCCCTTTCGCGTGCCGATCAGCACACCGAAGATCAAGTAGTACACGCCGGCGTTGAGCAGCGGGGTGATCACCTGCCAGAGCTGGCCGAGCTTGGCGGTGGTGTACATCGCGGTGAGCTTGGCACTGGCGAACGAGGCGATGAAGTGCCGCCGGTGCCACAGCTGGCGGGTGTACTCCGACAGCGAGGGGCGGGCCCCGCTCACCGTGAGGCCGTGGCGTTCGGCCAGCGCGTGCAGCTCGGGATCGGAGGCTGCGCCGGGGGCGGGCGCCGGGGTGGGCGTCGGGGCCGGGGGCGCGAGGGTCTGGGGCATGGAGGAGGCCGCTTTCGCTTGCGTACGGGGGCGGTGGAACGAGAACGGGGGCCTACGACGGAACGGGTCCGTATCGTCGCGACGCCGAGACTAAAGGGAGTTCACGTCGAAACGCAACCGTAGCGTCGTGACGCTATGCTCAAGGCATGGCAAAGGGCAGCGGGAACGACTCCGCGGCGGCGCGCCGGACCCCGGCAGGCGCCGCCGTACTACGCGAGGACAAGACCGAGGCGATCCGCGCCGCGGTCTTCGAGGAGCTGGCCGCGGCGGGCTTCGCCCGGATGTCGATCGAGGGCATCGCGCGGCGGGCGGGCGTGGGCAAGACCGCCGTCTACCGGCGGTGGCGCTCCAAGCTGCACCTCGTTCTCGATGTGGTCTCCGCGGTGGCAGCGGCAGGTATGCCGACCCCGGACACCGGCTCGCTGTCCGGCGATGTCCGGATGCTGCTGGAGGTCGCGGCCCGGGCGCTGCGGCATCCGATGGCCTCGCAGATCATTCCGGACCTGCTGGCGGAGGCGGCCCGCAGCCCCGAGCTGGCGACCGCGCTCAAGGCCGCGCTGCACGACGGCCAGGAGGGCGTCGCCACGGCGATGGTGGCGCGCGCCGTCGAGCGCGGGGAGATCCCGGCCGGCGCGGACGGCCGGCTGGCCCTGGACCTGCTGACCGGGCCGCTGTACTGGCGGCTGCTGGTCGTCCGCGACGAGGTGCCGGCCGGCTATCTCGACGAGCTGACGGCGGCGGTGGTCAGCGCGCTCGGCGGGCGCTGAGACGGCAGGACCGGGCGCCGGGCCGGATCCGGAAGAGCGTGCGGGGTGCCGCGGCGGTGCATCCGCCGCGGCACCCCGCAGGTGTGCGTATCCGGTGGCTCAGCCCGCGAGCCCGATGTCCGATTCCTGGTCGGACGGCGTGCCCTCCCGCGGGGCGGGCAGCTTGTTCCCCTGGAGCGGCAGTGCGACCGGGCCGGACTCCCCGGCCGCGGCACGCGGGGACGGGGCGACGGTGCGCTCCGCCGGCGGCAGCGGGGCCGGGGCCGCCTCCTGGCCGAGGAAGACCCGGCGCACCACCCGCTCGGCGGCGTGCCCGTCGTCCCATGCGCAGAACCGCGCGCGGAACGCGGTCCGCAGCCCGGCGGCCCGCTCGTCGTTCCAACGGCCGCTGCGGAACGCCTCGATGAGCTCGTCCTCGCTGGTGGCGATCGTGCCCGGGGTGTCGCCCGGCCGGCCCGAGAGCAGGTCGAAGGTGACCCCGCGGGAGCGGACGTAGGTGTCCCAGTCGTCGGCGTAGTTGATGATCGGCCGGTCGAGGTTGGCGTAGTCGAACATGATCGACGAATAGTCGGTGACCAGGGCGTCGGCGGCCAGGCACAGCTCCTCGACGACCGGGTGGCCGGAGACGTCGATCAGCGCACCGTCCTCCTGCAACCGCTGGAGGCCGGGGTCCTGGTCGTAGAAGTAGTGGGTGCGCACCAGCAGCACGAAGTCCTCGCCCAGCTCGCGGGAGATCTTCTCCAGATCGAGCCGCGGGACATAGCCGACCTGGTAGTCGCGCATCGTCGGCGCGTACAGCACGGCCGTCTTGCCGGGGGCGATGCCCAGCCGCTCGCGGATGTCGCGCACGTCCTGGGCCGTGGCCCGGTAGTAGACGTCGTTGCGGGGGTATCCGGCGTCCACCGACGCGAAGCCGCAGGGGTAGACGCGCTCCCACTGCTCGGTGGTGTGCTGGTTGGCGGAGAGCGAGAAGTCCCAGCGGTCCGCGCGGGCCAGCAGCTTGCGGAAGCTCATGCCCTTGGCCGCGGCCGGATAGCGCTTCTGGTCGGTGCCCATGGACTTCAGCGGGGTGCCGTGGTGGGTCTGGAGGTGGATCTGGCCCTCGCGCTTGACCACCCCGTCCGCGAAGTTGACGTTGTTGACGAGGTACTTGGCGCGGGCCACCACCTCCCAGTAGCGCGGTGAGTTCAGTACGACGTAGTCGATACCGGCCGGGACCTCGCCGGCGTCGGCGAGCTGCTTCTTGACGACCCAGACGCCGTGCACCTGCGGCGCCAGCTCCTTGGCCTTCTCGTAGATCGCCAGCGGATTGCAGGACGGCAGCCGGTTCCAGTACGCGGAGTAGACCGCGAGGTTCTCGTCCAGCGGCTGCCGCATCAGCGCCTGGTAGCGCAGGTCCATGGCCTTGCGCTTGGCCTGTCTGACCCGCTTGCCGGCGTGCTTGCGCACGGTGCGCTGCACCTTGCCGGCGACCTTGAGGCCGGCCAGCGCCGGGTAGACGTCCTTGGCGAGCAGCGCGTACTTGCCGCCGGTCACCCCGCCGGGACGGACGAAGCCGGCCGGCACCCGCACGCGGTAGTCGCGGGCGGCGCGGTGGAAGAACTCGGCCTGGGCGTTGTGCGGGAGCCGGCCGGGCTTGTCCAGGACGGTCAGATAGTGGTCGACCATCTTGCGGAACATGTCCGGGCGCCAGCGCGACAGTTCGGGGTGCGCGTCCAGGTAGGTGAAGACCCGGGCGTACTGGTCGAAGACGTCGAAGTGCTTACGGCTGGTGGTGCGCAGGATGTTGCCGCCCTGCCGGCGCTGTCGGTAGTACAGACAGACCCGGTCGAGGACCGCGATCCGCTGTGCGGTGATCAGCGTGCAGAACGTCCAGGGGGCGTCCTCGTAGTAGCCCTCCGGGAACGCGAAGCCGTGCTCCTCGATGAAGTCGCGGCGGTAGGCCTTGTTCCAGACGATCTGCAGCAGATCGAGGAGCTGGGGGCGCTCGGCGAGCGGGAAGGACGGCGCGCCGGACTCGTCGAGCAGCTCGGAGAGCGCATTGCGCCGGGTGGAGCCGTCCCAGTAGGTCCGGGAGTAGTCGAAGATCAGGATCTCGGGGTTGTCGGTGGCGGCCAGCCGCTCGGCCAGGGCGCTGAGCGCGCCGGGGACGAGGGTGTCGTCGCTGTCGAGGAAGAGGACGTAGTCTCCGCGGACCTTCTCCAGACCGGCGTTGCGGGCCTGGCCCAGGCCGACGTTCTCCGGGAGGTGCAGGACCTGGACGCGGTCGTCGCGGGCGGCGTACTCGTCCAGGATGGCGCCGCTGCGGTCGGGTGAGCAGTCGTCGACGGCGATGAGCTCGAAGTCCGCGTCATCCTGCGCCAACACCGAATCCATGCACTCGCGCAGGAAGCCCTGCACTCTGTACACGGGCACGACGATGCTGAAGCGTGGTACGGAGTCGATGCCTATCTCGGACATGCGGTGCTACTCCTCGTGACGGGCTGAGTACAGAACGCAAAAAAGCCTCAAAGGGGTCTTTGCATTGTCAGCCTTCTGACCGCTGTTCACCCAAAAAGGTTGTTGTTCTTCACCTTAAAGTTCTGTGGTCGTCATCACGGATCTGGTTAAGTGGCGAATTTTCGGGCGGCGGGATCTTCCGGCCGACCGAATACTGAGGGCGTGTCACCCGCCCGTCCGCCCCGTGTATCCCGCCGTCGGCTGCTTCATGCCACCGGTGGCGGTGTGCTCGCCGCGACGGCGGGCGCGGGCGTATGGGCCTGGCTGTCGGACGACGTTCCCCGTACGGCCGAACCGGCGGGCTCCGGACGGTCGCTGACGAATCCGGCGGACCAGTCCTTCCTGCATGTCATCGCGCATGCCGATGACGGTCTGTACTTCATGAACCCCGATCTGGAGCAGTCCCTGCGCAGCGGGGCGCGCTCGGTCACCGTCTGCCTCACCGGCGGCGAGGCGGACGGCCGTAACGTCAGCCGGCACGCCCACGACCCCGCCCGCGTCCCGAGGAACCGGGCCGCCTTCTCCCGGGCGCGGGCCAACGGGCTGCGCGCCGCCCACGCCGCGATGGTCACCGGCGACCCGGCCGCCCGCTGGGACGTCGCGGCGCTCTCCCTGCTGCCCGGCTTCGAGGTGGAGATCCAGACACTGCGCGACGCCCCGCAGCACCAGTTGATCTTCCTGGAGCTGGTGGAGGCCAGGGCCGTCTGGCAGGCCCGTGCGACGAGTCTGCGCGGTCTGTGGCTGGGGGCCACCGGCACCCTCCCCACGCTGCGCCCCGCCGGCACCCCCGTGAAGCGGCAGTTCCACTACACCCGCGACCAGGTCACCCAGACCCTGGTGGCGGTGCTCGACCGGGTCGGGCCCACGGTCGTACGCACCCTGGACCCGAACGCGGTGCACTCCAGGAAGCGCCCGCCGGCCACCCCGGACCGCGACCCCCGGCTGGCCGGGCTGCGCTACTACGACCACCAGGACCACACCGCCTCCGCCTACTTCGCGCAGGCCGCGCTGGCCGCGTACGGGGGCCGCGGCCGTCCGCCGATCGTGGAGAACTACCTCGGCTACGAGGCCGGTGTGCTGCCCCATGACGTCGACCTCGGGACCGCCCGCCGCAAGGCCCGGCTGCTGTCGGTCTACGGCTGGGCCGACCACCGCGCCTGCGGCGACCCGGCCGGCTGCGGCGACCGCAAGGTGGGCGCCTCGGCACTCAACGGCGGCTCACGCAACTGGACCCGCAGCACCCGGCTGCGCGCACCCGGCTCCAACGCCTGGATCCGCCCCGCCGCTGACGGCCGGCTCGCCGCCTTCGCGGTGCTGGGCGGGACGGCGCACTGCTGGACGGAGACCCGTCCGGGCAGCGGGAGCTTCGGTGCGCCGGTGCCGGTCGGCGGAGACCTGTTGCAGGGTCAGATCCATGTGGTGCGCCGCCCCGGCGGTGCGCTCCAGCTGTTCGCCTCCCGCACCGTGCTGCCGGGCCGCAACGTCGCCCATCGCCGTGAGCTGCTGACCGCACCGCAGACCGGCACCGCTCCGGACGGCGGGCCCGTCTTCGCGCGCTGGGAGTCGCTGGGCTCCCCGGACCCGGACCCGGTCCGGTCGCTGGAGATCGGCTTCCCCGCCGCGGTGGCCACCCCGGACGGCACGGTGCACGTCTTCGTCCGGACCTGGGACGGCAATGTGGCCCACCGTAGCGGCCCGCACGGTGTGCACTGGTCGCTGTGGCAGCGGCTGGAGGGCCCGGTCAGCACCCTGAACGCCTCACCGCGGATCGTCGACGGGCTGGATGCCTGTGTGGACTCCGACGGGCTGATCCATCTGGTCGCGCCGACCGTAGGGACCGTGCAGCACTGGGTGTCCAAGGAGCCCGGGCACCTGCCGCGGCCGGCCGCGGCCACCGGGCTGCCGCAGCCGGCCGGCCCGGTCAGCGTCGTCCCGCTGGCCGACGGCGCGGTGCGGGCCGTCTTCCGGCGGTCGCTCACCGCCCAGGTGCTGATCGCCGAGCGGCAGCGGATGGTCGGCACCTGGCGGGTGTCGGCGCGCTGTGCGGCGGTCGGCGGCTACGGGCGGGTGGCGGTGGCGACGGTCGGCAGCGGCGACCGGATGGTGCTCGCGGCGCGCGATGACGCGGGCGAGGTACGGATGGCGATGGCCCAGGACGGCCCCGGGTCCTGGCAGCGGGGCAGGGTGTCGCACTCGGCGGCGGCCGGTGTCGCCCAGGACGCCGTCGGGCGGGCGGTGGTGGTCGCGCTGGGCCTCGACGGCCGGCTGTACTCGGCGCGTCAGATGTCGGTCGGGCAGACCGCCCGGTTCGGGCGCTGGCGGGCTCAGGCGGGTTCGCCGGAGCGGGCCGGCGGCGGGTCGGCCTGAGCGGAGGGATCGGTCCGGGCGGCGGGGCCGGTCCGTACGGAGGGGCCGGTCCGGGCGGGCGGGCGCAGAATGCGCCGGGAGACCAGATAGGTGAACGGGAGCGCGCACAGCGCCGCCGCCAGCGGCGCCACCGCGGTGTTCACCCCGCACCACCCCACCAGCGCCATCAGCCCCACGCTCTGCACCCCGTAGTTGGTGACCTGCGTCAGCGGGAAGAGCAGAAACTTCGTCCAGGTCGGGCGGGCGCGGTAGGTGAAGCAGGTGTTCAGGAAGAACGAGCCGACCATGCTCGTCACAAAGGCGGCTGTGTAGGCCGCGAAGTACGGCAGCAGGCGGTGCAGCGGCAGATAACAGGCGTAGAACGTCAGGGTGTTGACCCCGCCGACGGCGGCGAAGCGCACGATCTGGCCGCCGGGGCCGGGCGTCGGCAGACCGCGCATCAGCCGGCCTGCGAACCGGCGGTGGCGGCGCCCGCCGGGCCGGGGGCCGGTGCCGTGGCGGGGACGGCGGCGTTGCTCTCCTTGACCAGGAAGTGCGGCCGCCGCTTGGTCTCGTAGTAGATCCGCCCGATGTACTCGCCGATCAGCCCGAGCATCACCATCTGCAGCCCGCCCAGGCCCACGATGATGGCCACCAGCGTCACATAGCCCGGGGCGGTGACCCCGCCGACAACGGCCGCGCCGATGATCCACAGGGTGTAGACGGCGGCGAGCGCGGCCAGGCCGAGCCCGGCGTAGATGGCCCGCCGCAGCGGACGGCAGTTGAAGGAGAGCATGCCGTCGATGCCGTAGTTGACCAGTGCGCCGAAGTGCCACTTCGTCTCGCCGGCCTCCCGGGCGGCGTTGCGGTAGTCGAAGGTGACGGTGTCGAAGCCGATCCAGGAGAACAGGCCCTTGGAGAAGCGGTTGTACTCGGGCAGCGAGAGCAGCGCGTCCACGGCCGTGCGCGACAACAGCCGGAAGTCGCCCACACCATCGGTGAGTTCGACATCGACCCACTTGTTGACGGCGCGGTAGTAGAGCCTGCTCAGCGCGGTACGAAGCCGCCGGTCGCCGGTCCGGTTGCGCTTGGCGACGACCTGGTCGTGGCCGAGCTGGTAGAGGTCGAGCATCGTCTCGATGAGCTCCGGCGGATGCTGCAGATCGGCGTCCATGATGATCACCGCGTCGCCGGTGGCCGCCCGGAGGCCGGCCAGTATGGCGGGCTCCTTGCCGAAGTTACGGCTGAAGGAGAGATAGCGGGTGGTGCCGCGGTGCTGCTGGGCGAGGCCGCGCAGCCGGGCCAGGGTGCCGTCGGCGCTGCCGTCGTCCACGTAACACAGCTCGTACTCGACGGCGAGCCCGGCGAGGACCGCGCGGACCGTCTCGTCGAAACGGCTTAACACGGCCTCTTCGTTGTAGCAGGGGACGACGATGGAAAGCTTCATCAGCAGGCCTTTTCGCCGGGTTCAGGGGGCGGCTCAGGCACCGCCCCCTGGGGGTAATTCTACAAATCTGTTGGAATGTCACGATGTAAATAGCGTGGTGGCGTGAAGGCGCCGCCGACCGGGGACGGCACCGAAGCCGGCCACCGCGGCGATCGCCAGCGCCGCCGCACCGCTCGCCGCAAGCCCCGTGTGCAGGCCCGGCGGCAGATAGGAACACGACAGCCGCCGGGCGCCCCGGCCCAGCGGAACGGCCAGCAGACCGCCGAACGAGTGCGGTTCGTGCAGCGGTCCGCCGTCCACCGAACAGCCCCATCCCGCAACGGCGGGCAGCGCCAGCACCGCGCTGCCCCTGCTGCCCGGACGCAGCCGGGCCGTCAGCCGATGGCCGTCGGCCGTCAGTTGCGCCGGGCCCCGGGCGCGCAGCGCGCTCACCGCCGCCGTCAGCTGGCGTCCGGACAGACAGCCGATCGCCCGCGCGGGGACGTGCTGCGCGCCGTGGCCGGTGAAGCGCACCGACACCGTGCCGTCCGCGGGCACCCGGCCCAGGGTGCCCACCGGGTTGGCGGTGACGTCATGACTGCCGATCGCCGTGGTGTGCCCGCCCGGGCCGCTGACCTCCCCGGAGAACCAGGGCGCGTACCAGAGGGCGGTGCTGCCCGGGGTGCACCGTGCGCTGAAGGTGGTCCCCGCGCCGTTCGGGTCCGCGGCCGGCCGGCGCACGGCGGGCAGCAGCCAGCCGCCGCGCTCGGGCAGCGGGGCCGCGCCCGCGGTGGGTGTCAGCGCCGGCACCTGGTAGACGGTGGCGCCCAGCACCCGCTCCTGGCGGGCGAACACGGTCTCCTCGCCGGCGGGGCGCGGGAGGGTGCTCCGTACGGTCAGCAGCGGGGCCGGGCGCGCCGGATGCGGGGTGAACAGGGTGCGGCGCTGAGGCACCGGGGACAGATAGCTGCCGACGCCCATGAGCGCCCGGCCCACCGGGTCCTCGAAGCTGAGGGTGTGACGGCCCTTCATGTACCAGCCGGCGCCCAGGCCCCGCAGGGTGCGGGCGGTCACCGCGGGCACGAAGCTGCTGTAGTACGAGCCGCCCTCGCCGCCGATCAGCAGCGGGTCGTTGTTGGCGAACTCGTGCGGGCCCGGGTCGGTGCGGGTGTGCGGCCAGCCGGCGCGGGCGAGCAGCCCGTCCCGGGCGGTCAGCGCCGGCCCGGCCAGCGTGATCTTGGGCTGGAACCAGGCGATCTCGTCCCGTGCCTCGGTCACGGAGAGCGCCGTGTACGCCGAGCCGAGCAGGACCGTGCCGGTCAGCACGGCGCGGACGGCGGCACGGGTACGGGAGGTGTGCGGCACGGTGAGCGCGGCCAGTCCCAGGAGGGTCGGCGCGCCGCCGCCGGCCACCAGGATCCAGGTGGCGGTGCCGACCGCGCCCTCGTCGCGGCAGAGCCAGGCCAGCAGCGCGACCAGCGCGGCGCCCGCGGCCAGTTCGCGGGGCCGCGGGCGGTGCGCCAGGGCGAGCCAGGAGATCATCACGAGGATGCCGCTGAGGACGAAGGCGGCGCGGTACGGGCTTCCGTTGGGCAGCGCGAAACCGTGCCACAGCAGGATCGTCGGCTCCCAGGTGAAGGAGGCGGCGACGGCCGTCGCCAGGGCGTACCAGCCGAGGCGCATCCGGAGCGGTACGGCGCGCACGAACGGGAAGGCGGCCACCAGCAGCAGCCCGGGGACCCCGATGGAGATGTTGGGGACCGGGGCCTCGCCGTGGCCGCCCGGCAGCAGCTGCGCCATCTGGTAGAGCAGCGTCGGCGGGTCGTCGTAGGACATCGCGGGGGCGGGCTGGGCGGCCCGGCCGGCCTGGAGGGTGACGGTCAGCACGGGCGCGGCCAGCAGGATGCCGGTCAGCGCCATCGAGACGGCGCGGGCCAGCGCGTGCAGCCGGTCACGCCACGGCATCCGGGGGGCCGTCAGCAGCCGCATCACCAGCACCAGCGCCATCGCCAGGGTCGCCATCGCGGCCGTATAGAAGTTGCCCGCCCAGGCGAGGGCGACCAGCAGGGTGCCGGCCACCCAGCGGGTGCGGCGCAGACACCAGTCCGCGGCGATCCCGAGCAGCGGCAGTGCCACCAGGCCCCACATCCACATCGGGTCGGCGAAACCGTCGTTCAGCACCCAGGCGCACAGCCCGTAGCCCACCGACAGCAGCGCCCGCAGCAGCCCGGAGCCCTGCCGCAGCCGGCCCAGGAAGACGGTCATCAGGGCGGCGCCCAGGCCGATGCTGAGCAGGGTGACCAGGAAGACCGGCAGATCGGCCAGCGCGCGGGGGAAGAGCCCGACGAGCCAGGAGAACGGGTTCATCAGGTAGGTGAAGAAGTCGGCGAGGAACGGGACGCCGTAGCCGCTGCTCCAGTTGAAGAACAGGTCGCCGCCGGCGGTGCCGTGCATCAGGTCCCACAGCCGGGCGTGGAACGGCACGAACTGATTGCCCAGGTCATTGACGGCGCGTGAGCGCGGGCCGAAGGGGTAGCTGCCGTAAAGGGCGAGCGCGAGGCAGTACGCCCCCATGGACAGCGCCGCCGCGAGCGAGGGCGCCGTCAGCCGCCCGCGGGTCCGGCGCGCCGCGGCCGGGCGTTCACTTCCGGGAAGGGGCCGGGCAACCTCCAGGGGCCGGACCGCCTCTTGTGGGGTGGCGGGCGTCGGAGCCACCGGCACTCCTCCACGATCGGCGAACGTTCACCCAACGTTATATGTCTACGTAGTCCCTTTTATCCGGCTGGGACGCCGGGTATGTCGAGGGATTGCTGAAAGAACGGAGGGCACGGTGCCCGTCCCTGACGACCTCGTGACCGCGGCTTCCGCCGGGGCGGACGCCATGACGACACCGACCGTCTCCGTGATCGTGCCGGTGCACAACACCCGGCGTTACCTCGACCGCAGCCTCGGCTCGGTCTTCGCCCAGACGCTGGACCAGCGCCGGATCGAGGTGATCGCGGTCGACGACGGGTCCACCGACGGCAGCGCGGAATGGCTGGCCGAACAGGCCCGCCGGCACCCCAACCTGACCGTGCTGCGCCAGGAGGCCTCGGGCGGCGCGGGCAAGCCGCGCAACGCCGGGCTGGACCGTGCCACCGGCGACTACGTCTTCTTCCTCGACTCCGACGACCGGCTCGGCCCCGAGGCGCTGCTCGGGCTCACACGCATGGCCCAGCAGTGCGGCTCGGACGTCGTCTGCGGCCGGATCGTCGGCGCCGACGGCCGCGCCGCCCCCGTCGACCTGCGCACCACCAGTGAACAGGTCTCCGTCTTCGACTCCCCCGTCTACTGGTCGCTGGCCGCCTACAAGCTCTTCCGCCGCGCCTTCCTCGAAAAGCACCGGCTGCGCTTCGTCGAGGGCCGGCTGCTGGCCGAGGACCTGCCGTTCGGTATCGCCGCCCTGCTGCGCGCCGAGGTCGTCTCCGTCCTCGCCGACCACGACTGCTACTACCTGCACGGACGCGACGACAACAGCAACGCCAGCCGTCAGGACATCGACTGGTGCGAGTACCTCGACTACATCGCCACCGTCCTCGACGGCGTCGCGGCCGAGGTCCCGCCCGGCGAACAGCGCGACAAACTGCTGGTCCGGCACTTCCACGGCGAGATACTCATGCCCTTCGGGGCCGCCTACCTCGCCCGCGACCCGGCCGGCCGGCAACGGATGGCCGCCGCCGCCCGCCCCCTCGTCGCGCGCTACCTCACCGACCGGGTGCAGGCCGCCCTGCCGCCCGGACTCCGGCTGCGCGCCCACTGTCTGCGCGCCGGGCTCGACGAGGAGCTGACCGCCGTCGTCCGGGCCGACACCGAGCGGCAGCCGGACCCGCCGCACCTCGACGACAACGGCCGGGTGTACGCCGGCTACCCCTGCTTCCGCGACCCGCAGCACGCCGTCCCCGACGCCTGCTACGACCTCACCGACCGCGTGATACTGCGCCAGCGGCTGCTCCGCCGGAGCTGGGCGGGCGGCGTACTGCATCTGCGGGGCACCGCCGCCCTTCCCCCGCTCGGCGGCGACACCGTCGAGATCCTGCTGCACCGCAGCGGCGCCACCCACCGGGTCCCGGCCCGGTACGCGGACGGCGCGTGGCAGGCCGCCGTCGACCCGGCGACCGCGGCGGACGGCGGGCCGCTGCCCGACGGCACCTGGGGCCTCAAGATCGCGGTCACCGCGTACGGCGGAGCGGATGCGGCGGGGCCCGCCTTGTGCCGCGAGGCCTGGCTGGTCCCGGAGGGCGGGGCGGACGGGGACGAGTTCGCGCCGCGGATCGTGGGACGGGGCCCGGCCGGCCCGGCCGTCGCCGCGCTCTTCCTCTCCCGGCCGCACGGCCATCTCCACCTCGACCTGGACCGCGACGGGGCACGCCGGCCGCTCGGCGACGATCTGCGCGGCGCGGCGGACTGCACCCGCTCCGGGCGGGCCACCCTCACCGCGCGCCTCACCCTGCCCGGCTGCCCCGTGGACGCCGAGCTGCGGCTGGTCCTCTACGACGCGACGCGCACGGTGGCGCTGCGCACCACGGCCGAACGGGGCGCCGGCGACCACTACACCGTGCGCTCCGTGCTGCGCAGCGGCCCCCCGGGCACCTGGCGGGTGGCCCTGCGGGTGACCGCGGGCCCGCTCCGCCGCGAACTGCCGGTCCGGACGGCCGGCGGGCGGACACCGCTGACCCTGACCGTGCCCGGCGCCCGTTCCGCGAAGACGCTGCTGCGCCGCTCGCGCGGCTGACGCCGGGACCGGCCCGTTCGGCCACCGCCGAAAACCATTGTGCGATCCGCCCCGCTGGAACAGGCTGACCAACCATCAGGCACCCGTAGGGGTGCACCCGCGACCTTCATCTCGCGGGGCCGCTTGACCAAGGGGGAGCAACTCATGTCCGTATTGAAGCGAGCCGGAATGGCGGCCATGGCCGTCGCGGCGCTTGTCGTCCCGGCGGGCGTGGTGGTCGGCACGGCCGGAACCGCAGCAGCCGCGGGAGGCACCGTCCAGGGCTGTCCCTACGGGGCGGTCTGCATCTACCCGCAGAACGCCGGATGGAACGGCGGCCACCCGTCGCTCTTCTACTACAGCTATGGGGCCCACAACCTCAGCAACCAGGTCGGGACGCACCGCATTTACAACAACCAGTCCGGCGGCGCGACCATGCGGACCTGCACGGGTTACAACGGCACGGGGTGCCAGGGCTACCTCCCGGCCAACAACTACATCGACAAGGACCTCACGCCGATCAACTCGATCACCCTGGAGCGGTAGGGGACCGGCCGGCGTGAGCGCGCCCGGGGCGGGCCTCCAGCGGGAGGTCCGCCCCGGGCGCGGCCGTGCCGGGCCGGGGCACATCGTGCGCCGGCCGCCCGGCAGGCGCACGCTGGTAACAGGGGCCCCCGGAGGTGATCGTGATGCTGCAGACGACCGTCGGATGGCATGTCGAGATGGAATTCGAGGAAGACGCCCACCGCACCCGCGCCGCCGCCCTCGTACGGCTTCCCGACGGGAGCGAGGTACGGGCCCACGGATACGCCAGCCGCCACCCCGTCGACTCCAACCAGCCGAGGGTCGGCGAGGAGGTCGCGGGAGCCAGAGCGCTCAACGAACTGGCGATGACTCTGCTGACCAAGGCCCATGACGAAATCGACGAGGCTTCGGGCCGGACGTCGCACCCGCTGACCTGACCCGCGCCCCGGATCCCCGCCGGGCACCCGCGTACGCGCGCGGCGCGGCCCGCGCTCAGGCCTGCGGGCGGTGGTGCTGCCAGCCCGCCCACGCCGAGGTGATCATGTCGCGCACATCGTGGCGGGCCTTCCAGCCCAGCTCCGCGGTGATCCGGTCGGCGGCCGCGACCACCCGGGCCGGGTCGCCCGCACGACGCGGGGTGACCTCGGCGGTGACGCCCCGGTGCCCGGTGATCTCGGTGATCAGGTCGACCATCTCGCGCACCGAAATGCCCTCGCCGCGCCCGATGTTCAGCGTCAGATCGCGCACCGGACCCGGCTCGGCGAGCTTGCGGGCGGCCGCCACATGGGCCTCGGCGAGATCGGCGACATGGATGTAGTCGCGGATGCAGGTGCCGTCGGGGGTGTCGTAGTCATCGCCGAAGATGAGCGGTGCGGCGCCCTCGGTGAGCTTCTCGAAGACCATCGGGACGATGTTGTACACCCCGGTGTCGGCCAGCTCAGGGGCGGCCGTCCCGGCGACGTTGAAGTAGCGCAGACAGGCGGTGCTGATGCCGTGCGCCTTGCCCGCCGCACGGGCCATCCACTCGCCGACGAGCTTGGTCTCGCCGTACGGGTTGATCGGTGTGCAGGGGGTCTCCTCGGTGACCAGCTCGACATCCGGCATGCCGTAGACCGCGGCCGAGGAGGAGAACACCAGCCGGCCGACACCGCCTGTGGCCATCGCCTCCAGCAGCGTCTGCAGACCGTGCACATTCTCGCGGTAGTAGTGCAGCGGCATCTCGACGGACTCGCCGACCTGCTTCTTGGCGGCCAGATGCACGACATCGGTGACACCGTGCTCGGCGAGGGTGGCATCGAGCAGCCCGCGGTCGAGCGTGGAGCCGACGACGAGGGGGACGTCCTCGGGGATCCGGGCGGCCACGCCCGTCGTCAGATCGTCGAGCACCACGACCGTCTCGCCCGCCTGACGCAGGGCCCGTACGACATGGGCGCCGATGTAGCCGGCACCACCCGTGATCAAGTAAGACATAGCGCCAATCCTAGGTCGGGGTCGAAGAGTGCGGGGAGCGGGCCCGGGGCGGCTCAGCCGCGCAGCCGCCGGGCGGCGATCCGCCATACGCTGCGCAGGCCGGAGGCGACCCGCAGTGACAGGGCGCCGCCGGTCGTCGCATACGGCTGCACCAGCAGCACGGCATGGCGGCGGCTGGGCAGCACCCGGCGGCGCAGCCCCGGCCCCAAGGCCCGCAGCGCGGCCCGGAAACCGGCCCCGTCCGCGCAGCTGACCTGTGCCATCAGGTCCCAGGGCTCGGGGTCGGCGGAGTGCCGCCCGCCGCGCTCGGCCAGCGCCGCGAGATCCAGTACGACCTCGGCGGTCCAGCAGGCCTGGGACCCGCCGACGGCCGGAGCCGGGGTGAGGGCCGCGGTGTGGACCGGGCCGCGCCGGTCGTCCCGGCGGCGCCGCAGCTCGATATCGATGCTCTCCGGCCCCGAAGCGGCCAGCCGCCCGTACAGATCGTGCACCCGCAGCCGCAGCACACCGGGGCCGCCGGCCGTCGGTTCCGCGTCTATGGTCACCGGCAGCCGGTGCATCGGCTTGGTGCCGAGCGCGTCCAGCTCGACCTCGGGCAGGTCCTTGGACCACACCGCGCGGCCGTCGGCCTCCGCGTACGGCGGCAGCAGCCGGCCGGGCCGGGCCGCCAGCTGGGTCAGCCGTTCCAGGTCCCGCGGGGCCGGCGAGGCCAGCACGACCCGGGCCAGCCAACGGGCCGGGGCACGGGCCGCGCGCAGATCGCCCTCGTCGAAGCCGGCCAGATAGTCGCGGGTCAGCCGCCACCACTCGGCGCGGTAGTCGGCGCCGCGGGTGTGCAGCTCGCGGACGTACATCCGCAGATCGTGGTCGAGGAACTTGGTGTCCGCGGCGTGCGCCAGCGCCTTGTGCCCGGCGTCCTGGAAGATCTGCACGCTGGCGCGGTGCGCCGCGATCCGCGCCTGCCAGTTGGCGACGTCCTTGCGGTCCAGCGAGATCGACTGCCGGGCGGCCGAGCGGCGCACATGCCAGACGTAGACCCGGTCGGGGATCGTCGCCACGCGGGGGGCGGCGGCCAGCACCCGCGCGGTGAACACGAAGTCCTCGTAGGTGAAGCGGCCCTCGGGGAAGGTGATGGCGTGCCTGTCGAGGAACGCCCGCTCGTAGAGCTTGTTGACGCACAGCGTGTCCCGGACCAGCTGGGGGCTGGATTCGGGGGAACTGTGGACGGCCGGCTCGCGGTAGAGGCCCGGCTGCCAGGGGACATCGCGGTGCGCGGGCAGCTCACGGCGTACGCAGGCGCCGGCCGCGACCGGGGCGTCATGCTCCAGAGCGGCGGCCAGCAGCGCCCGGGCCGCGCCCGGAGGCAGCACATCGTCGCTGTCGAGGAACATCACGAAGCGTCCGGTGGCGGCGCGCAGACCGTCGTTGCGCGGGGTGCCGCAGCCGCCGCTGTTCTTGTCGCGGTGGATCACCCGGAGGCGCGGTTCGGTGTGGGCGAGGGCGTCCAGGGCGGCGCCGGTGCCGTCGGTGGAGGCGTCGTTCACCGCGATCACTTCGGTGACCGTTTCGCCGGGGGGCCCCTGCGCGAGTGCGGAGCGCACCGCATCGCAGACATGGCCGGCATCGTTGAAGGCGATGACGACGATGCTGACCTGCGCGGATGGCGTGATGGTGGGCCCCGTCAGCGGATCGAGGGCTTCTTTCACAGTCACTGAATCTACATTTCGTGTCGACAGCATCTCTTGGCGCGAGCGGGGTCCGAACCCATTTCTGATGGTTCAGAGGGCGAATCCCGTCGAGCGGTTGCACCCCCCGCTCCGCTTTTCCCGCCCTCTTGCCGTCTTCTTACCCGGCGGGAGCCGGGGCTCGGGGTGTGCAGGCCCGTAAGAGCGCCTGCACATGCTGTAACGACGCGAGTGCCGCACGATGCCGATCCGCACGCCACCACCTTGCGGCGGGCCGGCCCCGCTCACCCCTCCATCAGATCCGCGACCCGGCCCGCCGCACCTCCGTCGTCCCGGTGGCAGAAGGCTTCCCGGAAATCCGCGTACGCGTCCGCGCCTGCCGCGGCGATCGCCTCCAAGTCGCCCAGCGCGTCGATCAGTTCACCCGTCGAGGTGAGCAGCGGGCCCGGCACCCGGGCCTCGAAGTCGAGGGTGAAGCCGCGCAGGGTGTCGCGGTAGTGCGGCAGATCGGGCGTCAGAAACAGCATCGGGCGCCCGGTGTTGGCGAAGTCGGCGGCCAGCGACGAGTAGTCGGTGACCAGCACGTCCGAGGCCAGCAGCAGCTCGGTGGCGTCCGGGTGGGCGGAGACATCGAGGGCGAAGGGGGCGTGATGGGCGGGCAGCCGGTCGGCGACCAGCGGATGGCTGCGGACCAGGAGGACGTGGTCGTCCGCCAGTTCCTGCCGTGCCAGCTCCAGGTCGAGCGGCAGATGCAGCCGGTGGTGGCCCGCGTCGTAGGCCAGATCGTCGCGCGGTGTCGGCGCGTACAGCACCACTTTCCGGCCGGGCTCGATGCCCAGCCGCTCGCGGACCGCGGCCGCGGTCCGGTCGCGGTCGGCGGCGAAGAAGGCGTCGGTGCGCGGCAGCCCGGTCTCCAGCAGCCGGCCGGAGTAGCCGAGCGCGGAGCGCAGCACCGGGGTGCTGTGCGCATTGGGCGACAGCAGCACACTCCACTGCCGGCTGACCCGCGGCCGCGGCGCCAGATGGGCCAGCCCCGCGCACAGCGTCCCGGCCAGATCGGCGCCGATCCGCTTGAGCGGGGTGCCGTGCCAGGTCTGGATGATGCGCTGCCCGCCGCGCCGGGTGAACCAGCGGGGCAGATGGGTGTTGGTGACCACCCAGCGGCTGTGCGCCAGCGCGCCGTGCCATTCGGCGCTGCCCACCAGCACCGCACGGGCCGTCTCCGGCACCGCGGTCTGCGCATCGCGGACCGCCCACAGATGCTCCACGTCCATGCCCCGACGCACCAGTTCCTCGTGCACCGCACGCGGCGAATCCCCGTACGCGCGGCCGCCGAAGCTGCTGTAGAGGACGGTGTCGCGCAGCGGACGGGAGCGGTGCAGCGAGTAGTGCTGTTCGCGCAGCATCCGGCGGCGGTAGGGGCCGCGGTCGGTGGCGGGCAGCGCGGGTCCCGCCACCACGAGCGTCTCGTCGTGCCGGTGCCGGTCCAGGGTCAGCGGCTTACCGCGGACCGTACGGGCGGCCGGCAGCCCGTCGAGGAGGGACGGGGTGCAGCGGACCGGGGCGTCCAGCGCGGAGCCGGGCGCACCCTGCTCGCGCAGATGCAGTGTCCAGCGGCCCTCGCGCAGCGGCAGCGGGCCGGCGAGCGACGGCAGCGCGCCCAGCGGCAGCGCGCCGTGGAACCGGCCGTCGTCGTGGGTGGTGGGGAAGGCCAGCTCGGCGTCGTGCTCCCCGTGTTTGAGGACCAGTTCGGTGGCGTGCGGCGCGGCGTCCGGCAGCCCGCCCGCCACCAGCAGGGTGCCGTCGGCGCGCCACATCGCCCGGTCCAGGTACGGCTGCGGGGTGCGGTCGTGCAGGACGAGGTTCCCGGCCGGGCCGGCCGCCACGACCAGCTCGCGGCCGTGCGGGAGCGGATAGGCGACGGGCGCGAGCCCGGGGCCGCAGGCGATCGGGTCGGTGCCGCCGTCGGGCAGTACCACCTCGGGCGCCCAGCTCTCGGTGTGCGCCGGCGGGATCGCCCGTGGCGCGCCGTCCCGGGAGGGCCGGGCGGCGGCCAGCGCGTCGAGACGGATACGGAAGGTGAGCGGCGGGGACGCGGGGCCGGACGCCTCGCCGGCCTCCCGCGGCCCCGCCTCTGTCTGCGTCCCTGCGCCCGTGCCCGACCCCGCAGAAGGCTCCGTCTCCACCGGGAACGACACCACCGTGCCGGTCCCCTGGTGGGTCAGCCGCAGCGCGGCGGGCGGTGGTCCCGGTGTGGTGACGGTCAGGTCCAGGGCGCCGGCCGCCGCCGCATGGTGGCCGGTCAGCCGCCGGGCCGGGCGGACCACCGACAGCCGCAGCCGCCCGTCCGGGTACCGGGGCGTGATCCGTACCCCGCCGTCCGTGCCGTCCCCGGACCGCTCATGGGTACCCGGAGCGGCGCCGGAGCCGGTCTCCGCGGCCTGCAGCGCCGCGGCCCGCACCACGCCCGCCGACGCCAGCAGCACCCCGACCGACCAGTCGGCCTCCTCCCAGCGCCCGCCTTTGCGCAGCCGGGCCGGATCGAGCCGCAGCTCGAAGCCCGACCAGTCGTAACAGTGCAGCTCCTGACCGGACTCGGCGGTCGCCTCCGGCATCGCCGCCGCCCGCAGCGGCAGCAGGATCCGGCGCCGCCCGCACGACAGCACCGCCGTCCTGAGGTAGCTGTGCCGGTGCGCCGCGTCCAGATTCCGGATGTAGGCGTAGCCGCGCAGCACCAGCACGCCGTTCCGCCACACCGCTTCCCGGACCCGGGCCCGTACGGGGAAGTCGGCGCGGTCCAGCCGGGTCACCCCCGGCGGCAGCTCCAGCGGTGGCGTCAGCGGCAGCACCGCGCGCTTGCGCAGCGGCGGCCCGGCGACGGTGAACCCGGCCGGGTTGCGGGCCTCGTGGGTGAGCAGGGTGAGCAGGTCGGCCAGGCGCCCGGTGCGGATCAGATACCAGCGCATCCGCAGCTCGACGGGCAGCGTGGGGAACAGCCGCGGATCGACACCGGAGAGGAAGTCGCGGGCGCAGTCCAGGAACGCCGTCCGGCACTCCGGCGAGGCTCCCGGCAGCGCGTCGACCAGATCGAGCAGCCCGTCGGTGAGCTGCGAGCGGTCGTAGTCGCGCTGATGGACGCGCAGCCGGGCGTGGGCCGGGTCGGCGAGGAAGCGCCGGATGCCGGCCACCGCCGCGAACCGGTCCCGCACGCCCCGGGCATCGAGTCGCCGGTGGCGGTCGGGCCCTTCCGGCAGCCGCCAGTAACAGACGTGCTCCTGCAGGACGTCGATCGCCCCGGCGAGAAAGAGCGCGGGCAGCGTCACCGCCGCGTCGTGGCACAACTCGCCCTCGGGGAAGGCGAACCGATGCTTGTCCCAGAAGGCGCGGCGGAAGACCTTGTTGCGGGCGAAGTGGTCGGACAGCAGGCCGAGGTCTTCGCCGAGGTGGGTGCGCAGCGCGGTGGCACGGGCGGCCGGATGGTGCGCGGACTGGCTGCGGCCTGCCGCACCGAGCCGGTAGACGTTGCCGGTCGCCAGGTCCGCGCCGGACCGGTCCAGCAGGCCGACCAGGTCCTCGTACGCGCGCGGCAGCAGCACATCGTCGGCGTCGAGGAAGGCCAGATAGCCGGTGTGCGGATAGGCGTGCCGGGCACCGGCGTTGCGGAGCGCGCCGCAGCCGGGAGCCGGATCGCCCCCGGGATGGTGGACGATGCGGAACCGTGGGTCACGCTCGGCGAAACGGCGGGCGAGCGCGGCGGGAGTGCCCTCCGCGGCGGCGGCGCTCCCGTCCGCTGGCGGGCCGTCATCGACCATCACCACATCCAGATCGGTCAGCGTCTGAGCCGCGACCGACTCCAGGCACTCCTCCACATTCCGCTCGGACCCCTCGATGCGATGGACCGGGACGACGACGGTGAGCCGAGGCTTCATACGCGGACCAAGCCTTTCCGGACGGGCGATGCACAGGACCGGTCCGTTCAACTCGCCCGCGGCGGCACGGTCACCGGATCTGCGCTGAAAGGGTGAGAGGCCGCATCGGCAGTACGTGTGTGCATGATGACGCGCGGTGCGCGAATTCGGCGCGCCGCAGCGCCAGGGCCGTGTCCGATGCCGTAGACCCGTTGCACAGCTTTACGGCGCCCCACGCCGTGTTTCCCCAGGGAAGGTGACCGCGTCCCGATGCCCGGCCGAACCGACAGCTCCGCCGCCACCGACAGCCCCGACGCCGGGCCGCCCGGCAGCGACACCCGGACCGCCCGGCCCGCGCGCCCCACGGGTACCGCGCCCGCCGCCTCCACCGCGCGGCTGCCGGCCGACCGGGGACGCGGCGGCCCGGCGCGGCTGCTGCCCGCCCGGTCCCCGTACCGCAGCCAGCTGCGGCGGATCGGCAGCGGCCGGGTGCTGGAAATCGGCTGCGGGGCCGGCGACACGCTCGCCGACTGCGCGCGCGGCAGCGTCGGGGTGGACCACGACCCGCAGTCCGTGGCGCACTGCCGGCAGCGCGGACTGACCGCCTACACGGCGGACACCTTCCTCACGAGCCCGCATGCCCGGCCCGGCGCCTTCGACGCCCTGCTGACCGCGCATGTCCTGGAGCATCTGGACGACGAGCAGGTCGAGGGCCTGCTGCGGGCCTACGTCCGGTACGTACGGCCGGGTGGCGGGGTGCTGCTGATCACCGCGCAGGAGGCGGGACACCGGGCCGGCCCCACGCCGGTGCGCTTCACCGACTTCGCCCTGCTGCGCGCCTTCGCCGAGTCCGCCGGCCTGGTCGTACGGCGTAGCTACTCCCACCCGCTGCCGCGGCCGGCCGGGATGCTGCTGCGGTCCAACGCGTTCGTCCTGGTGGGGCAGGTGCCCCGCTAGGACGTGTCACCGGCTCCTCCGGCGCCGGACCGCCCCGGGCGCGGCAGCGCGCGGGCCGGGGCGGAGTGGCGCGCCCCGGCCCGCGCCGGGTGCCTCAGCGCGTACGGGCCCGCTTGCGGGCCTTCACCAGGGCGCGGGTGACGACCGGCGGCAGCACGTCCAGGGCGACCCGGCGCAGCGTGCTGCGCGAGGGGACCGGCGGGCGCGCGGCCGGGCGGGCCGCGGAGGCCTTCGGCGACTGCGCCGTCGGCCGCTGCGAAGTGCGGGCGGCGGACTTGTGCCGGGAGACCGGGTGCGCGGGCTCCTTGGCGCCCTTCGCGCTCAGCCGGACCAGCGGGGCGCCGTTGACGTACTGCACCTCGTGCCAGATGTCACCGCGCGAGGTGATCCACTCCACCAGCGCCTTCTGCAGCGGCTCGGGATCGCCCCAGGTTCCGTAGAACTTGGTGCCGGTGATGCAGATGGGGCGCAGCCCCTCGTTCGCGACGGCCTGCCAGGTGGCGGCGGCCACCCCCGGGCAGTGTTCGGCACGGTAGTCGTCCATCACCACGACGCCGTGGTCGGTGAGCAGCTTGCGCACCGCGAGGATGTCGCCGTGCACATGCTCGTACAGATGCGAGGCGTCGATATGGGCGAAGCGCACCGAATCCTCGTCGACATGGTCGCTGACGACCGAGCTGAGGCCCTGGACGATGGTGGGCAACTCGTCGTGGAAGGCGAGGTAGTTGGCCTCGAACGCGCGGCGGGTCAGCGTCGCATAGGACTTCTTCATCTCCTTGGAGTTGGAGGAGTCCTCGGCGGGGGAGTCGAAGAGGTCGCAGACCGTGAAGCGCTCCTCGTCGCGCAGCCGCGCACCGAGGAAGATGGCGCTCTTGCCCATATAAGCGCCCAGTTCGAGCAGGTCACCCGGCTCCGAACGGTCCTGCTGGTGCGCCAGGAACCAGTCGAAGAGCAACTGGTCGGCGGTGAAGAACCAGCCTTTGACATCGGACAGCCGGGTAGGGCGCGGGAGCTGTTCGGCACTCTGGTCTGCGATGGGGGCAGTCATGTGCGGTCCGTCTCCAGACGGTCGGGAACGTAGGGCTGAGTACGACGCGTGCGTGGGGGAGTACGTGCGGTATGTGCCGGCGCTGTCTGCCGTGGATGTGCCCGGTATGCGGGGATACGTCTGCTGTTGTTGCTAGCTCTGCAGTTATGGACGCGCCCGGCGTCCTGGCCGCTGCGCAGGGGCGCGGCCCCACGGGGACCGGGGCGCCCTCACTCGATTCGAGAGACGTTCGAGCGACACCCAGGCAGTCTCCACGACGAAGCCCGGTCGCACCATGCGTTTCACGGCAGTGACGTCATCGTAGGGGGAGGAAAATGAACGGGAGATGGCGCGGAGGCGGGCGCCGGCGGGCCCCCGCGCGGATCTCACTTCACCGCGCCGGCCATCACCCCGGAGACGAACTGACGCTGGAAGGCGAAGAAGACGATCAGCGGCACCACCATCGACAGAAAAGCGCCGGGCGCCAGCACATCGATGTTGTTGCCGAACTGCCGCACCTCCTGCTGCAGCGCGACCGTGATCGGCGGATTACCGCTGTCCGCGAAGATCAGCGCGACCAGCATGTCGTTCCACACCCACAGGAACTGGAAGATCCCCAGCGAGGCGATCGCCGGACCGCCCAGCGGCATCACCACGCGGGTGAACAGCCGCAGCTCCCCCGCCCCGTCCAGCCGGGCCGCCTCCAGCAGCTCGCGCGGGATCTCGGCGAAGAAGTTCCGCAGCAGGAACACCGCGAACGGCAGCCCGAAGGCCGTATGGAAGAGGATCACCCCGGCCGTCGTCTCGAAGAGCCCGACCGCACCGAACAGCTTGGCCACCGGGATCAGCGCCACCTGCACGGGCACCACCAGCAGCCCGACGACGACCATGAACCAGCCGTCCCGGCCGGGAAAGTCCATCCAGGCGAACGCATAACCGGCCAGCGAGCCGATGACCACGACCAGCACCGTCGCCGGCACCGTGATCGCCGCCGTGGTCAGCAGCGAGCCCATCACCTTGTCGTTGGACAGCAACTGGCTGTAGTTGTCCCAGGTGATCTGGGCCGGCTTGCTGAAGACCTGCCACCAGCCGGACTCGGCGATCTGCTGCGGGCTGCGCAGCGAGGACAGCAGCAGCCCCACCGACGGCATCAGCCAGAACAGGGCCACGAGAACCAGGGAGATCCGCATCGCACCGCCGCCGGTCCTCGCCACGATCCGGGCGGCGAGCGGCCGCCTGGCCCGTACGGCACCGGCAGCCCCGGCGCGCTCGGCCGGTACGACACCGTCCACGGTCGTCATCGGCGACGCTCCTTCCGTATGCGCCGGAGATTGACGTACATCACCGGCAGCACGAGCAGCAGCAGGAACACGGCGATCGCGCTGCCCAGGCCCTCGTCGACATCGGTACCGAACGACGACTGGAAGAGCTGGAGCGCCAGTACATTCGCGGATCTGATGCTGGAGCCCGGCGCGATGATGTACACCAGGTCGAAGATCTTCAACACATTGATCATGAGAGTGACCAGCACGACCACCAGAACCGGCGCCAGCAGCGGCACCGTGATCCGGCGGAAGACCTGCCACTCGCCCGCGCCGTCCACCCGCGCCGCCTCCAGCAGCTCACGCGGGACACCCGCCAGCCCCGCCGCGATCAGCACCATCGCGAAACCGGCCCACATCCAGACGTAGGAGCCGATGATGGCCGGGGTGACCAGCGCCGGGCCGAGCCAGTCGACGCCGTTGTAGGCCTCGGCGAAATTGGCCGCGGGCAGCCGGAGCCGGGCGCCGTCGGCCCGGCCGGACGGCAGCGCATAGGTCCCGTCCGCCGCCGTCGTCGCCGAGGCGACCACCCGGCCGCCCCTGACCGCCTCCACCGTCAGCCCGGCCAGCGCCTTCTCGTTGCCGTCGAGGGCATTGGGGCGGCCGCCGCCACCACGGGTGAAGTCCAGCCACACGGTGCCCGTGACCATGCCCGGCCGGGGCCCGGCGGCCGCCGCGGGCCGTGCGCCGCGCAGATCGTCCGGCCGGACGGCGACCAGCGGCAGATTCACCGGGGACCCCGCCCGTACGGCCGAGCGCGTGGTGAACGCACCGCCGCCGGACGGCACGAGGGCGGCTCGGGGCCGCGGTTTGGCGCCGGGGAACGGCGCCGGGTCGGAGAACGTGTCATGGATGCCGACCCACACCGCGTCGGCGACTCCGCGCTCCGGGTCCTGGTCGTAGACCAGCCGGAAGATGATGCCGGCCGCCAGCATCGAGATCGCCATCGGCATGAACACGATCAGCTTGAAGGCGGTGCCCCACCGGATCCGCTCGGTCAGCACCGCGAAGATCAGCCCCAGCACCGTCGAGACCGTCGGCGCCACCACGACCCAGATGATGTTGTTCCTCAGCGCCGTACGGATGCCCTCGTCCGAGAACATCGCACCGTAATTGCCCAGCCCCACAAAGCCGTTGCCGGACGCGTCGAACAGGCTGCGGTAGACGGAGAAGACGATCGGGTAGACGACCAGCGCGCCGAGCAGCAACAACGCCGGCAGCAGAAACGCCGCGGCGGTCCACGGGCGGGTGCCCGGAACACGGCCGCGCCGCCTGCCGCCACCACGCCGGCCGCGCTCCCTGCTGTCACTGACCTTGCTGACCTGTACGGCGCTCATCGTGACGGTCCCCCGGTCCCGGTCGAGGCGGTCGGCGGCAGCCGCTCAGTGCCCGAACGACTTCGCGGCGTCCTTCTCCAACTGCGCCTGGGTGCCCGCGATGTCCTTGGGGCTCTTCAGGAAGTCCTGCAGGTCCTTCCACTCGCCCTGCCCCGGCTTGCCGCCGAAGGAGGCGGGCGCCTGATCGGACATGTCGAAGCGGAAACCGTCGCCCGCCGCGATCAGCGCCCCGGCGATCTCGCGCATCACACCGTTGGCGTACGCCGCCTGGTCGAGCTCCTTGTTGGGCGAGACGAACCCGCCCGCCTGCGCCCAGATCTTGGCGGCATCCGTCGACGCCAGGAACGTCAGCAACGCCTGCGAGGCCTTGGTGTCCTTGAGAGCCACCGCCACATCGCCGCCGGTCACCACCGGGGACTTGGCGCCCACCGCGGGGAACGGGAAGACCTTGGCGTCCGTGCCGACCTTGGCCTTGGTCTGGGTGATGTTGGCCGCCGCGAAGTCCGCCGAGGAGACCATCGCGGCCTTGGGGGTGTCGCCGCTGAAGGTCTGGGTCACCGAGGTCGGGAAGTCCGTCTGCAGCGCACCGGAGTTGCCACCCGCGAGCAGGTCCTTACGGCCGAAGAGCTGACCGAGCGTGGTCAGCGCCTGCTTGACGGAGGCATCGGTCCACTTGATCTTGTGCTGCGCCAGCTGGTCGTACTTCTCCGGCCCCGCCTGGGAGAGATAGATGTTCTCGAACCAGTCGGTCAGCGTCCAGCCGTCCGAACCGCCCACCGAGACCGGCTCCACGCCCGATTCGGAGAGCGTCTGCGCCGTCTTGAGGAAGTCCTGCCAGGTCTTCGGCTCCTTGGCGCCGGCGTTGTCGAACGCCTGGGCGTTGTACCAGACCAGCGACTTGTTGCTGGCCTTGAAGTAGACGCCGTACCGGGTGCCCTTGTGGGCGCCGAGATCCTGCCAGCCCTTGGTGTAGTTCTTGGCGAGCTGCGCCTTGGCGGCCGTACCGAGCGGCTTGAGCCAGCCCTTCCCGGCGAACTCGTTGAGCACACCGACCTGCTGCAGCATCGCGACGTCCGGCGGCCCGCCGCCGGCGATCTTGGAGCCGATGAAGCCGGCCATGTCGTCGCCGCTGGGCACGAAGTCGACCGTGGCGCCGGTGCGCTTTTCGAACTCGTCCAGCACCTTGACGAAGTTCTCCCGCTCGGGGCCCGTCCAGACCGCGGTGACCTGCAGCTTCTGGCCCTTGAGCTGGGGGAGTTGCACGGTGGGGGCGGTGCTGCCGCCCTTGCTGCCACCACTGCCGCTGTCCTTCGTGCCGCCGCCGCTGCCGCACGCGGCCAGCGTCAGGGCGAGCGCCGTGGCCGCCGCTACAGCGGTGGTGGCGCGTACAGCCGTGCGGTCGAGTCCTCTGCGCATCCCCGTAGCCCCTTATCGCTGCGCCTGCCGTGCCGGGTGCGAAGGGGGCCGTGTCACGTCCTGCCGCGGCGCCCCTGCCGTGCCGTTCGCGTCGTGCCGTGCGGTGGTGCGTGATCGCGCTGCGCCTCGTCGTGCTCCGCGGTGTGCGGTGGTGCTCTGCGGTGTGCGACAGTCCTACGCCCTGGCCACGGGGTCCGCAATACCGCGTTCGGTGTCAACTGGCCTTTCGTGACGGTGCTGTTATGGGCGGCGCACCGGGGTTCACCACAGGCGGCGCACCGGGGTTCACACCAGGGGCGGGGCGGAGGGTGCGCCCGAGGACTGTGCGGCCCGCTGCAGCGCGCTGGCCAGCAGGGCCAGGTCCGTCGGGCCATTGCCCAGCTCGCGCAGCGGGCGCCGGGCCGGCGGGTCGCCCATCCGCTGCCACTCCAGCGGCACGACCGTCGGCCGGAGCGTGGACGTCCGGGGTATCCGGCCGGTCACCCGGCCCGCCTGGAACGGTGTCGAGGAGCCGTCGGCCGCGCGGTGCAGCCGTCCGCGGCCCGTGGGCACCGGCTCGGACGGATCACCGATGGCGCCCAACTGGACACGCAGACCGGCCCGTTCGCTGGTCGCGGTCTCCGCCGTACGGTCCGGATGGCCGGTGGCGGCTATCAGATGGACCCCGAGCGCCGCTCCGTCCCGGGCCACCGCCTCCAGGGCTCGCACCACGGAACCGGCGGCCGGCCGGCCCGTGCTGCCCAGTGCCGGCGCCACCAGGGCGTCGAAGTCGTCGACGAGCACGAAGAGCCGGGGCATCGGCGCGGCCGCTTCGGTGTCGCCCTCCGGGGCCGCCGGGCCGGCGGGCGGTGTGCTGCGTGCGCGCAGTCGCAGGGTTCCGGTCGTCGACGGGTTCGCCGCTGCGCCGCCGTCCGTTCCACTATCACGGCAACGATTACGGAGAGTAATCGGTTCCTGCTCTCCGTCACCGCCCTCGGCCGGGCGTCGGGGGGCGACGATCCGGGGGGCCGGCAGATGCTTGGCCCGCCACTCGGCGAACGGGGTGCCGGCCAGTATTTCCGCCCGCCGCTTCAGCTCGGAGGACAGCGCCTGGGCGAACTCCCGCATCCGGACCGGGTCCGAGGAGGCGAGATAGGTCGTGACATGCGGCAGGTCCGTACAGACCCGCAGCCCCTCGCCGCGCTCGCTGCCGCCGCCGTCCACCAGCACCAGCGACAGCAGGTCCGGGCGGTCGGCGGCCGCCAGCGAGGCGGCCAGCGAACGCAGCAGTTCGGTCTTGCCGGTGGCCGCCGCGCCTTCCAGGACGAGATGTGAGCCGTCGGCGACGAGATCGGCGCACAGCGGGCCGTGCGGTCCGGCACCCAGCACCGCGGCGGTGCCCGGCCGGTCGGTGTCCAGCGCGGCGGCCCAACGGGCCATCAGGGACGCCGGGGTGGCGCGGGCGAGCCCCAACTCGTCCAGCAGCCGCGCCGTATCGGGCAGCGGGACGGCCGCGCGAGGCGCCCTCCCGCTCCCGGAAGCGGCCGCCGCATCGGTCTCGCGCAGCGGCGCCAGCGCCCGCGCGAACCGCTCGGCCCAGGCGCCGGAGACCGCATCCACCGTCGCGACCGTGCCGTTGGGCCCGGAGCCCGGCTGGACGACGCGCAGCGCCGTGGCGACATCGCCGCTGAGCACCGCGACGGCCCCGCACTCACCGAAGGCCGGCGACGCCGCCCGGGCCGCTTCGTACGTCGCGGCCAGCGGGAAGGCGGGCGAGGCTGCCGGGGTCTCCGCCAGGCACAGCAGATGGATACCGGCGGCCGGGCCGCCCGCGGCGAGCCGGGCGGTGGTCTCGCGCAGCGCGGAGCTGCCGGGGTCGCCGTCCACGACGACGAGCGTGTACGGGCCCTGGTGGCGGGCGGCGGCGGAGGCGATCTCCGCCCGTTCGGCGCCGGCCCAGCCGGGGCCCAGCGGGCCGTCGTCGAGCCGGCGCACCAGCTCGGACGTACGGGCCGCGGCCTGGTCCTTGTCGTACGCGAGCAGCAGCCGGCAGTCCTGGCCATGGGCCGGGCGGACCTGCGGCAGCCAGCCGAGCCAGGACCAGTCCGCCACCCGCTCCTCGGCGGGGCGCGTCCGGTCGGTGCTGATCAGTACGAGGTCGAGGGTGCCGGGGGAGTGCAGGGCGGTGAGCTGGGCGAGGGTGCCGCGGGCCAGCCCGGTCAGCCGCGCACGCGGCCCGGCGAGGCCGAGGGAGCCCGCCCGGCGCAGATCGACGGTGACCGGTACGGCGGCCCGGCCGCCGTACCGGGCGGCCGTCCCCAGCCGGACGGTCAGTGCGTCGGGGTGGTCCGGGCCGCGCTCCCAGAGCCGGGGTCCCGGGCCCAGCGCGGTGAGCAGGACCGCGGCGGCATCCGGCCAGCGTTCGTCCGGGGCCGGTCCGGAGTGCGTTTCGGGTGCCGGGGCGGCCTCGGCGGCGTCCGTGAAGGCTGCCGTGGCGGCGCCGGCCGGTTCGTACTCCGGCGCGAAGGTGTCGTCCGGCTGTTCCAGGGCGGGCCGGCCGCCGGCCAGCCGCCGCGCCCAGGCGCCGATGCCGCCCCGCCGCCCGCCTTTACGGGCCCCCTCATCGGCCGGTGCCAAAGACTGCTGCCCGCCGTGTGTCCGGTCCTGTGCACCGGCGGGAAGGCCGTCGGTGCGCTCCCGGACCCCGGGGCCGAAGCCGTCCGCCGGGCCGCCGTCGGTGGTGCGGTCGTAGACATGGCCCGTGGCGGCGGCCGGGAAGGGCGCGGCGGCGCCGCCGCGCGGGGAGTCGTGGCCGGGGGCGTCGTACCGGGCCGGGGTGCCGCGCAGGGGCGTGTCCCGCCGCCGCGTCGAGCCCGCGGCCTGCGCGGAGGCCGGGGCCGGTACGGGAGCGGTTGCGCCGCCGGGCACCCGGGAGTGGGCCCCGGCTCCTGCGTACGCCCCTTCCGCGGCGGATGTGGCTGCGCGCGGACCCGGTGCCGTCCCGAGGTCTCCGTAACTCTCCGTCCGGTCCGCCGCCACCGCGTCCGGGCCCGCGCCGGCCGTCCCCGGGGCGATCCGCAGATGCCCCTCGCCGTCCGGGGCGGTCGGCAGGGCGGGGTCCGGGGCGCCGGGCGCGGCCTGGAGGCGCAGGGCGGATTCGCCGATGCGCAGCAGGGCGCCGGGCCGCAGGGGTGCGGGGCGTTCGCCGAGGTCGGTGCCGTCCACGGCGGTGCCGTTCGTGGAGCGCAGGTCGGCCACGTACACCGAGCCGTCCGGCTCGACGGTCACGGCGCAGTGCAGCCGGGAGACATCGGGGTCGTCGAGGGGGACATCGGCGTCGGCGGAGCGGCCGATGCGGATCTGGCCGCCGTGCAGCAGATGTACCCCGCCGGCATCGGGGCCGGAGATGACGCGCAGGCGGGCGGAGCCGTGCGGCAGGCCGTGAGCGGGGGCGGGGCCCGGGCTCTGGAGGGAGAGCACCGCGCCGTCGATCAACGGGGGTTCGCCGATCGCCGCGCGCTGCGGATCGAGCCGCTCGGTCCCGGCGTACAGCACGACGGGGCCGCTGCCGCTTCCGGAGCCGCCGACGTCCGCGCCGGAGCCCGCCACGGAGGCCGCGAGCGAGCCCGCCACCGCCGCCAGCGCGGTCCCGGCCGGGGCCGTCACGAGCACATCGCAGGTCCGTGTGGTGTGGCCGCTGCGCGGCCCGAGGACGGTCAGCCGGATCTGCATCGCCGTCAACGGTCCCTTCTGCCGGGATCCGGCAGGGGGCCCGCTCGCTCCCCCCACCACACCCGAGCACGTCGGCACGTACAAGTCCCAAGTGCACGTCGCGACAAAGACCGCGCGCCCCCACCGCATCGTGCTGGGTGCATCCTCGCACCTGCGACTGACAACACGCCCGCCGACCGCCATTCAGTGATCTTGATTGGTCTTCTAAGGGCGAAAAAGTGCCTGCTTGCGTGCCGTGCCCGGCCGGATTTCGACCGCCGTGGTCAGCTCGGAACGGTCCCCGGCAGGGTGCTGCGGGCGGTGCCGGACCAGGCCGGACGCGGCAGGCAACCATCCGTTCCCAAACTGCGTCTTCCCCACAAGCCCATCCCGGGCCGCCGGACCGAAAAGTTTGTACGACGGCACTACAGTGGGTCGGACGGCCGCGCGGAGTTGATCAGCTGACCCGGCGGGCCGGGTAAGAGAACCACCACGACCAGGGAGCGCATGACGTGCGGCCGGTAGGCAGCAAGTATCTGCTCGAGGAGCCGCTGGGACGCGGTGCCACGGGCACCGTCTGGCGTGCCCGCCAGCGGGAGACGGCGGGCGCCGAGGCCGCCGTGGCAGGAGAGCCCGGCGAGACGGTCGCGATCAAGGTCCTCAAGGAGGAACTGGCGCACGACCCGGACGTGGTGATGCGCTTCCTGCGGGAGCGCTCCGTCCTGCTGCGGCTCACCCACCCCAACATCGTCCGCACCCGCGACCTCGTCGTCGAGGGTGATCTGCTCGCCCTGGTCATGGACCTGGTCGACGGCCCCGACCTGCACCGCTATCTGCGCGACAGCGGCCCCTTCAGCCCGGTGGCCGCCGCGCTGCTCACCGCCCAGATCGCCGATGCGCTGGCCGCCAGCCATGCCGACGGCGTGGTGCACCGCGACCTCAAGCCCGCCAACGTCCTGCTCGCCGGGTCGGACGGCAGCAGCGAGATGCACCCGATGCTGACCGACTTCGGCATCGCCCGCCTCGCCGACTCCCCGGGCCTGACCCGCACCCACGAATTCGTCGGCACTCCCGCCTATGTGGCGCCGGAGTCCGCCGAGGGCCGACCGCAGACCTCCGCCGTGGACATCTACGGCGCCGGCATCCTGCTGTACGAGCTGGTCACCGGCCGCCCGCCGTTCGCCGGGTCGACCGCGCTGGAGGTGCTGCACCGCCACCTCAGCGAGGAGCCGCGCCGCCCCGGCACGCTCCCCGAGCCGCTGTGGACGGTGATAGAGCGCTGTCTGAGCAAGCGCCCCGAGCAGCGGCCCAGTGCCGAGAATCTCGCCCGGGCGCTGCGCACCGTGGCCTCCGGTATCGGGGTGCACGCCACCCCGGCCGCGGCCGAGGCCGCGCTCGGCGTCGCCGCGCTGCTCGCCCCCGACCCCGCGCCCGCGACCGTCCCCGGAACGGGCGGCGACGGCAGCCAGGGCGCCGGCGGCGACGCCGACCCCACCCAGGTGCTGCCCTCGGGCGCCGGTTCCTACGACCCGGCCGCGGCGACCAGCGTGCTGCCCTCCACGGGTGGACCGGGCCGCCCCGGCGGACCGGGCGCCGACCCGACCCGCGCGATGCCGCCGATGCCCATGGGCGCACCGGCCGGCGGGCCGCAGGAGGGCGACGGCCCTCATCCGTGGGAGTCCCAGATGCGGGCCGCACGGGACCGCAACGAGCAGACCCAGGTGCAGTATCTGGACCCCGCCGAGGATCCGCTGCGCCGGCGTCCGCAGCGCCAGGCCGCTTCCCAGCAGCCGCAGCAGTACCGCCGGCAGCCCGCTCCGGCGCCGTACGCCCAGCAGCAGCCGCAGGCCCCCCAGCGCCGCCAGGAGCCGCCGCCGCAGCGCTACGAACCGCAGCGGCCGCCCGCCCAGGAGCCCCGGCCCCGGCGTGAGCCCCGCCAGCGCAGCGCCAACCCGATGAAGATCCCTGGCCTCGGCTGCCTCAAGGGCTGCCTGGTCACGCTGATCCTGCTGTTCGTGGCGGCGTGGCTGGTCTGGGAGCTGACCCCGCTCCAGGAGTGGATCGGCACGACCCGGGGCTTCTTCTCCCAGGTCGGGCACGTCTTCCACAGCGTGCAGCGATTCGTGCAGAAACTCGGCGGCTGACGCCGGCCGTCCGCGGGCTCATCCGGCCCGCGGGCGCCCCGGAACCCGTTCCGGGCGGTCATCGACGGGCCCGCGCCACCTGTTCGCAGGCGGCCGGGCCCGCGCCGTTTCTCCGGTCCTGACGCGCCGGTCCCCGGTGCGCCGGTGCCTCACTTCGCCGACGCATCGGACAGGTGCGGGAACCAACCCGGTGGATTTGTCGACTCCTGACGGACAATTTCGCTCACAGAAGTGAAGGTTGCCACGTTCCGGGGCACTGAACCCCCTGGCACCCGCGTAGCTTTGACGCCAACCTCAGCCCCCGCAGGACGCTCGGGGGCCCGACACGTCGGAGCAGTCTTGGCACGGAAGATCGGCAGCCGGTACACCGCCCACCAGATCCTGGGGCGCGGCAGTGCCGGCACGGTATGGCTGGGCGAGGGGCCCGAAGGGGCCGTGGCCATCAAGCTGTTGCGTGAGGATCTCGCCTCCGACCAGGAACTCGTGGGCCGCTTCGTTCAGGAGCGGGCGGCGCTGCTGAGCCTGGACCACCCGCATGTCGTCGGCGTCCGTGATCTCGTCGTCGACGGCAACGACCTGGCGCTGGTCATGGACCTCGTACGGGGCACCGACCTGCGCACCCGTCTGGAGCGCGAACGCCGGCTGGCCCCGGAGGCCGCCGTCGCGATCGCCGCCGATGTCGCCGACGGGCTCGTCGCGGCGCACGCCGCCCGGATCGTGCACCGTGACGTCAAGCCCGAGAACGTCCTGTTGGACATGCAGGGTCCGCTCGGCCCCGGCGGTGCGCACCCCGCGCTGCTCACCGACTTCGGCATCGCCCGGCTCGTCGACTCGCCGCGCAGGACCCTTCCCCAGCCCCCGGCCGGGGGGACCGCCGTCTCGCTTCGCTCGACCAAGGTCATCGGCACCCCCGACTACCTCGCCCCGGAGATCATCGAGGGCCTTCCGCCGCGCGCCTCCGTGGACGTCTATGCGCTGGCGACCGTCCTGTACGAGCTGCTCGCCGGGTTCACGCCGTTCGGCGGCGGGCACCCCGGGGCGGTGCTGCGCCGCCATGTGACCGAGAGCGTGGCGCCGCTGCCCGGCATCCCCGACGAGCTGTGGCAGCTGTTGCTGCAGTGCCTGGCCAAGGCGCCGGCCTCCCGGCTGCGCGCCCCTGAGCTCGCCGCCCGGCTGCGCGAGCTGCTGCCCGGCCTGTCCGGTATCCCGCCGCTGGACATCGACGAGCCGGAGGACGAGCAGCCGGAGGACGAGCAGGAGAGCACCGCCGCATCCCGCGACGAGCCGTACTACCCGTCGGCGCCCCCGGGGGAGGCCACCCCGCCGCGCGGCGCCGTCCCGCTCGTCCAGGGCGCGGTCCCCGACTCCAACCGGGAGACGCACACCAGCATGCGGGTCCCCGGCCCGGACGAGCTGGCGGGCGGCGCACACGGCACCGCCCGTACCCCGCGCGCCGCCGGTGAGCGCCGGGCCGGCTCGGCCCGGCACCGCTCGTCGCCGGACGCGCTGCGCCGCCGCCGGATCAAGCTCGGCGCGGCCGCCGCCGCGGTGGTCGTGGCGGCCGGTCTGGGCGGCTGGCTGGCCTCGGGCGACGACGCGGCGGGAGACGCCACACCGGGTGTCCACCAGTCGGAACCCGATACCCCGTGACGGCTCCGCCGTGCGGGCGCCGGGCCCGGGACACGGTCGTCCGGCCCGGGTACCGGCCGGTGCACGGGTCTGCCCACGACCTGCAGGGGGATCCGCCGCCCGTGGTTCCGGGCGGGTCCGACCTGCCGGGGCCGGGTCACGCTGACGGCGGCAGCCGTTAGGCTGGGTGCGTGGCAGTCGTCGATGTATCCGAAGAGCTGAAGTCCCTCTCCTCGACCATGGGGTCGATCGAGGCCGTCCTGGACCTCGACAAGATGAGGGCCGATGTCGCCGTGCTCGAGGAGCAGGCCGCGGCGCCGTCCCTGTGGGACGACCCGGAGAACGCACAGAAGATCACCAGTCGGCTGTCCTACCTTCAGGGCCAGCTGCGCAAGGCCGAGGAGCTGCGCAGCCGGGTCGACGACGTCGAGGTGCTCTTCGAGCTCGCCGAGGCCGAGGGCGACGAGGACGCCAGGGCCGAGGCCGAGACCGAGCTGACCTCCGTCCGCAAGGCGGTCGACGAGCTGGAGGTCCGTACCCTCCTGTCCGGCGAGTACGACTCCCGTGAGGCGCTCGTCAACATCCGCGCCGAGGCCGGTGGCGTGGACGCCGCCGACTTCGCCGAGAAGCTGCAGCGGATGTATCTGCGCTGGGCCGAGCGGCACGGCTACAAGACCGAGCTCTACGAGACCTCGTACGCGGAAGAGGCCGGCATCAAGTCGACCACCTTCGCCGTCCAGGTCCCGTACGCCTACGGCACGCTCTCCGTCGAGCAGGGCACGCACCGCCTGGTGCGCATCTCGCCGTTCGACAACCAGGGCCGCCGCCAGACGTCGTTCGCCGGTGTCGAGGTGCTCCCGGTCGTCGAGAAGACCGACCACATCGAGATCGACGAGTCCGATCTGCGGATCGATGTGTACCGCTCCTCGGGCCCCGGCGGCCAGGGCGTCAACACCACCGACTCCGCGGTCCGGCTGACGCACCTCCCGACCGGCATCGTCGTCTCCTGTCAGAACGAGCGCTCGCAGATCCAGAACAAGGCGTCCGCGATGAACGTCCTCCAGGCCAAGCTCCTCGAGCGCCGCCGCCAGGAGGAGCAGGCGAAGATGGACGCGCTCAAGGGCGACGGCGGCAATTCCTGGGGCAACCAGATGCGTTCGTACGTCCTGCACCCGTACCAGATGGTCAAGGACCTGCGGACCGAGTTCGAGGTCGGCAACCCCACCGGTGTGCTGGACGGCGACATCGACGGATTCCTGGAGGCCGGGATCCGCTGGCGCAAGCAGCAGGAGAAGTAACGGGTTCGGCCCCTTCTGAAAGCGAAACAACTGCCTCCTTCGGGGAGGCAGTTGTTTTTGCTGTGGCGGTTTGGTCACAGTCGTATGTCCAGGTACCGCCCACTGCTTGGCAATTCGGGCATCAGGACTTTATTCGACCTTGACGAGGATGGCCGAACTGGGAAGGCTGAGCGCGGCATGCGTATGTCTGGGGCGCGTGTAGGAACGGGGAATTGAGTGGCCTGCCCGCAGTGCCGGGCCGAAGCTCGCGAACCCCGGCATCGGCTCGTCGCCCCGTACAGCGGTGTTCCCATGACGAGTTCAGCTACTGGGGGTAGCAGTACATGACGAAGAAGACGCGGCTGCGCGTAGCGCGCATTGCGGCCGGCGCAGTGATTGCGGCCGGTGCGTCGCTCACCGCCGCCGGAGCTGCATCTGCGGCTGAGGTCGGCGGCTCCGGCACGAACCAGGACGGCGGCGGCCTGCTCGGCGGCATCCTCGGTGGTGTCTTCGGCGGCGGCACCGGTGGTGACGACAGCACCGGTGGCACCACCGGCGGCGACGACAGCACCGGCGGCACCACCGGCGGCGACGATGGTGGCCTGATCGAGGGCCAGAGCGGCGGTGACAGCACCATCGGTGGCCAAACGACCGGCGGTGACACGACCGGTGGCGACACCACGGGCGGTGACACCACCACCGGCGGTGACACGACCGGTGGCGACACCACGGGCGGTGACACCACCACCGGCGGTGACACGACCGGTGGTCACACCACCACGGGTGGTCAGTCCGGCGGCGACACCACCGGCGGTCACAGCACCGGTGGTCAGACGGGTGGCGACACGACCGGCGGTCACAGCACCGGTGGTCAGACCGGCGGCGACAGCACCGGCACCGGTACCGACAACGAGGGCTCCAAGCCGATCGAGCAGCCCGGCCAGGGCAAGGAGCAGATCGCTGACACGCCTGGCAAGGCAAAGCAGCAGGCCAAGGGCGGTGAGCTGGCGGAGACTGGTTCCTCCGGCACCACCTTCCTGCTCATCGGCGCCGGGACGATGATCGCGGGCGGTGTCGGCTTCCGTCTGCTGCCCCGTCTGATCAACAAGAACGGTGGCGGCGCCGCAGCGGCCTGACGCCGACGCGGTACAGCTGGAGGGGCCCGGGACGCGCTTGCGTCCCGGGCCCCTCGGCGTTGGCGTGACCGGCCGCAGCCGAGTAAAGCCTCGTACGGGTGTCAGACAGCCTGGTGGAGCAGTACACCCAGCGCGATCAGCACGATCATCAGCGCCACCAGCATCGCCGGGCTGAGCTGGGCGAAGATACCGCCCGCTTGCTGCTGAAGACGTTCTCTGCTCGCCCGGCACACGGGGCAGCGGCCCTCGCTCACAGGGGCCGCGCAGTTGGCGCACACCAGTCGGTCGTACGTCATGCGACCTCCTTCTCCACTGCACCAACGCACCGGAAGGTGCATTGGTTCCCTCTCCCACTGTGCCAGCTCATGGCCGGAACGGCGCGTCCCGCGAGATTGTGCGCCTTTTGTCCCGTAGGTGCCGTGAATAAACGCACCAACCCCCTACGCCGACTGCGCCGCCCTGCGAGGTTCGCGTATGGTCACGCACACCGACGGGAGCCGCAACTCGGCAACCGTGCCCCTATTCAGGTCGACCGTGGTGCATCAGTGATCCGATTCGACAACGTCTCCAAGACCTACCCGAAGCAGAACCGTCCTGCACTCAGGGACGTCTCGCTCGAGATCGAGCGCGGTGAGTTCGTCTTCCTGGTGGGCTCCTCGGGCTCCGGTAAGTCCACCTTCCTGAGGCTGCTGCTGCGCGAGGAGCGCACCAGCCACGGCCATGTGCATGTGCTCGGCAAGGACCTCGGGAAGCTCTCCAACTGGAAGGTCCCGCAGATGCGGCGCCAGGTGGGCACGGTCTTCCAGGACTTCCGGCTGCTCCCCAACAAGACCGTGGGAGAGAATGTCGCCTTCGCCCTCGAGGTGATCGGCAAGCCGCGCGGCCAGATCCGCAAGACGGTTCCCGAGGTCCTCGAACTCGTCGGCCTCGGCGGCAAAGAGGACCGTATGCCGGGTGAACTCTCCGGTGGTGAGCAGCAGCGCGTCGCCATCGCCCGGGCCTTCGTCAACCGCCCCATGCTGCTCATCGCGGACGAGCCCACCGGCAACCTCGACCCGCAGACCTCGGTCGGCATCATGAAGCTGCTGGACCGGATCAACCGGACCGGTACGACGGTGGTCATGGCCACCCACGACCAGCAGATCGTCGACCAGATGCGTAAGCGGGTCATGGAACTAGAGAAGGGCCGGCTCGTACGCGACCAGTCGCGCGGCGTGTACGGCTACCAGCACTGAAAGGACGCCATGCGCGCCCAGTTCGTCCTGTCGGAGATCGGCGTCGGTCTCCGCCGTAACCTCACGATGACGTTCGCCGTCATCGTCTCCGTAGCCCTCTCGCTGGGCCTGTTCGGCGCCTCGCTGCTGATGCGCGACCAGGTCAGCACCATGAAGGGCTACTGGTACGACAAGGTCAACGTCTCCATCTTCTTCTGCAACAAGAACGACGCCGACTCCGGCGCCAACTGCGCCAAGGGTGCGGCCACCCAGCAGCAGAAGAACGACATCAAGGCGGAGCTCGACCGGCTGCCGATCGTGCAGAAGCCGGTGACGTACGAGTCCAGTGACCAGGCGTACAAGCACTACAAGGAGCAGTTCGGCGACACCCCCGTTGCCGGGCTGGTGACCCCCGACCAGCTTCCGGAGTCCTACCGCGTCAAGCTCAAGGACCCGACGAAGTACGCCGTCATCAAGTCGGCGTTCTCCGAGCGGCCCGGCGTCCAGGAGGTACAGGACCAACGGGACACCGTTGAGCCGCTGTTCAACCTCCTCAACGGCATGAACATCGCCGCGCTGGTCGTGATGGGGCTGATGCTCATCGTTGCGCTGATGCTGATCGTCAACACCGTGCGGGTGTCGGCGTTCAGCCGGAGACGAGAGACCGGGATCATGCGGCTGGTGGGAGCGTCCAGCTTCTACATCCAGATGCCGTTCATCCTGGAAGCCGCCATCGCGGGCCTGCTCGGCGCCGCTTTCGCCTGTGTGCTGATCGTCGGCGGCAAGTACGTCCTCATCAACAACTGGCTGGCGAAGAAGATCCAGGTGATCAACTTCATCGGCTGGGACTCGGTGGCGGCGGTCCTCCCGCTGGTCCTCCTGATCGGGCTGCTGATGCCCGCGCTCGCCGCGTTCTTCGCGTTGCGCAAGTACCTCAAGGTGTGAGCTTTGCCAAGGGGCGCCGTACGGTCAACTTGCCGTACGGCGCCCTTTTGTCCCCTAGACTCACCGGCATGTCGGGCCCGTGTTCGTACGACAGGCCCCGCCGCATTCGCCGCGGGGCGGCCCTGACGTTGTTCCTCGCGAGTGTCCTCGCCACCGGCGCTGCGACCGGCACGTGGAGCGACCGGGCGGAGGGTGCGGCGGAGCGGACCGCCGCGGGCCGTACGGCGTTCGGCGCGCATGCTCCCGAATCCGCCACGGCGGACCGCGAGGCCGTCGAGCGGGCCGCTTCCGAGGCCGTCGCGGACGGCAAGTCCGGTGCGCAGGCCGCCGCCGACGCCGTCAGCCGCAGCGGCGACCGCTGGTCGACGATCTACAGCGCGGGCGAGTTCAAGGACTTCCAGGCGCAGTTGGACGGCGCCTACGTCGGCGTCGGGCTCTGGGTGCGGCAGGTGCCGCACGGCCGGATCGAGGTGTCCCGGGTCCAGCCCGGCGGACCCGCCGCACGGGCCGGTATTGCCGCGGGCGACCGGCTGCGCGCCATCGACGGCCGCCCGTCCCGGGGCGCACCGGTCACCGAGGTCGTCGGCCGGCTGCGCGGTGCCGCCCCCGGCGGCTCCCACGGCCCCGCCGCCGCTGCCGGCACTCCCGTGACGCTGGACCTGCAGCGCGGCACCCGTCGCTGGACGGCCACCCTGCACCGCACCCGTCTGAGATCCCGGAACGTCGTCATCGACCGGCCGGCCGGTGCGCACGGCCCGACCCGCGTCAAGATCGCCGCGTTCGCCAAGGGCACCGGCGCCGCGGTCCGCCGGGCGGTGCGCAGCGCCTCCCCGCACGGCGGCATGCTGCTCGATCTGCGCGGCAACACCGGCGGTCTGGTCACCGAGGCCGTGGCCACCGCCTCCGCCTTCCTGAACGGCGGTCTCGTCGCGACGTATGACGTACGCGGCAGCCAGCGCGCGCTGTACGCCCGGCGCGGCGGCAACACCCACCTCCCGCTGGTCGTCCTCGTCGACGGCGGCACGATGAGCGCCGCCGAGCTGCTGTCCGGCGCCCTCCAGGACCGCGGGCGGGCGCTCGTGGTGGGTTCCCGGACCTTCGGCAAGGGCTCGGTGCAGATGCCCAGCGAGCTGCCGGACGGGTCGGTCGCCGAGCTGACCGTCGGGCACTACCGCACTCCGTCGGGCCGGAACGTCGACGGCGCCGGCCTCACCCCCGATGTTGTCGTCGGGAGTGGGGCGGAGAATCGGGCCCGCACAGTATTGAGTGGCCTCGGGGGCGGTGCATAGTGCGAAAATGGCCGCACTATGGCTAAGGACAAGGGCAAGGACAAGGACCCCGGGCGCAAGCTCGTGGCGCAGCACAAGAAGGCGCGGCACGACTACCACATTCTGGACACCTATGAGTGTGGCCTGGTGCTGACCGGCACCGAGGTGAAGTCGCTGCGGCAGGGCCGGGCGTCGCTGGTGGACGGTTTCATCCAGATCGACCGGGGCGAGGCCTGGCTGCACAACGTACATATCCCCGAATACGCCCAGGGCACCTGGACGAACCACAGCGCGCGGCGCAAGCGGAAGCTGCTGATGCACCGCATCGAGATCGACAAGCTGGAGTCCAAGAGCCAGGAGTCGGGGCACACGATCGTGCCGCTGGCCCTCTATTTCAAGGACGGCCGGGCCAAGGTCGAGATCGCTCTGGCCAAGGGCAAGAAGGAGTACGACAAGCGGCAGACGCTCCGCGAGCAGCAGGATCGCCGGGAGACGGACCGCGCGGTCTCGGCGGCGCGGCGCCGGCAGCGGTCCTGATCTGACCCGACGGACCGGTTCCGGCCCGTCCGCCGGGGAATGCGCTGGCAACGGCACGCGTTGGTCACGTACGATGGCATCACACCCCCGCGAGGGGTGTGGGTACCACCTTGATAAATCAACATGGGGATGATCGGTTTCGACAGCGGATGTCGAAGCAGGGGAAGCGAGTCGAGGAAGCGGCAATGATCTCGTAAACCATATGTCGCAACCAATAATCGCCAACACCAAGCGCGATTCCTTCGCCCTCGCTGCCTAAGTAGCGACTTGCGAAGTGTCAGCCCGGGGCTGTTCCCGACCCGGATCCTGGCATCGACTAGGGAACTAAACTTCTAGACCCGGTCACGGGGTCCAGAAGGAAATCAAACAGTGACTGAGCCCGTCGGAGACTTGTTCGCGTGATCTCCGGGGCCGAGAAAATCGCAGCGAACTGCACTCGGAGAAGCCCTGTTTCTGCACCGTTGGACGCGGGTTCGATTCCCGCCATCTCCACTCATCCCATGTGAGGCCCAGGCCCCGTCTGTCCGAGAGGACAGCGGGGCCTGAGTCGTTTCCGCCCGAGTTCGTTTCGCGGCCCGGCCCGGTCGTGGCGACCTTCCCCCGGCGGCTGCGGCACACGGACCCGATCAGCTGGCGGGCGCCGGCGGGCGGTCCGGGCGACGGCGTGCCGTCGGCAGGGTGACGGTCAGCGCGAGGGCGGCCGCCGCCGCGGGAACCCCGTAGGCCGCGCCCGCCCCGCCCAGGTGCTCGACCGCCCAGCCGCCGCTCGCCGATCCGGCCGCGATACCGCCCAGCAGCGCGGTCACGGCGAGCGTCATGCCCTCGTTCAGCTGACCGGGCGGCGTCAGCGACTGGACGAGTCCCATGCCGGTGACCATGGTCGGCGCGGTTGCCGTACCGGCCAGGAGGAGCGCGACGGCCAGCGTCGCCGGGCTCCCCGTCGCGGCCGCGAGCAGCGGGAGCAGCATCAGGGCCGCCATCGCCGCGGTGCAGGCCAGGAAGCGGTGGCCGGCACGGCCCGTGGGGCGCAGCAGGCCGTAGAGCAGCCCCGCCGCGCAGGAGCCCGCCGCCTGCAGGGCGAGCAGTCCGCCCGCCGCGGTCCGTACGCCGTGCCCGTCGGCGAAGGCGATCGTCACGACCTCCAGGGAGCCGAAGACCGCGCCGGTGGCGAGGAAGATCACCAGGAGCGGCGGCAGCCCCGGCAGACGCAGCGGGGAGCGGGGCCGGCCGGTGGCCGGTGGCGGCGCTACGGGGGGTTCGGTGCGGCGCTGGGCCGCGAAGAGCAGCACGCCGGTCAGCAGCAGCGCCGCGGCCACCGCCGTGCCCGCCTCCGGGAAGAGCACGGTGCACAGCAGCGTGGCGAGCACCGGCCCGAGCATGAAACACAGCTCGTCCGCGGCCTGTTCGAAGGAGTTGGCGGTGTGCCGGGCGGCCGGGTCGTCGCGGAAGAGGTGCGCCCAGCGGGCGCGGGACATCCCGCCGGTGTTGGGAGTGGTGGCGGTGGCGGCGTAGGAGGCGAAGAGGGTCCAGTCGGGCGCCCCGTAGCGGACGCACAGGAGCAGCGAGAGCGAGCCGAGGACGGCGACCGCGGTCGCCGGGACCGCGGTACGGGACTGGCCGTGGCGGTCGACCATCCGGGCGGTCCACGGCCCGACCAGCGCCGTTGCCGCCAGCCCGGTCGCGGTGACCGCCCCGGCCAGCGCGTAGGAGCCACGCGAGCCGGCGATCATCAGCACCGCGCTGACGCTGAGCATCCCCATGGGCAGCCGCGCCAGCAGGTTGGCGGCCGTGAAGGCGCGGGTGCCGGGGACGGCGAAAATCCGGCCGTAGGGGGCGAGGGCGCGGAGGCGGGCACGCTGCGGGGCCGGGCGTACGGGCGGGGCGGTGACCGGCCGGGCGGCGAGGAAGAGGATCATGCCTCTACGGTCGCGGACGCTCCCGCCGCCCGTCCAACACCTGATCAGCGCGCATTCACGCACTGGTGTTGTCAATGCGCATCGGCCCTCTGCATGCCTCGGCGGACACCGCTGCTGCCAGGATGACCCGATGCCGTACGACATCGATCCGCGTCTGCTCCGGGCCTTTCTCGTCGTCGCCGAGGAGCTGCACTTCACCCGGGCCGCCGCCCGGATGTACGTCGCCCAGCAGGCGCTGAGCCGCGACATCCGGCGCCTGGAGCGGGAGCTGGGCGCCGCGCTGTTCCTGCGGACCACCCGCCAGGTCACCCTGACCGCTGACGGGGCGCGCCTTCTGCCGTACGCACGGCGGGTGTTGACCGCGTACGACGAGCTGGCCGCCGCGTTCCGGGCCGCGCCCGAGCGGCCGTTGCTGGTCGATGTGGGTGTCCCGGTCGGTACCGCCCACGGGGTGCTGGAGGCGGCCAGGGACCGGGTGCCGGACATCTGTGAGCTGGTGGCCCGCTTCCACAGCGGGCTGACGGGTGCGGCGGCCGAGGTGGCGGCCGGACGGCTCGATGTCTCCTTCGGCCGGATCGCGGCGCTGCCGGCCGGCGTACGGGCCGGTCTCGATCATCAGCCGGTCCGGCTGGAGCCGATGGCCGTCCTGCTGCGCGAGGACCATCCGCTGGCCGCACGGCCCGCCGTCGCCCTCGCGGAGCTGGCCGGCGAGACGCTCTACGCGGCCGCCGGCAACCCGCGGACCGCGGAGTGGACGGACCTGGCCGAGCGGCTCTTCGCGGGGCGCGGCATCGCGACGGCCGAGCCGTTCCCGGAGATCGAGGGCTCGCAGGAGTTCGTACGGGTGGTGCGCAAGCGGGGGTGGTCGGTGCTGGCGAGCGTGGAGTTCATCGAGGTGCCGGGGATGGTGCTGCGGCCGCTCGTCGACCCCGTACCGCTCTCACCGGTCTCGATGGTGTGGCGGCGGGGGCTGCGGCATCCGGGGCTGGACGCGTTGCGGGCGGCGGCCCGCGAACTGGCCGACCGGAACGCCTGGTTGACGCCGCCCGGGAGTGCGTGGTGGCTCCCGGAGGAGGATGCGCGGGTGATGGGCGTACGCCGGTGACCGCCGGGCGTCCGCGGCGGCGCGGGCAAGAATGTTCGGCGCCGAGGCAACCGCCAACGCGCGAAATGTTTCCTTAACGGCAGGGAATTCTGTGCCGAACGAACAGGGGGAGCCGTGCGACGGCGTTCACTTCTCGCGGTGGTGGCGGCCGCGCTGGCCTTGACCGTCACAGCGGGCCTGGCCCTGACCGGCTGCGGCTCGGCGCGGATGGCGGCGCTGCACGCCAACTGCACGACCAAGGGCCTGCGCTGGCAGCTCACCGTCCTGAAGAAGAAGCCGCACACCGAGCAGCGTGAGGCCCGGCTGTCCATCGCCAACACCGGCGCGGGCCCCTGTGTGTTCCAAGGCTTCCCCCTCTTCGAGGTCCATGTCGGCAAGGGGCCCGAGTCGGATGCCGAAGGGCATGGCAAGGCCCTGCCGATAGACCTGGGGCGTGGCGGGACGGTCCTGGCGGCCCTGCGCTACAGGGACTGCCCCGGGAGCACACCGCCGAGCGCCGCGATGGTCAGCAACGACAGGGCCGTGGTGGCCGCGCCGCGCGACTACCGGGGCGCGCAGCTGGTCGAGGCACGGGACGAGAAGGGCAAGCGCCTGCGGATGACCCTCTGCGCGGACCGGATATGGATGGACCCGCCGCGCGAAGCGGCCGAGTAGCCCCGGTTACGGGGCCGTTGAGGCGGCAGCGGTACGCGCGGCGTACGAGGTGAACGAGGCCCAGGAACCCGGCGAGAAGTCGAGGTGCGGGCCCCGCGGGTCCTTGGAGTCGCGGACGTGGATGGTGGTGGGGTGGGCGGCCACCTCTACGCAGTTGTCGCCTTGTTCGCTGCTGTGGCTGGACTTGCGCCAGGTGTAAGCGACTTCCAGGCAGTTGCCGCCTTCGCTGCCGCTGTAGCTGGACTTGTGCCAGTCGTACGCCACTTCGAGGCAGGCGCCGCCCTCGCTGCCGCTGTAGCTGGACTTGAACCACGTCAGATGGGTCATCACTCTCCTAGCAGCCGGTCCAGCAGGCCCACGGTTTCCTCTGCGTTGAGGGCCTGCATTCGCAGCATTCCATATTTCTGAGCGAGGATGCTGACCTCATCAGCGTCCGAAGTCAGCTCGCTGCTGCGTTGCGCCTCGGTATAGGCGAGGTGTTGATGGTCGGCGGTTTCCAGCAGTACGAACGGTCCGTCGAGCCCGGCGTGATGCTCTCGCTTCAGTGGCAGGATCTGAATGGATACGCCGGTGAGTTCCGCGCACTGACGCAGGTGGGTGATCTGGCCCCGCATGACCTCGCGGCCCCCGATGTTGCTCAGCACGACGGCTTCGGAGATGACGAAGCTGGCGGAGACGGGGTTCAGCTTGTGCAGGATCTGCTGACGATCCAATCGGTCTGTGACGCTCTGCTCGACCTTTTCCTCGCTGAGGTGCGGAATTTTGCTGCGGAACGTGGCGCCTGCGTAGCCCTCAGTCTGGAGCAGGCCAGGGACGACACCGTTCTCATAGCCGCAGAGCGAGATCGCCTGCCGCTCATGCGCCATGAAGTCCTCCGCCCAGATCGGATACTTCTCCTTCGGCGGCAGCTTCGCGACCCCCGCCGCCAGCGCCCCGCCCGTGTTCAGGAGCTGGTCGAACTCGGTGGCCAGGTGCGGCATCAGGGCACGCCTGCCCTGCTCGATGGAGGCGATGGTCTCCTCGGAGGCGGTGGTGCGGTCTCCGAGGCTGCGCTGGGTGAGGCCGGCGTTGATGCGGAACAGCGCTAATTGGGCGCCGATGACTTCCATGGCTGCGGAGTGTCGGTTCTTGGGCTTGCTTCGCGGCTGCATGGCGTTCCACTCCCCGTACTTCGGTGCCGGTGACCGTGTGTGCGCCCGTACTCACCGCGAGTACGGGTTCGCGTACTGGGCAGCGTAGTGACCCACTGCGACCGTCATCGCATGAACGCAGAGACTCAACTCCCCTTTCCGCGCGAGCGGTTCTACCGGCGGGAGCGGCGATCGGTGCCGTTGGCGCGGGAGTTCGTGCGGGCGGCGCTCACGGAGTGGGGGGCCGGGGAGCGGGCGGACGCGGTGTTGCTGTGTGTGAGCGAGCCGGCGACGAACGCGCTGCGTCACGGGGTTCCGCCGGGGCGCGGTTTCCGGCTGTACGTGTGGCCGCCCGCGGGCGGGGTGCTGCGGCTGGAGGTGCACGACAGCGGGGACGGCTGGCCGGTGGTGCGGACCGGCGCGGGGCCGGTGGACGAGGGCGGGCGCGGGCTGCTGCTGGTGGAGGCGCCGGCGGACAAGTGGGGCGTGGGGGAGCGGAGGCCCGGCAAGGTCGTCTGGTGTGAGTTCGGCCTGTGACGAGGGGCGCGCCCCGCCCGCCCTCACCGGCCCCCGCTCCATCGCGTGAGTGCAAGGTTTCGTCCGCGTCACCGGGCGGCACGGTACGGAAACCCGTCGTCCCTAGCGTCAGGGAGCAAGGACCTGACCCCTGGAGGCGCCATGACGGCCGCGGCAGCCAAGACCCGTAGCGACAGCCCTGATGACATCCCTGCCGAGACTCTCGCCGAGAAACCTGACGACGGCCGTAGTGGCGGCCGGGTGCGCAGGGGCGGGCGGTGGATCGAGCACTGGGATCCGGAGGACGAGGGCTTCTGGCGGGAGAGGGGGGAGCGGGTCGCGCGGCGGAACCTCGCCTTCTCCGTGCTCTCCGAGCACATCGGGTTCTCCATCTGGAGCCTGTGGTCGGTGATGGTGCTGTTCATGGGGCCCGAGTACGGGGTCGATCCGGCCGGGAAGTTCTTCCTGGTGGCGATGCCGACGCTGGTGGGCGGGGTGCTGCGGGTGCCGTACACCTTCGCGGTGGCGCGGTTCGGCGGGCGCAACTGGACGGTGCTGAGCGCGGCGATGCTGCTGGTGCCGGTCGCGGTGGCGGCGGTGGTGATGGAGCCCGGTACCTCGTACGGCACGTTCCTGCTGGTCGCGGCGCTGGCGGGGGTCGGCGGCGGAAACTTCGCCTCGTCGATGACCAACATCAACTCCTTCTATCCGCTGCGGAAGAAGGGGTGGGCGCTGGGGCTGAACGCCGGTGGCGGCAACATCGGGGTGCCGGTGATCCAGCTGCTGGGGCTGCTGGTGATCGGGACGGCGGGGGCCGCGCATCCGCGGATCGTGCTGGCCGTCTATGTGCCGCTGATCGTCCTCGCGGCGGTGCTCGCGGCGCTGTTCATGGACAACCTCGCGCCGGTGACGAACGACACCGGGGCGGCCCTCGACGCCGCCAGGGAGCCGCACACCTGGGTGATGTCGCTGCTGTACATCGGCACCTTCGGGTCGTTCATCGGCTACAGCTTCGCCTTCGGCCTGGTGCTGCAGAACCAGTTCGCGCGCACGCCCCTCCAGGCCGCGTCGCTGACGTTCATCGGGCCGCTGCTGGGCTCGCTGATCCGGCCGGTCGGCGGGCGGCTGGCGGACCGGTTCGGCGGCGCCCGGATCACGCTGGGGAACTTCGCGGCGATGGGCCTGGCCACGGGTGTGGTGATCTACGCCTCGGCGGCGCGGTCGCTGCCGGTGTTCCTCGTCGGGTTCATCGCGCTGTTCGTGCTGACGGGGCTCGGCAACGGCTCCACGTACAAGATGATCCCGGGGATCTTCCAGGCCCAGGCGCTGCGGCGCGGGCTGGCGGGGGAGGAGGCCGCGGTATACGGACGGCGGCTGTCGGGGGCGGCGATGGGGCTGATCGGGGCGGTGGGCGCGCTCGGCGGGCTGGCCATCAATCTGGCCTTCCGGCAGTCGTTCCTGGTGGCCGGGTCGGGCACCCCGGCGTTTGTGTCGTTCCTGGTCTGCTACGTGGTGTGCGGGGCGGTGACCTGGGGCGTATATCTGCGTCCCGCGGTGCGCGGGCGGCGTACGGCACAAGCGGCGGACGGGGCGGACGCGGCGGCCGTGGAAGGGGAGCGGCGCCCGGTGTACGCGGAGGTGTGAGCGGCGGGACGGGCGCGGGGGACCGGTCCGATCCGGGCCGCCGCGCCCTGTTCCTGCCCCCTGTTGCTGCGCCGTGTGGGCGGCAGGGGGCAGGGGTGGGCATGCGGCCCGTCGTAACCGTGGGGAAATACTGGAGGACCGGGGTCGTCACGTGCCGTTGGCACCTTGGCACCTTGACACCCTGGAAGTTCGTGCCGCCCGAGCCGCGGCGGTACGGAAGCACGAGGCAGTACACCACTCTGGGCGGAGCGGGACGACCATGCACGATCAGCAGCAGGAGCACGGCGAGCAGGAGCGGACGGCGCCGGAACCGGCCGTACGGCCGCTGGACGGGTTCACCGTCGGGGTGACCGCGGCCCGGCGCGCGGAGGAGCTGGGCGCCCTGTTGGAGCGGCGCGGCGCGCAGGTGATGCATGCGCCCGCGCTGCGTATCGTCCCGCTGTCGGACGACACCGAGCTGCTCGCGGTGACCTCGGACCTGATCGACCGGGCGCCCGATGTCGTCGTGGCCACCACCGCCATCGGCTTCCGCGGCTGGGTCGAGGCCGCGGAGGGCTGGGGCCTGGGCGAGGCGCTGCTGGACCGGCTGGCCGGGGTGGAGCTGCTGGCGCGCGGGCCCAAGGTGCGCGGTGCGATCCGGGCCGCCGGGCTGACCGAGAAGTGGTCGCCGGCCTCCGAGTCGATGGCCGAGGTGCTGGACCGGCTGCTGGAAGAGGGCGTCTCCGGGCGCCGGGTGGCCGTACAGCTGCACGGGGAGCCGCTGCCGGGCTTCGTCGAGGCGTTGCGGGCCGGCGGTGCGGAGGTGGTCGGCGTCCCCGTGTACCGCTGGATGCCGCCGGAGGACATCGGGCCGGTCGACCGGCTGCTGGACGCGGTGACCTCGCGCGCCGTGGACGCGGTGACCTTCACCAGCGCGCCGGCCGCCGCGTCGCTGCTGCGCCGGGCCCAGGAGCGCGGGATCCGTGCGGAGGTGCTGGCGGCGCTGCGGCAGGAGGTGCTGCCGGTGTGCGTGGGGCCGGTGACCGCGCTGCCGCTCCAGGCGGAGGACATCCCCACGCTTCAGCCGGAGCGCTTCCGGCTGGGGCCGCTGGTGCAGGTGCTGTGCCGTGAACTCCCGGGCCGGGTGCGGCCGCTGCCGGTGGCCGGGCGGCGGCTGGAGATCCGCGGGCACGCCGTCGTGGTGGACGGCGCGCTGCGGCCGGTGCCGCCGGCCGGGATGGCGCTGCTGGGGGCGCTGGCGCGCCGCCCCGGCTGGGTGGTCTCCCGTGCGGAGCTGTTGCGCGCACTGCCGGGGGCGGGCCGGGACGAGCATGCGGTGGAGACCGCGATGGCCCGGCTGCGGGGGGCGCTGGGCGCGCCGAAGCTGATCCAGACGGTCGTCAAGCGCGGCTACCGGCTGTCGCTCGACCCGCATGCGGACACGGACAAGTACGGCGGGGAGTAGCGGCCTCGCGCGGGGCCGGAGCCGGGGCCGGTCCGGCGGGGAGCCGCGGCCTCGCGGGCGGGGGAGCGGGGACCGGCCCGGCGGCTCGGGGGCGGTCCGGCGCCCTACGCGGGGTTGTTCACCCGGATCTTGGACTGGCCGTGCGGCCGCTTCTCCCAGTCCGCCATGAAGCGCGCCTCCAGGCCGTGTGTGCGGGCCAGCCGCAGCAGGGTCTCGGTCCGGTAGTAGAAGTCCTCGCGCAGCACCTGGTGTTCGGCGCCCTCGGTGCGGTCGAAGGTGAAGTCGAAGAAGCCGCCGGGTGCCAGGATCCGGCCGACGTGGGCGAGGCACTCGTCGATGACGCCGAGCGGTGAGTGCGAGAAGACGCTGTGCGCGTGGACGACGTCGAAGTGGGCGGACGGCAGGAAGTCCAGCGTCAGGTTCTGGGTGATCGTCAAGTGCGGAAGCTTGTCCTGGAGCTCGTAGGTCGTCAGGGTCTGCTTCGCGGATATCAGGATGTCCGGCGAGATGTCGATGCCGTAGTAGTTGCCGGTGTCCAGATGGGCGATGAAGCGCCAGCCGGCGCGCAGATTGCCGCAGCCGATGTCCAGCATCCGGTGGCCGGGCTTCAGCCCGTGCTCGGCCAGGTAGTCGAACTGCATCTCGCCCAGCGCCAGCCAGCGTTCATGACTGCGGCTGCCGACCGCGGCCTCCGGGTTGCGGCCGGTGTCCGAGGACATCACCGCCCGGTAGTACGCGACATGGTCGGGGTGCTTGAAGCGGAGCCATGTGTCGCGGGCGGTGCGCTTGGCGTACGGGGCGATCCGGGCCGGGTTGCGGACCGCGTAACCGATCTTGTGGGTCAGGCCGGCGCGGTTCGTGAGCAGGGACTTGCGCGACATGGAGACCTTCGTCCTGGAGGGGCAAGGAGCGCTACGACATGCGGCGGGCCGGGGCGCGAGGGCCCGCGGACCGCCGCGCCGCGGACTATACATGAGATGTATACACACAGCGTCTACGTACGAGGTTCCTGTGCGGTGCATGCGTGGAGTGATCGCCTCCGGAGGGTTCCGGCGAGCCCCCGGGGCGGGCACTCTGGGAGCACACACGTTTGGTCCCTAAGGAGTGACAGGCACATGGCGTCGCCTTGCGACCTGCGGTTCGACTGCGGGCGGATCTGCCTGGACCTGGCGGCCACGACCGACGGCGCCCCCGCCGAACGGCTCACCGGCCCCGACCAGTTGCGGGCGTGGCTGGTCGGAGCGGGGCTGGTGCCGCGCGGCACCCCGCTGGACGGCGTGGACGGCAGCTGGGTCGGCCGCTTCCGCGCACTGCGCGAGCTGCTGCGCCGCGTGGTGCACGCAGAGCTGCGGGGCCGGGCGGACGACGCCGATCTGGCGCTGGTCAACTCCGCGGCCGGGTCCGGGCAGCCGCCCGCCCTGTGCGCGGTACGCACCGCCGACGGCACCCTCGCCGGTGCCCTCCCCGGCCCGCCCGACTGCGCCGGGCTGCTGGCCGCGGTGGCCCGGGACGCGATCGGGCTGCTGACCGACGAGGTGGCCCGCGCGCAGCTGCGGCAGTGCGCGGGCGAGAGCTGCACCCTGGTGTATCTGGACACATCGCGCGGCCGGCGCCGCCGCTGGTGCTCCAGCGAGGTGTGCGGCAACCGGGAGCGGGTGGCCCGGCACCGGAGGCGGACGACGGTGCGCAGGGAGCAGGACGGAAGCGCTGGTCAGGGTGCCGTGACCGGCGCAGAAAAATTTTCCGCCGAACTCTGAGTAACCCGTCCGTCCCGTCCGTACTCCTCACCGCAAGTCCGATTCATGGCAGGGTCCCCCGGCGATCTTGGGCGATCTGGGCTATCGACCCGGGAGTTGGAGTGCGTAAGGATGCCGTCGTGGCAGACAGGACGACACCTGACGAGGAGCTCATGCGAGCCCTCTATGACGATCATGCGGGCCCGCTACTCGCCTTCGTCCTGCGATTGGTGGCGGGCGACCGGCACCGCGCGGAGGACGTGGTGCAGGAGACGCTGGTGCGCGCCTGGCGCAACGCCGACCAGTTGCAACGGGCGACCGGCTCGATACGCCCCTGGCTGGTGACCGTCGCACGGCGGATCGTCATCGACGGGCACCGCAGCCGTAAGGCTCGGCCCCAAGAGGTCGACCCGACCCCTCTGGAGACGATGCCCGCCGCCGATGTGATCGACCGGGCACTGCGCCTGATGACGATCTCCGAGGCGCTGAGCGACCTGAGCCAGGCCCACCGAGAGGCCCTCGTCGAGACGTACTTCAAGGAACGTACGGTCAACGAGGCAGCGGAGGTGCTGCGCGTACCGGCCGGGACCGTGCGGTCCCGGGTGTTCTACGCGCTGCGCTCCCTGAGACTCTCGCTCGAGGAACGAGGAGTGACGGAGTGAACCCGCCCACGCAGCCGGACCGGCACACCGACGTCGGCGCCTACGCGCTGGGCGTCCTGGACGCTGCCGACGCCGACCGGTTCGAGGCGCATCTCGTCGGCTGTCACCAGTGCGCGGCCGAGCTCGAAGAACTCATGGGCCTGTCGCCGGTACTGGCCGAGTTCAAGCAGTCCGCGCCCACCCCGCAGACGATCACAGCCGTCCCCGGCCCGGGGCTGCTGGACGGACTGCTCGACGAGGTCGCCGTCACCCGGCGCGGCCGTGCCCGGCGACGGCTGTTCCTGGTCGCCGCGGCCGCCGTGCTGATCGTCGGCGGGCCGCTCGCCGCCCTCACCCTGAAGCCCCAGGGCTCCGAGGAGAAGCCGACGCCGCCGCTGGCGAACGCCGTCCGGGCCCAGTACGCGGCGGGCGAGAAGGCGAGCTCCGTCGACCCGGACACCAAGGTCTCGGCGGGCGTCTCCATGGCGGCACGGCCCTGGGGCACCCAGGTCGTCCTGGAACTCGCCAACGTCAAGGGGCCGCTCACCTGCGACCTGGTCGCCGTCGGCAAGGACGGCAAACGGCAGACCATCACCACCTGGGCGGTGCCCAAGGGGGGCTACGGCGTCCCGGGCGGCGCCGCGAAGTGGAACCGCGAGCCGCTGTACGCGGCGGGCGGCGCGGGCTTCAACCGCGGCGACATCGACCACTTCGAGGTCACCACGATGGACGGCAAGCAGCTGGCGAAGGTGAACGTCTGAGCGGTGCGGGCAGGCGCCCCGGGCCGGGTACGGCACGGGGCGCCCGTCAAGGACCGCCATGCTTCCGATCGGCAATCCCTTCGGCCGGGTCACGCCCGACGTAAAGGCTTGAGTCAACATCCGACCAAACTCGCCCGACTTTGTCCCTTTCACCAGGTGCGCGCGGTGCCTGGTTCGCGTACGGTTGACGGCTGCCCTACGCACAGCAGAAGGGGGCCTGGGTGGCCGCGCACAACGCCACGCACGCACCGGATCACGCTTCGGATTCCGTTCGCGACCGTGAGATCGAATCCGAGCAGACGCATCTGGACCGCGTCTACCGGCGCCTCGAGGAGAAGATCCACGAGGCGGAGTTCCTGATGAACGACGCCGCCCAACGCGGCCAGGTCGGCACGCCCGGCGCACTCGCCGAACGTGACGCCCAGGTCTTCCAGGCCGGCGTCCATCTCCACCGCCTGAATTCCGAGTACGAGGACTTCCTCTTCGGCCGGATCGACCTGCTCCTCGGCAAGGACGGCCAGAAGGGCTCGGACGGCGCCTTCACCTCCGTCGAGCCCGCCGACGGTGCCATCGAGGACAACCGCGCCGCGATCGCCGAGACGCTGCACATCGGCCGCCTCGGCGTTCTCGACGCGGACTACTCCCCGCTGGTCATCGACTGGCGGGCGCCGGCCGCCGCGCCCTTCTACCGGGCCACCCCGGTCGCGCCGGGCCGGGTCGTGCGCCGACGGGTGATCCGCTCCAAGGGCCGCAAGGTCCTCGGCGTCGAGGACGATCTGATGCGCCCGGAGGTCACCGCCACGCTGGACGGCGAGGAGCTGCCGGCGATCGGTGACGGTGCGCTGATGGCCGCGCTGGGCCGGGCCCGCAGCCACACCATGCGGGACATCGTCGCCTCCATCCAGGCCGAGCAGGACATGGTGATCCGGGCTCCCGCCGCCTCCGTCACCGAGGTCGAGGGCGGTCCCGGCACGGGCAAGACCGCGGTGGCGCTGCACCGCGCCGCCTACCTCCTCTACCAGGACCGGCGCCGCTACGCGGGCGGCATCCTGATCGTCTCCCCGACGCCGCTGCTGGTCGCCTACACCGAAGGCGTCCTGCCGTCGCTCGGCGAGGAGGGCCAGGTCGCCATCCGGGCGCTCGGCTCGCTGGTGGACGGCGCCGAGGCGACCGCATTCGACCCGCCCGCGGTGGCCCGTATCAAGGGCTCCTCCCGGATGCAGAAGCTGCTGCGCAAGGCGGCACGCGGGGCACTGGAGCTGGCGGCCCCCGCGGCCGCGGCGCCGGAATCCTCCCCCCGGGCGGGCGAGGACGCCCAGCTCTCCCTGGAGGACCTCTTCACCGCGCCCGCCGAGAACGGCGCCGACGACGGGGAACGCAAGGGCCGCCGCACCCGCTCCAGACCCTCCCGCCCCGCCCCGGTCGTACCCGCCCGGCTGCGGGTGGTGGCCTTCGGCCAGCGGATCGAGCTGGACGCCGACGAGCTGCATGCCATCCGGCAGTCCGCACTCGGCGGCACCGCACCGGTCAATCTGCTGCGCCCGCGCGCCCGCCGGCTGATCCTGGACGCCCTGTGGGCCAAGTCCGGCGCCACCCGCCGCTACACGGACCCCGAACTGGCCGCCGAGGCCCGCGAGGGCTTCGACGAGGACATCACCACCGAGCCCGACTTCCAGGAGTTCCTGGACGCCTGGTGGCCCGAGCTGACCCCGCGCGGGGTCCTCGCCGCGATGGCCGACGAGCGCCTGCTGGGCCGTTGGGCGCGCCGGATCCTCCATCAGCGCGAGGTGCGCCAACTGGCCCGCTCGCTGCGGCGGTTGGACGACACGGGGCACGGTCCGCTGTCGGTGCACGATGTCGCGCTGCTGGACGAGCTGCAGCTGGTTCTCGGCGCCCCGATCCGCCCGCCCCGTCCGCGCGAGGCCGATCCGCTGGACCATCTGACGGGCCTGGAGGAGCTCTCGACCTACACGGAGCGCAACGGCGGCGGCCGCAGTCGGCGCGAACGGCTGGAGGAGGAGCGCACCGACTACGCCCATGTCATCGTCGACGAGGCGCAGGACCTGACGCCGATGCAGTGGCGGATGGTCGGCCGCCGCGGCCGGCATGCGACCTGGACGGTCGTCGGGGACCCCGCGCAGTCCTCGTGGTCCGACCCGGACGAGGCCGCCGTCGCCCGTGACGAGGCGCTCGGTACCCGTCCGCGCCGCCGCTTCACGCTCACCGTGAACTATCGCAACCCCGCGGAGATCGCCGAACTGGCCGCCAAGGTGCTGGCGCTGGCGATGCCCGGTATGCAGTCGCCGAAGGCGGTTCGCTCCACGGGCCTTCAGCCGCGCTTCGCGCTCGTCGCGGACGGGGACCGCGAGGCCCGGTCCGCCGACGAGGCGGCGCTGGCGCAGGCCACGGTGGCCGAGGCCGAGCGGCTGCTGGACGAGGTGGACGGCACGGTCGGCGTCGTGGTGGCCATGAACCGTCGGGCGCAGGCCCGCCGTTGGCTGGCCCCGCTCGGCGACCGGGTGGTGGCTCTGGGCTCCCTGGAGGCCAAGGGGCTGGAGTACGACGCCACGCTGGTGGTCTCGCCGGCCGAGATCGCCGATGAGTCCCCGGCCGGACTTCGGGTCCTGTACGTGGCGCTGACCCGGGCCACCCGGCAGCTGACCGTGCTGTCGGCCGGACGGGACGAGCCGGACGCGGCCGGGGTGCCGGATCTGCTGCGGGACTGACCGGCCGCCGGGCCGTTCCGGCACCCGTACGGCGGGCGCAGCCGCGCGCTGCGCGCCGCCGTACGAGGGGTCTTGAAATCGGCCCCGCGGGACGGGATTCGCTTCCGGGGTTGGTTTGTTAGCCTGGGTGACGGCACCGGCCCGATCCAAGCCCCCGGGCCCAACCATCGTCGCTACGAGCGACCACTTGCCGCGAGGCGAGCATGGCGGGTCGGTGTCATAGACCAGACAAAGAGGCCCACGTCACTTGATGGCGTGGGCCTCTTTGCTGTGGGCGCGAATTCTCGTATGGTGGAAGTCGTTTTCCGCAGGCACAGGCCCTCACGAACAAAATGTTCGCAATGTGGGGCGGCTACCGCATACTCCGCGGTAGGTGCGACGATCGGACGGCAATCCAGCGACACGGTGAAAGCAGAGGAAGTCGGCCATGGCAACGGCGCCCAGCGTCTCCTACTCGATGACGGTCCGGCTGGAGGTGCCCGCGAGCGGAACCGCGGTCTCCCAGCTCACCACGGCCGTAGAGTCCCACGGAGGCTCGGTGACCGGCCTCGACGTCACGGCGTCCGGACACGAGAAGCTCCGCATCGACGTCACCATCGCGGCGACCTCCACGGCCCACGCCGACGAGATCGTCGAGCAGCTGCGCCACATCGAGGGCGTCTCGCTCGGCAAGGTCTCCGACCGTACGTTCCTGATGCACCTCGGCGGCAAGATCGAGATGTCGTCGAAGCACCCCATCCGCAACCGTGACGACCTGTCGATGATCTACACCCCGGGTGTCGCCCGCGTCTGCCAGGCCATCGCCGACAACCCCGAGGACGCCCGCCGGCTGACGATCAAGCGCAACAGCGTCGCGGTCGTCACGGACGGCTCCGCCGTGCTGGGCCTGGGCAACATCGGCCCCAAGGCCGCGCTGCCCGTCATGGAGGGCAAGGCGGCCCTCTTCAAGCGCTTCGCCGGCATCGACGCCTGGCCGCTGTGCCTGGACACCCAGGACACCGACGCCATCGTGGAGATCGTCAAGGCCATCGCCCCCGGCTTCGCCGGCATCAACCTGGAGGACATCTCCGCCCCCCGCTGCTTCGAGATCGAGGCGCGGCTGCGCGAGGCCCTGGACATCCCGGTCTTCCACGACGACCAGCACGGCACCGCCATCGTGGTGCTCGCCGCGCTCACCAACGCGCTGCGCGTGGTGGGCAAGAAGGTCGAGAACGTCCGGGTCGTGATGTCCGGCGCCGGTGCGGCCGGTACCGCCATCCTCAAGCTGCTGCTGGCCGCCGGCGTCCAGCACGCCGTCGTCGCCGACATCCACGGTGTGGTGCACGCCGGCCGCACCGACCTGGTCGACGCCGACCCGGACTCGCCGCTGCGCTGGATCGCCGACAACACCAACCCCGAGGGCGTCACCGGCACCCTCAAGGAGGCCGTGGTCGGCGCGGACGTCTTCATCGGGGTCTCCGCGCCCAACGTCCTGGACGGCGAGGACGTCTCGAAGATGGCCGAGGGCGCGATCGTGTTCGCACTCGCCAACCCCGACCCGGAGGTCGACCCGGCCGTCGCCCGGCAGACCGCCGCCGTCGTGGCCACCGGCCGCTCCGACTTCCCGAACCAGATCAACAACGTCCTGGTGTTCCCCGGCGTCTTCCGCGGCCTGCTGGACGCCCACTCCCGTACGGTGAACACCGAGATGATGCTGGCCGCGGCCGGCGCCCTCGCGGACGTCGTCCTGGAGGACGAGGTCAACCCGAACTACATCATCCCCAGCGTCTTCAACGAGAAGGTCGCGGGCGCGGTGGCCGGAGCGGTCCGGGAAGCGGCGAAGAGCGGCGACCCGGCTGTGACGGCTGCCACGGCGGTCTGAGTACGGCGCGTCGCTGGACACGCCGTCGTTGGGGCCCCCATAGGGTGGCGGGCAGCAAGCGACCGCCGCCCTGTGGGGCCGGCCCGGAGCGGGAATGATACGGAGCGTCACCACTACGAGGCAGTGGCGCTTTTCGTGTGACCCTCCTGGGTGCCGGATTGGCTTTACCGCCGCAGGTGGGGGCAGGATGCGTAATCGGGCGCGAGGGTCTGGCACCAGACCCGGGTCCGGGGACTGTCCGAGGACCCTGGCAGCATCGGCTTCGATCTCACGCCTCATTGGCAAGAAGAACACGGGAGTACAAACATGAACCGCAGTGAGCTGGTGGCCGCTCTGGCCGATCGCGCCGAGGTGACCCGCAAGGACGCCGACGCCGTTCTGGCCGCCCTCGCCGAGGTGACCGGCGAGGTCGTCGCCAAGGGCGACGAGAAGGTCACCATCCCCGGCTTCCTGACCTTCGAGCGCACCCACCGTGCCGCTCGCACCGCGCGCAACCCGCAGACCGGCGACCCGATCCAGATCCCGGCCGGCTACAGCGTGAAGGTCTCCGCGGGCTCCAAGCTCAAGGAAGCCGCCAAGGGTAAGTAACACCCCCTAGCACGGCACAAAAGGCGGTCATCCCTTCCAGGGATGGCCGCCTTTCCGTGCGCCACGGGGGTGTTGCGGCCCCGGGAGCGGTCTGCGCCCGTCTGGGGCCGCCTGTGCCCGCCGGGATCAGACGGACCGGGCGAAAGGGAAGTCCGCCAGGTCCACGTCCTCCAGAGAGGCCGCCACGGCCGTGCGGGGCCCCGCAACGATGCCCGGCACGCTCGGTACGGCCAGCAGCCGGCAGCCCGCGGCCAGCGCCGCCGCGGCGCCCGTGGGGGTGTCCTCGACGGCCAGACAGTCCGCGGGGTCGACCCCGAGACCGGCCGCGGCGGCCAGATACGGGTCGGGGTGCGGCTTGCCGCGCGGCGCCTCGCCCGAGGTGACCGACAGCGCGAAGCGGTGCGCGCCGAGCGTGCGCAGCACCAGATCGGCGACATGCCGCTCGGAGGCGGTGACCAGGGCGGCCGGTATGCCCAGCGCCCGCGCCCGGTCCAGCAGCCGCAGCGCACCCGGCTGGACGGTGACGCCGGCCGCGACCTTGGCGGTGAAGTCCCGGTCCAGCCGGGCAGCCGTCCGGGTGACGTCGCAGCGCACCCCGTACTCGCGCACCAGACGCTCGGCGGCGTCGTCCACCGGCGCTCCGGCGAAGTCCGCCAGCACCTCGTCCGTGGCCGCGAGGCCCTGTTCCCGCAGGAAGCCGGCCACCGTGTCCAGCCACTGGTGCTCGGTGTCGACGAGGGTGCCGTCCATGTCGCACAGCAGGGCCGCGGGGAGCACGGGGGCGGGCGGGGGGATCACGGGCATGGGTGGGCTCGCTGTTCGCTGGTGAGGGCGTGAGGGCGTGAGGGCGTGAGGGCGTGAGGGCGTGAGGGGCTGAGGGGCGCCGGGGCGGCGGTGCCGGGTCAGTCGGCCGGGGTGCGGGCCAGCGGGTTGGCCTGGGTGGAGTTGCGGACGGTGAAGACCACAGCTCCGGGGCGGTAGCGGTCGTCGGAGGTCTCGACCGGGCGGCCCTCCGCAGTGGTGGTGGTGCGGCGTACGCGCAGCAACGGGCTGCCCCGTCGCACCCGCAACTCCCGGGCGTCCACGGTGCCCGCCGCGAGGGCGTCCAAGTGGTGCTCACCGTGGGCGAAAACCAGACCGCGGGAGTCCAGGAGCGCCTGGGTGACCGACTCGCAGTCGGCCGGCAGCTCCTCGACCGCACCGGCGATCCAGCCCGCGTAGACCGTGCGCTCCAGCAACACCGGCTCGCCGTCCAGGGTCCGCAGCCGCAGCACCCGCAGCACCTCGGCGCCCGGCGCCAGTTGCAGCAGCGCGGCCTCTTCCACGGAGGCCGTGCCGCGGATGCTCTCGTGTACCCGGCCGCCGGGGGTGTGGCCGCCCGCGTGCGCCCACTGGGCGAAGCTGCGCAGCTCGGTGAAGCTCTGGCTGGGCGCGGTGCTCAGCACGAGGTGCCGGGCGCCCTGGCGGGAGCCGATCAGTCCTTCGGCGAGCAGCGCGGCCAGCGCCTGGCGGACCGTGCCGCGCGAGACGCCGTGGGTGGCGGCGAGTTCGGTCTCCGAGGGCAGGGCGCTGCCCACGGGGAGCCGCCCCTCGGTGATCGCCCGGCGCAGCGCCTCGGCGATCTGCTGGTGGCGTCGGGTCAACAGGACTCCTCGCGGCCTGGTCAGGACGTGGCCGGCGGGACGGATCCGTACCTGCCGGAAGGGTCGGAACGAGCGGGTCAGCTGTGCACAGAGGTAGAGAGCCACGCCGTCACGGGGTATGCGTCTAACCACTGCGCCAAACTCTAAACCTTTTCCATTATAACGCTTATGACCTGCGGTTTTTATGTGCCAGGGGTTTGTCTGAGACTCATCTTGCGGTTATTTTGACGGGGCTTACTGACGGCGGCTTGTCCATACAGGTGGTGGGCCAAAGATCCAGGAGTAACCAGTGAAGCCACCCCGACCGGCCGGTACGCGCCGGGCACTCGCCGGCGGCGTTGCGGTCCTCGTGGCCGGCGCGGCCACCGGCGGCTGCGGCTACGCCCCGGCCGCCGTCACCAGCAAGGCGGCCACCGCGCGGTCGGCCGCGGACCTCGGCGGCATGGACGCACTCGTCAAGGCCGCCAAGAAGGAAGGCCGGCTCAACGTCTACGCGCTGGCCCCCGATTGGGCGAACTATGGCGAGATGATCAAGACCTTCGAGCGGAAGTACGGCATCGAGGTCAACAACGAGAACCCCGGCGGCACCAGCCAGCTCGCCCTCGGCGCCGCCGACAAGCGCCGCGGCCAGGACCGCGCCGTCGACGCCCTCGACCTGGGCACCGCGTTCATGCGCAACGCCCAGGGCAAGCGGCTGCTCGCCCCGTACGAGGTGACCGGCTGGCGCGACATCCCCCGCGCGCAGAAACAGGCCGACGGCTCGTACCTCAACAACTACGGCGGCTATATCTCCATCGGCTGCGACGCCAAGGCCGTCAAGAAGTGCCCCAAGACCTTCGCCGAGCTGCTGCAGCCGCAGTACCGGAACAAGGTCGCGCTCAACGGCAACCCGGCGGAGTCGTCCTCGGCGTTCTCCGCGATCTTCGCCGCCGCGCTCGCCAACGGCGGCTCGTTCGACGACGTCCGGCCCGGCCTCGACTTCTTCAAGAAGCTCAAGCAGAGCGGCAACTTCGTGCCCGTCGACTCCTCGCCGGCCACCATCCGCAAGGGCGAGACCCCGATCTCCCTCGACTGGGACTACCTCAACCTCGGCTACCGCAAGGAACTCACCGCCAAGGGCGTCGACTGGCAGGTCACCGTGCCCTCCGACGGCCAGTACTCCCAGTACTACAACCAGGGCGTCAACGCGTACGCCCCGCACCCCGCCGCCGCCCGGCTGTGGCTGGAATTCCTCTACAGCCCCCAGGGCCAGAACATCTGGCTGCGGGGCTACTCCCGGCCCGCCCTCCTCGACCGGATGGAGAAGGACGGCACCGCCGACAAGAAGGCCGCCGCCCGCCTCCCCGAGGTCCACGGCACCCCCCGCTTCCCCACACCGGAACAGGAGGACGCCGCCAAGGTGGCCATCAACGAGGGCTGGGGCAAGGCCGTCGGCTGACCCCCGCTCACCCCCCTCCCCGCCCCTTGGAGACCTCCCGCGTATGAGTGACCGACCCACGACGGCCGCCGGCCCGCCCGGCCGCCCGCGCCGCAGAACCGGCCGCCGCCACTGGCCGGCCGTCCTCCCCTTCTTCGTCTTCCTCGCGCTCTGCTTCGGCCTGCCGGCCGGCGCCCTGGTCCACGGCGCCTTCACCGCCACCGATCCGGCCACCGGCCACAGCCACGCCACCCTCGGCAACGTCCGCCAGTCGCTCAAGGGCATCTACGCCACCGGCCTCGGCGGCAGCGTCCAACTCTCGTTGATCTGCGCACTGCTGGCGACGCTCTTCGGCACCCTCATCGCGCAGGCCGTCGTCGCCTCCAGGCGCCCCGCCCTGCGCCGCGCCGTGGTCGCCGCCTCCGGGGTGCTCGCCAACTTCTCCGGCGCCCCGCTCGCCTTCGCCTTCGTCGCGACACTCGGCACCACCGGCACCCTCACCCGGCTGCTGTCCCTCGGCGACACCGGGTTCAGCCTCTACACCACCGCCGGACTGGTGCTGGCCTACCTCTACTTCATGATCCCGCTGATGGTGGTGACCGTGCTGCCCGCGCTCGACGGGCTGCGCACCCAGTGGCGGGAGGCCGCCGCCTCCTGCGGCGCCACCCGCGGCCAGTTCTGGCGGCACATCGGCCTCCCCGTCCTGCTGCCCTCGCTGCTCGGCGGCGCGGTACTGCTCTTCGGCACCGCCTTCGCCTCGCACGCCACCGCCGCCGTCATGGTCGGCAGCTCGGTGCCGCTGATCACCGTGCAGATCTCCAACGCACTGGCCGGAAACGTCCTGGTCGGCCAGGAGAACCTGGCCCTCGCCATGAGCCTCAACATGGTCGTCATCGCGCTGCTGGTGATGGCCGTGCAGATACCGCTGCAGCGCAGGAGCGCCCGATGGCTGGGATGACCACCGCCGCGCAGCCACCCGTGGCACCGCCCTCGGACCGCACCCCCGAGCAGCGCCCCGCACCCTCCGCCCGCGGCCGCCGCCCCTACGGGCGCCTCGCCGTCCTCCTCCTGGCGTTCCTCTACTTCGCGGTCCCCGTCGCCGCCTCCCTCTGGTTCACCGTCGACGACCCCGTCAAGGGCTTCTCCCTCGACGTCTACACCGGCCATCTGGTCTCCGGCGACATGCTGGGCAGCCTGCTGCTCTCCGTCGAACTGGGCCTGGCCACCGTCGCGCTGGGCCTGCTGCTGGTCGTCCCCGCCATGGTCGTCGTCCATCTCCGGCTGCCGCGGCTGCGCCCGCTCGTCGAGATCCTGTGCATGACGCCGCTGGTCGTCCCGCCGATCGCGCTGGTCGCCGGCGTCAACACGGTGCTGTCGTGGGCGCCCGGCCTGGCGAGGACGCCCTTCTACCAGACCCTGATGGTCATCCAGGACGAGAACTTCCCGCTCGTCCTTGTCCTGCTCTACACCGTCATGTCGCTGCCGTTCCTCTACCGCTCGCTGGACGCCGGACTGCGCGCCGTCGACCTCAAGACGCTGGTCGAGGCCTCCCGCAGCCTGGGCGCCGGACGGCTCACCACCCTGGCGCGGGTGGTCGTGCCCAATCTGCGGCCCGCCGTCGTCAGCGGCGCGGTCCTCAGCCTGGCCATGGTGCTCGGCGAGTACACCGTCGCCTCCGTGCTCGGCTACCGGCCGTTCGCCGTGTGGATGGTGGAGGTCGGCAACGAGGAGGCCGAACTCGCCGGTGCCGCCGCCATGCTGAGCCTCTTCCTCACCTGGGGCCTGCTGCTTCTGCTCACCCTCTTGGCGGGCGGCCGGACCCGCCGTACCCGCCGGCAAAGGAAGACGTCATGACCGTACCCGTACAACTCAAGGGGCTCCGTCGGCGGTTCGGCTCGACCACCGCGCTGGACGGCCTGGACCTGGACGTCGCGCCCGGCGAGATGGTCGCCCTGCTCGGCCCGTCCGGCTGCGGCAAGACCACCGCGCTGCGCATCATCGCGGGCTTCGAGACCGCCGACGGCGGCGAGCTCGCCATGGACGGCCAGGACGTCACCGGCCTCCCCGCGCACCGCCGCGACATCGGCATGGTCTTCCAGTCCTACAGCCTCTTCCCCAACATGACGGCCGCCCAGAACATCGCCTACGGTCTGCGGGTCCGCAAGGCCACCGCGGCCGAACGCGCCGCCCGCGCCGCTGAGTTGCTGGAACTGGTCGGCCTGCCCGGCCGTGAGGGCCACTATCCGCAGCAGCTCTCCGGCGGCCAGCAGCAGCGCGTCGCCCTCGCCCGCGCCCTTGCCGTCCGCCCGCGCGTACTCCTCCTGGACGAGCCGCTGTCCGCGCTCGACGCCAAGGTGCGGCTCAGCCTCCGCGAGGAGATCCGCCGCATCCAGCTCGAACTCGGCATCACCACCGTCTTCGTCACCCACGACCAGGAAGAGGCGCTGTCCATGGCGGACCGCGTCGCCGTGATGCAGGGCGGGCGGCTCGAACAGTGCGCCGCACCCGCCGAGTTGTACGAGCGCCCGGCGACACCGTTCGTCGCGGAGTTCGTGGGCACCATGAACCGCCTGCCCGGCACCGTCCGGGACCGCGGGGTGGTGGAACTGTTCGGCCGCCGCCTGCCGGTCCACGGGGCGGCACCGGGCGGCACCGAGGGCCGTACGGTCGACGTACTGCTCCGGCCGGAAGGTCTCGTCATCCGTACGGACGCGGGCGCGGAGGGGATGTCCGCGACCGTACGGGTGGCGACCTTCCTCGGCGCCACCACCCGTCTCCATCTCACCACCGAGACCGGCATCCAGCTCAAGGCCGATGTGCCCAGCTGGGAGGCAGGCGAGCTGACCCCGGGCGCACGGTGCACGGTCAGCCCGCACGAGAAGCCGGTGCTGGTGGCGGAGGGCTGAGCGGGGCTTCATTCGGGGGGAGTCCCGCTCGGCCCCTACGGGGTGTCGGGGGAGCGGTGGAAAGCCGCTCCCCCGGCGCTCAGTTGGGCAGTGCGCCGTTCGGCAGCTCGACGTCGGCACCCAGTTCCACGAGCTTCTCCATGAAGTTCTCGTAGCCGCGGTTGATCAGGTCGATGCCGTGCACCCGGGAGGTGCCCTGCGCCGCCAGCGCCGCGATCAGATACGAGAAGCCGCCGCGCAGGTCGGGGATGACCAGATCGGAGCCCTGCAGCTTGGTCGGTCCGGAAACGACTGCGGAGTGCAGGAAGTTGCGCTGCCCGAAGCGGCAGGCGGAGCCGCCCAGGCACTCCCGGTAGAGCTGGATGTGCGCGCCCATCTGGTTGAGCGCGGACGTGAAGCCGAGCCGGGACTCGTAGACCGTCTCGTGCACGATCGACAGGCCCGACGCCTGGGTCAGCGCGACGACCAGCGGCTGCTGCCAGTCGGTCTGGAAACCGGGGTGGACGTCGGTCTCCAGGGCGATGGCGTTGAGCAGGCCGCCCGGGTGCCAGAAACGGATGCCCTCGTCCTCGATCTCGAAGGCGCCGCCGACCCTGCGGAAGGTGTTGAGGAAGGTCATCATCGACCGCTGCTGCGCGCCGCGGACGTAGATGTTGCCCTCGGTGGCCAGCGCCGCGGACGCCCAGGAGGCCGCCTCCAGGCGGTCCGGGAGGGCGCGGTGGGTGTAGCCGTCGAGTTTGTCGACACCGGTGATCCGGATGGTCCGGTCGGTGTCCATGGAGATGATCGCGCCCATCTTCTGCAGCACGCAGATGAGGTCCTCGATCTCCGGCTCCACGGCGGCGTTCGACAGCTCGGTGACGCCCTCGGCCAGCACGGCGGTCAGCAGCACCTGCTCCGTGGAGCCGACCGACGGGTACGGCAGCCGGATCTTGGTGCCGCGCAGCCGCTGCGGGGCCTCCAGATACTGCCCGTCGGCGCGCTTCTCGATCGTCGCGCCGAACTGGCGCAGCACGTCGAAGTGGAAGTCGACCGGCCGGCCGCCGATGTCGCAGCCGCCCAGGCCGGGGATGAAGGCGTGGCCGAGGCGGTGCAGCAGCGGGCCGCAGAACAGGATCGGAATCCGTGAGGAGCCGGCGTGCGCATCGATGTCGGCGACGTTGGCGCTTTCGACGTGTGACGGGTCGAGGATCAGCTCGCCCGGCTCATCACCCGGGCGGACCGTGACGCCGTGCAGCTGCAGCAGCCCGCGCACCACACGTACGTCGCGGATATCGGGCACGTTGCGCAGTCGGCTGGGGCCGCTGCCGAGGAGGGCGGCGACCATGGCCTTCGGCACAAGGTTCTTCGCGCCGCGAACCCGGATCTCGCCCTCGAGCGGGGTGCCGCCGTGGACAAGCAGTACGTCGTCAGTAGAGACGGTCATGGATCTCGCGTTCCTGGAGACGGGCAGGGCCAAGCTGAAATGGTAAGGGCGGGCGGGGGTGAGTCCGTAGACCCCTGCAGTCTCGGAGCATGTAATGGCTTTGCCACAACACGCTCCGCTACGATCCGCCTTTGATCTGTAATCGACCTTTGGCCGAATTTGCCAGATAATGTCTTGAATGGCCTATCCGGCCCCGACGTTGTGCGCCGGTGCTGCCGCCGTACGCCCTGCCCTGCTCTCGCCCGGGTCCGGGCGTTGACTCCCCGCTTCGGGCAGAAGTGCGGGATCATGTGGCCATGACCGAGGTGTCCTCGCTCACAGGGCGGCTTCTTGTCGCGACGCCCGCGCTCGCCGATCCGAACTTCGACCGCGCGGTGGTGCTGCTCCTCGACCACGACGAGGAGGGCTCCCTCGGCGTGGTCCTCAACCGTCCCACGCCGGTCGGCGTCGCGGACATCCTCGCGCCCTGGGCCGGACTGGCCGGCGAGCCCGGGGTGGTCTTCCAGGGCGGCCCGGTGTCGCTGGACTCGGCGCTCGGGGTGGCCGTGGTGCCCGGCGGGCTGTCCGGCGAGGGCGGAATCCCGTCCGTGGACAGCGGCGCCCGGACCAAGGGCGACGGCGCGGAGATGGCCGGCGTACCGGCCGCGGACCGGGCGGAAGTGCAGTCGGGTGACGAGCCGCTGGGCTGGCGCAGAGTGCACGGCGCGATCGGCCTGGTCGATCTGGAGGCCCCTCCGGAACTCCTCGCGGCGGTCCTCGGCAGTCTGCGGATCTTCGCCGGGTATGCGGGCTGGGGTCCGGGCCAGCTGGAGGACGAACTGGTCGACGGCGCGTGGTACGTCGTCGAGTCCGAGCCCGGCGATGTCTCCTCGCCCGACCCGGAGCAGCTGTGGCGCGCGGTGCTGCGGCGGCAGCGCAACGAGCTCGCGATGGTGGCGACGTATCCGGACGATCCGTCGCTGAACTGACCTCGCCGGGTTGCGCTTCGCGTGGGTGCCGGGTCGGTGCCGGATGGGTTCCTGGTCTGCGTCTGGCCGGTGCCTGAGGGGTCGGCCGGGTCCCGGGCGAGGCAGGCGGACGGCGGGCCCGCGGGGGGCCCGGATTTTGTTGACGACTTGATTATTGTGACGGCTTCGTCATGGGGAATTGTCAGTCCCCGTCGCTATGGTTCGAGATGACAGGGGACGGTGCGCGGACACGTCGGCGGGTCCGCGCCGGACAAGCGGGGGAGGGGCCATGCACAGGCCGAGCGTGCCCGAGGACCTGGACCATCCACAGCGCCTGTGGGTGCGCGCCGCGACGCTGGCGGTAGTGGCGGCCGCCATGGACGACGGGGACGAATTCTCCTGGGGTGACCTGGGATTGCAGTGCTGGAACAGCGGCGGAAGCTACTGGTGGCGGCTGAAATTGTTCGAGGACGGCCGGGCCCTGCTGTGCGGCCAGGACTCGGACGGCAGCCATACGCGCATCGGCGGCCGGCAGATCGACTTCCTGGACGACGGCCCCGCATGGCTGCCCTGGGAGCGGTTGCGGGAGGACGCCGAGGGCAATCTCTTCGGGTTCGTCTACTGGTGGCAGGACGGCGCCTGGGCCCGTGCGCCGTACCCCGAGAAGATGCCGGACGACGGCCTGGAGACGGCCATGAGCTGGGTCGCGCCCGGTGACGACGCGGTCAAGGAGATCGCCGAGGGCCTCGTGGCCCGCACGGAGACCGAGGTCGACGCCATGGCGGCGGTCCGTGCCTTCCTGGCCGCCGCCGAGGCCCGCGTGGTCGGCGCCCAGGACATCACCACGCTGCTGGACACGGTCTGCGGCCAGGACTGCTGGTACGAGGTCCGCCCGGACGCCGCGCTGGCCTTCGCCACGGAGCTGGGCCTGACGTCCGGGGACCGGGGCGGGATGGCGGTGGCTTCCTAGGGCGTGCCCGCCCTGGGGGCACGACGCCCGGGAGCCGCCGGGCAGGCCCTGAGGGGAGGCGTCCGCCCTGGGAGGGCAGTGCGCCGGCCGGGGCCGCCGGCGGGCCGCACGGAGCGGGCACGGCGCCGTACGCACTGCCCTGGGTGGCAGTCGCCGTGGCGGCTGCGGGTCCTGCCCTTCACCTGGCGGGCGGGCCAACGCTCCCGGGTTGCCGCGGGCGTGAGTACCCTTGGCTGTTATGAGCACTCTTGAGCCCGAGCGCGGGGCAGGTACGGGGACCCTCGTAGAGCCGACACCACAGGTGTCGCACGGCGACGGCGACCACGAGCGCTTCGCCCACTATGTCCAGAAGGACAAGATCATGGCGAGCGCGCTCGACGGGACCCCCGTCGTGGCGCTGTGCGGCAAGGTCTGGGTCCCGGGTCGCGACCCGAAGAAGTACCCGGTCTGCCCCATGTGCAAGGAGATCTTCGAGTCCATGGGCGCCGGTGGCGACAAGGACAAGGGCGGCAAGGACGGCGGCAAGAAGTAACAGCCGCACGCCGTGACGCCCGGTCGGCCACTGCCGGTTGCGGGCGCACGAGGGCAGCAGAGCCGAGGAGCCGCAGGACGTAGCCGTCCGCCGGGACATGGCGTCGTCCGTCGGGACTCAGCCGTCCGCCGGGACATTGCCCTCGTCCGTCGGGACGTAGCCACGTAGCCGTCCGTGACGCGGTGGGCGGTGGTGGTGCCTCGCCTCGCAGCCTTGAATACGGGCCCTGGTCCCTCGCGGACCGGGCCCGTCGGCGTTCCCGGCCGGGCGGGCGAACCAGCATGAACCAGGACGAACCTGGGCGGTCCGGGGCCAGTTGCCGAACCCCGGACCGGGTGAACGGCCGACGTCCTGCGCCGGGGCGCACAACCACCCGTGATCTTCCGGGAATTGCACGGCGCGAGTCCCCACCGCCCTCTGCGGCCGATCGCCTCCGCCCCTGCCCGCCACCACGGCACACCCTGGGCGCCACGTCTCCCACCCCACAGGCCGGGCCCCCGCCAAGCCCGCCCCGCCCGCGCCACCCGGGTGAGCCACCGTCGCCTGAGGCGGCCGGTCTTCTTCACCTTCCACCGCTTCAACCGGACGGGAACGGCTTCCACCGGACGAGAACGGCCAAGGCGGGACCATGGCAGGGCGGGATCATGGCAGCATCGGCCGTGATGACCACCCCCGTGCTGGTCGTCTTCTCTTCCTGGTCTTCTTCTCTTCTTCGTACTCGTACAGGCCGACCGGTCCTGGGCCGGGCGGCGCGGTGAAGGACGGACGGCATGCCGGACACAGACATCACCCCCACAACACCGGGCGGCGGCCTGGTCCCGGCGCCGCTGAGCATCGACGGGCCCTACCGCAGCGCGGTCCGCCTCGGCGAGGACACCACGCTGGCGGCCGGGCTCGGCACCGAGGACACCGCGCGCTGGCTGCGTACCACCCTCGGCGCGGCCTTCGGCCTCCCGCTGCCGCCGGGCTCCGACGAGGCGACGGACACCCTCGCGCTCGTCGTCGACCCCGCCCTCCCCGCGGAGGGCTACCGGCTGGAGGCCGAAGCCCGTTGGGGAGTACGGATCACCGGCGGCGGCCCGGCCGGCGTCTTCTGGGGAGCGCAGACCCTGCGCCAGCTCCTCGGCCCGCACGCCTTCCGCCGGGCGCCGCTCGCCCCCGGGCGTGAGGCCGTCCTGCCGCAGCAGACCATCGAGGACGGCCCCCGCTTCGCCTGGCGCGGCATGCTGCTCGATGTCGCACGGCACTTCCTGCCCAAGGACGGTGTGCTGCGTTACCTCGACCTGCTCGCCGCCCACAAGCTCAATGTCCTGCACCTCCACCTCACCGACGACCAGGGCTGGCGGATCGAGATCGCGCGCTATCCGAAGCTGACCGAAACCGGCGGCTGGCGGGAGCGCACCAAACTCGGCCACCGGGCCTCTCCCCTCTGGGACGAGCGCCCGCACGGCGGCTACTACACCCAGGACGACATCCGCGAGATCGTCGCCTACGCCGCCCAGCGGCATATCACCGTCGTCCCCGAGATCGACATTCCCGGACACTCGCAGGCCGCCATCGCCGCGTACCCGGAACTCGGCAATACGGACGTCATCGACACCACCTCCCTGAAGGTCTGGGACACCTGGGGCGTCAACCCCAACGTGCTGGCGCCCACCGACCACACCCTGCGGTTCTACGAGCAGGTGCTCGAAGAGGTCCTCGCGCTCTTCCCCTCGCCGTTCGTCCACATCGGGGGCGACGAGTGCCCCAAGGACCAGTGGAAGGCGTCCGCCACCGCCCAGGCACGGATCGCCGAGCTGTCGCTGTCCGGCGAGGACGAGCTGCAGAGCTGGTTCATCCGGCACTTCGACCGCTGGCTCGCCGACCGCGGGCGGCGGCTGATCGGCTGGGACGAAATCCTGGAAGGCGGACTGGCCGAGGGCGCCGCGGTCTCCTCGTGGCGCGGCTACGCGGGGGGTATCGCCGCGGCCAAATCCGGCCATGACGTGGTGATGTGCCCAGAACAGCAGGTGTACTTGGACCACCGTCAGCATCACTCCCCGGACGAGCCGGTGCCGATCGGCTTCGTACGGACCCTGGAGGACATCTACCGCTTCGAGCCGGTACCGCCGGAGCTGACCGCCGACCAGGCCGCGCAGGTCCTGGGCACCCAGGCCAATGCCTGGACCGAGGTCATGGACAGTCAGCAGCGCCTCGACTACCAGGTGTTTCCACGGCTGGCCGCATTCGCCGAGGTCGCCTGGTCGCGGCTGCCCGCACCGGCCGAGCGCGACTACCAGGACTTCACCCGGCGGATGGCTGTCCACTACGCCCGCCTCGACGCCCTCGGCGTCGACTACCGCCCGCCCGGCGGCCCCCTCCCCTGGCAGAAACGGCCCGGAGTGCTCGGACGCCCGATCGACGGGGCGCCCCCAAACGTGTGAGCCCCCGGGCAAGGAGGGCGCTCGTGCGGCCGGACCCTGGGACGGTGGTGCGGTACGGCGGATACCCCGCACCGCGTAGTGCCGTACCGGGCATCGCCGTACCGGCGGTGTGCGCCCCGCCGGACGCTTCCGCCGATGCGCCACACCGCAGTTCCCGCACGGCCGACGGCGGACGAAACGGGACCAGCACCCTGTTCGGGGACGGAGCGCCGGTTCGCGGACCCTCGCGCCGGGGGCCCGGGAAGATGTGCCAGAGTTGCCACGTCCGGGCTGTGAGCACGTACCGTACGGCGGAGCGGAACTGCCGGGACACCGGGGAAGGGGCAGCTGGCTTGACCACGCACGCACCGCAGGCGTCGCACACGGTGACGTTGCCGGCCTCGCTCGACGAGGCGGTGGCGGCGCTCACCGCCATGCCCGCCGCCGTTCCCGTCGCGGGCGGCACCGACCTCATGGCGGCGGTCAACGCCGGACTCCTCAGACCCGCAGCCCTGGTGGGCCTCGGCCGCATCAGTGAGATCCGCGGCTGGCAGTACCTGGACGGCCATGCGCTGCTCGGCGCCGGCCTCACCCTCGCCCGTATGGGACGCCCCGACTTCGCCGCCCTGATCCCGGGCCTCGCCGCCGCCGCCCGCGCGGCCGGCCCGCCGCAGGTCCGCAACGCCGGCACCCTCGGCGGCAACATCGTGACCTCCGCGCCCACCGGCGACACCCTCCCGGTGCTCGCCGCCCTCGAAGCCACGGTGATCATCGCCGGTCCCGGGGGCGGCCGTCGCGAGATCCCGGTCAGCCACCTCCTGGCCGGCCGGGAGATGCTGAGCCCCGGTGAACTCGTCGGCTTCGTACGGGTGCCGCTGCTGCACGCCCCGCAGACCTTCCTCAAAGCCACCGGCCGTACCGGCCCCGGCCGGGCCACCGCCTCCGTGTCGCTCGTCCTGGACCCGGCCAGACGCGGCGTGCGCTGCGCGGTGGGCGCGGTCGCCGCCATGCCGCTGCGCCCCCTGGAGGCCGAGCAGTGGGTGGCCTCGCTCATCGACTGGGACGGCGAACGCGGCCTGGTGCCCGAGGCGCTGACGGCCTTCGGTGACTATGTCGCGGCCGCCTGCATCCCGGATCCGGCGCCGCCCGAGGACGGTTCGGAACCGGCCACCCTGCCGCCCGCCGCACTCCATTTGCGCCGTACGGTGGCAGCCCTGGCCCGCCGTGCACTGGGGAGGGCGCTCTCATGAGCGAGCGCAGCATGGGGGTCCCCCCGGTCGGAGACCGGGGGATCATCATCGAAAGGTGCGCGCCTCGCGACTGCGAGGCCGAGCGAAGTGAGGGCTCGGCATGAGCGACGCAGACAACCGCCATCCGTACCAGCCGCACCCCGAACAGGGCTGGCAGCCGCTGCCGCAGGGCGGCGAGTACGAGTCGGAGGCGACGGCCTTCGTGCAGCTCCCGGAGGGCTTCACCACTGGGGTCTACGGAGGCGGATCACCCCGGTACGGCACCCCGGGTGCCGAGCCGCTCGCCGCACCCGGTCACGGCTACACCCCGCCGGCCTCCTTCACGCCGCACGCCCCCACGCCGCCGGTCGCGGACGCGGGCGCCGACCCGGCGGCCACCGGCCAGTGGACGATGCCCTTCGCGGACCCCTCGGCCGGATACGCCGACCCGTCCGCCGGATACCCGGCCCAGGCGGAGTACGCGGCCCACCACGGCTCCCCCGAGGGCTACCACGGTGACGCGCCCGAGGCGGCCCGGTCATGGCACGGCGACCCGGTGGACTGGCCCGTCGCGGGCAGTCCGGAGGCGGGCGGTCCCGGAACCTGGTCGGTCCCCGCGGCGGCGGACGACGGCCTGGAGGAATCCGGCGAATACCTGGTTGGCGACGACCGGTTGACGGGGCATACGGCACCAACGGGAAGCCATCCGGGCCACCCGGGCCATTCGGTTCATCCCGGGCATCCCGGCCTTACGGGACCCGGTGGCGCCGCCGGCTACCAGGACGGCGGGTACCCCGGCGCCGGTGCGTACGACGACGCGGGGACGGACGCCGGCGAGGCCGCCCGTACCGGGCACTGGAACTTCACCACCGGGCTGACCGCCACGAGCGGGGCGGAAACGCACCCCGTGGCGCCGCAGGACGTCTCGCACGGCGGGGCGGCGCACGATCACTTCCACGCCGCCGCTGACGACCCCTATGCGCGCGAGCGCGGCCTCCCGGCCCGCGGCGCCGCGCCGGACGCCGAACTGCCCGGCGCCAGGGGCCCGTCGGGTGGCGACCCGTACGGGACGGGCGCGGGTGCCCTCAACGGCGAGGCGACCGGGCACTGGTCGCTGCCGGCCGACGCGCTGGCCCAGTGGCCGCCTGCCGCGGAGGCGGCGCAGCCGCCGCACGACGGGGCGCCGCAGCAGCAGGACGCAGCGGAGCGGCCCGACGGAACGGCGGACGGGCCCGGCACGGGCAGGTGGACCGTCCCGGTGGCCGAAGGCGAACAGCCGGAGGAATCCGGCGAGTTCGCGCTGAGCGACGCGACCGGGCCGGTGACGTCCGCCGCGTCGGGTGCCGACGGCTTTGCGGACGCTCCGCCGGAGCGCGTCGAGCACACCGGCCCCACGGACCCCGACGGCCTCGCGGACCCGGTGGCCGCCGGGCACAGCGGCGACGGCGAGGGCGCCGGGACCGGCGAGACCGCCGACGAGGACGGCGCCGGCCGCGCGCAGTCCACCGGCGGCGGCACCACCCGTACCGGGGCTCCTGACGGAACCGAGGGCTCCGCCGGCCCGGACGACCCCACCGAGCCCGACGACACGTTCGCGGCCGCCTCCGGCCTTGCGGGCGACCCCGGCACCGATGACCACGACGAACACCCCGCCGCCTCCTACGTCCTGCGGGTGAACGGCATCGACCGGCCGGTCACCGACGCCTGGATCGGGGAGTCGCTGCTCTACGTGCTGCGCGAGCGGCTCGGTCTGGCCGGCGCCAAGGACGGCTGCTCACAGGGTGAGTGCGGGGCCTGCTCCGTCCAGGTGGACGGGCGACTGGTGGCGTCCTGCCTGGTGCCCGCGGTCACTTCGGCGGGCAGTGAGGTCCGTACGGTCGAGGGGCTCGCGGAGAACGGTGTGCCCTCCGACGTGCAGTGCGCGCTCGCCGAGTCCGGTGCGGTGCAGTGCGGCTTCTGCGTACCGGGGATGGCGATGACCGTCCACGACCTCCTGGAGGGCAACCACGCCCCCAGCGAGCTGGAGACCCGTAAGGCGCTGTGCGGCAACCTCTGCCGCTGCTCCGGCTACCGGGGTGTGCTGGACGCCGTCGACGAGGTCGTCAAGGCCCGTGCGGAGGCGGCGGAGGCGGCCTACGGCCCGGCGGACGACCCGGACGGGGCGGCACCGGCGGACACCGCCCGCATTCCCCACCAGGCGGGCCCCGCCGACCCCATGGGTCGCGCCCCGCACGACCAGGATCCGCACACGGGAGGCTCCGCATGAGCGAGCGCAGCATGGGGGTCCCCCTGGCCGGAGGCCGGGGCAGCATGAGGGAGAGGTGCGCGCCGAGCGGATGCGAGGCCGGGCGAAGCGAGGTTTCGGCATGAGTGGCACGTCCGATGGCGCAGGTGCCGTCACCGCGCCCCCCGCGGCGGGCGTCCAGATCCCCGTCGAGCAGCGGGCCCACGGCCTGGGCGTGTCCCTGCCGCCCGCCGACGCACCGGCCAAGGCCGAGGGCACCTTCCCGTACGCCGCCGACCTCTGGGCCGAAGGGCTGCTGTGGGCCGCGGTGCTGCGCTCACCGCACCCGCGCGCGCGGATCCTGTCCATCGACACCAAGCACGCCGCGGAGATGCCGGGCGTGCGCGTCATCGTCACGCACGAGGACGTCCCCGGCGACTCGGGGCACGGCCGGGGCACCGCCGACCGCCCGGTTTTCGCCAAGGACGAGGTCCGCCACCACGGCGAACCGATCGCCGCGGTGGCCGCCGACCACCCCGACACGGCGCGGCTGGCCGCCGCCGCCATCGCCGTCGAGTACGAGGTCCAGGACGCGGTCACCGACCCCCAACTGGCCTTCGAAGCGGAGCCGTTGCACCCGGACGGCAACCTCATCCGGCACATCCCGCTCCGCTTCGGTGACCCCGATGCCCTGGGCGAGGTGATGGTCGAGGGGCTCTACCGGATCGGCCGCCAGGACCCGGCGCCCATCGGGGCCGAGGCCGGGCTCGCGGTGCCGCGCCCCGATGGCGGCGTGGAGATCTACACCGCCTCCACGGACCCGCACACCGACCGTGATCTGGCCGCCGCCTCCTTCGGCCTTGAACCGGACCAGGTCAAGGTCGTGGTGACCGGGGTGCCCGGCGCCACCGCCGACCGCGAGGACCCCGGCATCCAGCTGCCGCTCGGCCTGCTGGCGCTGCGTACGGGCTGCCCCGTCAAGCTCGCCGCGACCCGTGAGGAGTCCTTCCTCGCGCACGCCCACCGCCACCCCACGCTGCTGCGCTACCGCCACCATGCGGACGCCGACGGCAAGTTGGTCAAGGTGGAGGCCCAGATCCTGATGGACGCCGGTGCGTACGCGGACACCTCCGCCGACGCCCTGGCCGCGGCCGTGTCCTTCTCCTGCGGCCCGTATGTCGTCCCGCACGCCGTCGTCGACGGCTGGGCGGTGCGCACCAACAACCCGCCGTCCGGCCATGTGCGCGGCGAGGGCGCCCTGCAGGTCTGTGCCGCCTACGAGGGCCAGATGGACAAGCTGGCCGCCCGGTTGGGACTGGAGCCCGACGAGCTCCGGCTGCGCAACGTCATGACCACCGGGGATCTGCTGCCCACGGGGCAGACGGTGACCTGCCCGGCCCCGGTTGCCGAACTCCTGCACGCCGTCAAGGAAGCGCCGCTTCCCGAGCTGCCCAAGGATGCGCCCGAAGCGGAGTGGCTGCTGCCGGGCGGCCCCGAGGGTGCGGGTGAACCGGGCGCGGTGCGCCGGGGTGTCGGCTACGCGCTGGGCATGGTGCACATGCTCGGCGCTGAGGGCACCGACGAGGTCTCCACCGCCACCGTCAAGGTCAGCGGCTCGGTGGCCACCGTCATCTGCGCCGCCGTCGAGACCGGATCCGGGTTCTCCACCCTGGCGCGGCAGATCGTGCAGGAGACGCTCGGCATCGACGAGGTGCACGTCGCGGGCGTCGACACCGACCAGCCGCCGGCCGGACCGGCCTGCCACGGGCGGCACACCTGGGTCTCCGGCGGCGCCGTCGAGCGCGCCGCCAAGATGGTCCGTACGCAGCTGCTGCAGCCGCTGGCCCACAAGTTCGGGATGTCCACCGAGCTGCTGCAGATCAACGACGGCAAGATCACTTCCTACGACGGGGTGCTCAGCACCACCGTCGCCGAGGCGCTGGACGGCAAGGAACTGTGGGCCACCGCCCAGTGCCGGCCGCATCCGACGGAGCCGCTGGACGAGGGCGGTCAGGGCGATGCGTTCGTCGGCCTCGCCTTCTGCGCGATCCGCTGTGTCGCCGACGTCGACATCGAGCTCGGCACCATCCGGGTCGTGGAGATGACCGTCGCCCAGGACGTGGGCCGGGTGCTCAACCCCCGCCAGCTGCGCGCCCGTATCGAGGCCGGTGTCACCCAGGGCCTGGGCGCCGCCCTGATGGAGAACCTGCGCACCACCCGCGGTCAGGTCCGCCACCCCGACCTGACCGGCTATGCGCTGCCGACCGCCCTGGACGCCCCGGACATCCGCATCGTCAAGCTCGTCGAGGAACGGGACGTGGTCGCCCCCTTCGGCGCCAAGCCCGTCAGCGCGATCCCGGTCGTCACCTCACCGGCCGCCGTGGCCTCCGCGGTCCGCGCCGCCACCGGCCGCCCCATCGGCCGCCTCCCGATCCGCCCGCAGGCGGCGGTGGCGCAGGTGGCGCAGCAGTAAGGGGGGCTGCGGTTGTGGCTGCGGCTGTGGCTGTGGGTGCGGCTGGCGACGCGGGCGAGGCCGGGGACACCTACCGCTTCGTGGCCGCGCTGCCCATCGACCGGTGAGGGGTGGGGGAGCGGCGCGGCGGCCGAGCATCCCGGGGACATCGGCGGCGTGGGTGCTCCGCCGGGCCGAGAGGTGTGCCACACGCGTCCGGAGGCGGTCCCCACGGGGGTTGGGGCCGCCTCCGGACGTACAGCGCGGTCATCGTGCGTGGCGCGAGACCATGCGGTGCATCGAGGCCGTGGCGGGATTCGAACCCACGTAACTCGCTTTGCAGGCGAGTCCCTAAACCACTCGGGCACACGGCCGGGTTGCTGTGCTGCTCCCGACTGTAGGCCGCGTGATGGGGTGGCCGGCAAGGGTGCGGGGCGGGGTGCCATGAAGCTGCAATACGGGGCAACGCGGGGCAACATGCCGTTCATGAAAGGTGTGGGTGTCCCCGGGGCGGGGGTCCGGTGGTGCGTTCCTCAAGCCGAGTGCAGGAATTCCTCCACCACCGGCCGGAAGAGCGCCGGTTCGTCCACCCACGGGTAGTGGCCCGCCCCGTGCAGCGGCCGTACCCGTGCGTCCGGGATCGACGCGGCCACCAGTTCGCCCGCCCGCATGCCGCTCACCGCGTCCCGGTCGCCGGTCACCACCAGCACCGGGCAGGTCACCTCGTGCAGCCCGGCCAGCAGCGCCAGCCGCAGCTGCTCGTCCACGCCCTGCCAGAACCCGGCCCGCGGTACCGGCCCCAACTGCTCGCCCTCCGTGGCGGCGTGGGCCCGCTGGGGCTCCTCCCACCGCCCGTAGGCGAGCGGCGCCGCGGCGAACAGCAGCTCCCGTACCTCGCTCAGATCGGACGCCTCGGCCAGCTGCTCCACCGCCGCCGAAGCCTCCGGCCACCACTCCTCGTGTGACCGCGACGCGAAGATCTCCCGTGCGTCGTCGGGGAGTTCGCCCTGCAGCCGGGAGCCGGGGCAGACCAGGGCCAGTCGGGTCAGCCGCTGTGGATACCCCGCCGCGTACGCCTGCGCGACCGCGGCACCCGCGCCGTGCGCGAGCAGCGCGAACCGCTCCAGGCCCAGGTGTGCGCGGAGCGCCTCGAGGTCCTCGGCGAGCTGCGGGAAGGCGTAGCGGGACGGGTCGGCGGCGGCCGGGGAGGCGCCGGTGCCGCGGCTGTCCGGAATGATCAGCTGCCGGTCTGCGGCCATCCCGCCCAGGTCGCCCAGGTATGCGGCGTCCCGCCCGGGTCCGCCGGCCAGGCACACCAGGGGCGGCAGGGGCGAGTCGGCCGGGCCGAGCACGCGGTAGTGGAGCTCGGCGTCGTCGTACGTACGGAAGTGCGGCATAAAGACAGCTTGCCCCACGCGCGGCGGCGAGGGGGCGTGGCCAGATGGGGGACTGGACTCGCGGTGCGGGGCCCCGTAACGGCGTGTCGTGCAGGGCCGGCGTCCGCCCCGTAAAGCCGGCGTCCGCCCCCTGGCGCTGACGTCCGCCCCGTAACGCCGACGCCCGCGGCCTGCGACGGACGCCCGCGGCCTGCGACGGACCCCCGCGGTCTACGACGGACCCCCGCGGCCTACGACGGGCCCCCGCGCTCTACGGCCGACACCCGCGCCCTGCGACTACAGCCGACACCCGCGCCCTACGGCCAACACCCGCGGCGAGAACCCACGCCCGCGGCCTACGACAGACGACCGACCCGATCCCCGTCTCCCGACAGGGGCACCGCCGTCGTACGGCCCTTACGCTGGCCCGATGACCGCTGACCGCCCCCGCGGAAATGACCCTGGCACCGACACGGGCCGCGTCACCGACCCCGGCCTCGCCACCACCGGCCACCCCGCCCGGCCCGCTGACCCCGCCCGGCCCGCCGACCTCGCCCCCGACGCCGGCACGCACGGCAGCGGCGGGATCCTCGGCCGGACCCACCGCGCGCTCACCCTCGGCATCATCTCCGTCGTCTCGGTCGTCGCCTTCGAGGCGAGTGCCGTGAACACCGCGATGCCGGCCGCCGCCCGTGCGCTGGACGGCATCGGTCTGTACGCCTTCGCGTTCTCCGCCTACTTCACGGCGAGCCTGTTCGCGATGGCGCTCTCGGGTGAGTGGAGCGACCGGCACGGTCCGCTCGCACCGCTGTTCAGCGGGATCGCCGCGTTCGGGGCGGGGCTGCTGGTCGCGGGCGGCGCCCAGAGCATGGGGATGTTCGTCGCGGGCCGCGGGGTGCAGGGCATCGGCGGCGGGCTGGTGGTGGTGTCGCTGTATGTGGTCGTCGGCCGTGCCTATCCCGAACGGCTGCGCCCGTCGATCATGGCGTCGTTCTCGGCGGCCTGGGTGGTGCCGGTGATCGTCGGTCCGCTGGTCGCCGGGACCGTCACCGAACAGCTCGGCTGGCGCTGGGTCTTCCTCGCCATCCCCGTACTGATACTGCTGCCGCTCGCGGTGATGCTGCCCGCGCTGCGCAAGCTGCCCCGTACGCGGCCGGGCCCGCGCGGCGGCGCGCGGCAAGTGCTGGGCAACCGGCGGTGTCTGCTGGCGCTGGCCGTGGCCGTGGGCGCCTGCCTGCTGCAGTACGCGGGCCAGCAACCGACCTGGTTCGCGCTGCTGCCCGCGGTCGCCGGACTGGCCCTGCTGGTACCGGGCATCGTGCGGCTGCTGCCCCGCGGCACGTTCCGTGCGGCGCGCGGCCTGCCGAGCGTCGTGCTGATGCGCGGTCTGGCCGCCGGGGCGCTGGTCGCCGCCGAGAGCTTCATCCCGCTGATGCTGGTCACCCAGCGCGGGCTGTCCGCCACCCTCGCCGGCCTCTCCCTCACCGGCGGCGGAGTGACCTGGGCGCTCGGCTCGTACGTCCAGAGCCGGCCGCGTCTGGAGCCGTACCGGGAACGGCTGATGGGCCTGGGCATGGTTCTCCTGGCGGCGGCCATCGTGACGGTGCCGCTGGCGCTGGTCGACGGCGTGCCGGCCGCGATCGTCGCGGTGGCCTGGACGGTCGGCGGGTTCGGCATGGGGCTGAACATCGCCAGCGGCGGTGTGCTGCTGCTGAAGCTCTCCCGTCCGCAGGAGGCGGGCAGCAACTCCGCTTCCCTGCAGATGTCGGACGCGCTGGGAAATGTCACCTTCGTCGGTGTCGGCGGCGTGCTGTTCGTGGCCTTCGGCGGCGGCTCGATCGCGGTGAACGGGCCCGCGGCGACGGCCGGCGCCGGCTCGGCGAGCCATCCGGCGGCCTTCGCGGCCGTGTTCGCGGCGATGGCGGTGGTGGCGTTGGCCGGCGCCGGTGTCACAAGCCGGTTGCGACCCGATCGCGGCTGAGACAGCGGCGGCGCCGCCCGCATCACCCGTCCCACCAGGGAAACCACCGCCATCCGGGGCCGGATGGCGAATGTGACCTCGGTCCCACCCCGGGGTGACCCGGTGCCGTAACCCCGAAGCGTGAAGTGGGGCACGGGTAGGCTGACGCGGTTGCCGATCGCCGAGTTCAGCCGACGGAGACCGTGACTACCTCCACCAGCGCCACCAATAACCATCACCTGTCCCCGGCGTTTCCGGGACGGGCCCCTTGGGGAACCGCGAACAAGCTGCGTGCCTGGCAGCAGGCGGCCATGGACCGCTATCTCCAGACCCAGCCGAGAGACTTCCTCGCCGTCGCGACGCCCGGAGCCGGCAAGACGACGTTCGCGCTCACGCTCGCCTCGTGGCTGCTGCATCACCACGTCGTGCAGCAGGTGACGGTCGTCGCACCGACCGAGCATCTGAAGAAGCAGTGGGCGGAGGCGGCGGCACGGATAGGGATCAAGCTCGACCCGGAGTACAGCGCGGGGCCCCTGGGCCGCGAGTACCACGGCGTCGCGATCACCTATGCCGGTGTGGGCGTACGGCCCATGCTGCACCGCAACCGGATCGAGCAGCGCAAGACGCTGGTGATCCTCGACGAGATCCACCACGCCGGCGACTCGAAGTCATGGGGCGAGGCGTGCCTGGAGGCGTTCGAGCCCGCCACCCGGCGGCTCACGCTGACCGGTACGCCCTTCCGGTCCGACACCAACCCGATTCCGTTCGTGACGTACGAGGAGGGGAACGACGGCATCCGGCGCTCCTCCGCCGACTACACCTACGGATACGGCAATGCGCTCGGCGACGGCGTCGTCCGGCCGGTCATCTTCCTCTCCTACAGCGGCAACATGCGCTGGCGGACGAAGGCGGGCGACGAGATCGCGGCCCGGCTCGGCGAGCCGATGACCAAGGACGCGGTCTCGCAGGCCTGGCGTACCGCGCTGGATCCGCGCGGCGAGTGGATGCCCAATGTGCTGCGCGCCGCCGATCAGCGGCTGAGCGAGGTCCGTAAGTCCATCCCGGACGCCGGGGCGCTGGTGATCGCCTCCGACCAGGAGCAGGCGCGGGCCTACGCCAAGCTGATCCGGGAGATCACGGGGGAGGGCGCCACTCTCGTGCTGTCCGACGACTCCGGGGCGTCAGAGCGTATCGATGACTTCGCGTACTCCCAGGACCGGTGGATGGTCGCGGTCCGGATGGTGTCCGAGGGGGTGGACGTGCCGCGGCTGGCGGTCGGGGTGTACGCCACCACGATCTCGACGCCGCTGTTCTTCGCACAGGCCGTGGGGCGGTTCGTGCGGTCCCGTAAGCGCGGCGAGACCGCCTCCGTCTTCCTGCCCACCGTCCCGATGCTGCTCGGCTTCGCCAACGAGATGGAGGTCGAGCGCGACCACGTCCTGGACAAGCCGAAGAAGGACGGGGAGGAAGACCCGTACGCCGAATCCGAGAAGGAGATGGAGGAGGCGAACAAGGAGCAGGACGAGGACACCGGCGAGCAGGAGCAGTTCTCGTTCGAGGCGCTGGAGTCGGAGGCGGTCTTCGACCGGGTGCTCTACGACGGGGCCGAGTTCGGTATGCAGGCCCACGCGGGCAGCGAGGAGGAGCAGGACTACCTCGGCATCCCCGGGCTGCTGGAGCCCGACCAGGTGCAGATGCTGCTCCAGAAGCGGCAGGCCCGGCAGATCGCCCACAGCAAGAAGCGGCCGGATGCGGAGGCGGATCTGCTGGAGCTGCCGGCCGAGCGGCGGCCCGTGGTCACGCACAAGGAGCTGCTGGAGCTCAGAAAGCAGCTGAACACGCTGGTGGGGGCGTATGTCCACCAGAGCGGGAAGCCGCACGGTGTGATCCACACCGAGCTGCGGCGGGTGTGCGGCGGACCGCCGAGCGCGGAGGCCACCGCCGGGCAGTTGGGTGAGCGGATCAAGAAGGTACGGGAGTGGGCCACGCGGATGCGGTGAGCCCGTCCGTGGCCCGTGGGGGCGGTGTGCCGGCTGGACGGCGCGCCGCCCCCGCCGTCGTTTCCGGCACGGCGTGCCGGAGCCGGCTATGCACGTCGCTACGCACGGCGTGCCGGAGCCGGCTATGCACGTCGCTACGCACGGCGTGCCGGAGCCGGCTACGCACGTCGCTACGCACGTCGCTACGCACGTCGCTACGCACATCGCTTTCGCGCATACCGCCCGGACGGGTCTGTAGCCCTACCTGAAACACAACGGGACCTTCTGGACGGACGTACGGGGATATTCCGGGCTGTGGAGCCCGGATTCTGGACGGACTCTTCCGCTCACCGGACTGGCTCGCTACTGTCCCGGTCACGCACACGCCCCGTGGCAGCGCCGCCGCGGAGCGCAGCCGGTGCCATGCGGCCGGCGGCCTCTAGCGCGCGCTGCTCCGGGACCTGCAGCGCGTCGCGTCCGAGTGCCGCCACTCACCCAGGAGGCGTCGTGACCGCAGAGACCTCCCAGACCCTCGACCGAGGGCTGCGCGTCCTCAAACTGCTTGCCGACACCGACCACGGGCTGACCGTCACCGAGCTCTCCAACAAGCTCGGCGTCAACCGCACCGTGGTCTACCGTCTGCTGGCCACGCTGGAGCAGCACGCCCTGGTGCGCCGCGACCTAGGCGGCCGGGCCCGGGTCGGCCTGGGCGTGCTGCGCCTGGGCCGGCAGGTACATCCGCTGGTCAGGGAGGCCGCACTGCCCGCGCTGCGGTCGCTGGCCGAGGATGTGGGGGCCACCGCGCACCTCACCCTCGTCGACGGCACCGAAGCGCTGGCCGTCGCCGTCGTCGAGCCGACCTGGACCGACTACCACGTGGCCTACCGGGCGGGATTCCGTCATCCGCTGGACCGGGGGGCCGCCGGGCGGGCGATCCTCAAGGCCCGGCAGGGCCGCATCCACGACGCCGGACTCGCCTTGACGCACGGGGAGTTGGAGGCCGGCGCGAGTGGCGCGGCGGCACCGCTGCTCGGGGTGAGCGGCATCGAGGGAAGCGTGGGCGTGGTGATGCTCGCGGACACCGTCTCCGAGCGGATCGGACCGCGGGTGGTCGACGCGGCCCGGGAGGTGGCGGAAGCACTGCGCTGAGACCGAGGGTGCGGTCGAGGGTCGCGGGGTGTGAAGGGGCGGTGGCCGTGTGGTGAGGCGCAGCGCCTTGAGGCCCTGGTGGGGCGGGGGTCAATTAGGGTGGCGGAGTGTCCTCACGCACCCGAGCCCTGGCGGCCTGCACCGCCCTCGTTCTCGCCCTCCTCCTCACCGCGGTCCTCGCCCCGCTGCCGTATTCGGTCGCCTATCCGGGCATGACGGCGAATGTCCTCGGTGACGACAAGGGCAAGCCGGTGATCTCCATCACCGGCGCCGGGACCCGTAAGACGAGCGGGCAGCTGCGGATGACCTCGATCGTTGCCACCGGCCCGGACGCCTCAGTCCATCTGCCGGACATCCTCCAGGGCTGGTTCCGTAAGGACGAGGCCGTGATGCCGCGGGAGGCGGTCTACCCGGTGGGCAACAACACCGAGGAGATCGCCGAGCACAACGCGCAACAGATGGAGGAGTCCCAGGGCACCGCCACCAGCGCCGCCCTCGGGCAGCTCGGCAAGTCGGCCAAGGACATCAAGGTCAAGCTGAGCCTGGCGGACGTCGGCGGCCCGAGCGCCGGGCTGATGTTCGCCCTCGGCATCGTCGACAAGCTGGCCGGCGACGGCGCCGGCCATGATCTGACCGGCGGGCGCACCATCGCCGGTACGGGGACCATCACGGCCGGCGGGAAGGTCGGCGCGGTGGGCGGGGTCCCGCTGAAGACGCAGGCCGCGCACCGGGACGGCGCCTCGGTCTTCCTGGTCCCGCGCAAGGAGTGCACGGACGCGCGGACGGAGCTGCCGAAGGGGATGCGGCTGATCCCGGTCACGACGCTCGACGGCGCGGTGGACGCCCTGAAGGCCCTGCAGACCGGTGGCAGCGTTCCCCACTGCTGAGCCTGCCCCACGCTCCCGGGGCAGGCCCCGCCCCGTGCCTCACCCCTCCTTGATGAACCCCTCCCGGATCAGCCAGTCCTTGGCGACCTCGTGCGGGTCCTGGCCGTCCACATCGACCTTGCGGTTCAGCTCCTGGGCGACGGTGTTGTTCAGGGCCTTGGTGACCGGGGCCAGGACCTCGGCCATCGCCGGGTACTTCTTCAGGGCCGCCGCGTTGATCTCGGGCGCGACGTTGTAGTTGGGGAAGAAGTGCTTGTCGTCCGCCAGGACGTGCAGATGCATCGCCTTGATGCGGCCGTCGGTGGTGAAGACCTCGCCCAGCGCGCAGGTGCCCTTCTGCGTCTCGGTGTAGACGACGCCGCCGGTCATCTTGCGGATGTTGCCGGAGGGCACGTTCATGCCGTACGCCCGCGCCATGCCCGGCAGGCCGTCGTTGCGGGTGGCGAACTCGTTCTCCACGCACATCGTCACGGCGCCGGGGTTCTTGTGGGACAGCGTCGCGACCTCCGAGAGGTTGTGCACGCCCAGTTTCTTCTGGTTTGCGGTGTTCAGCGCCAGCGCGTAGGTGTTGTTCAGCGTCGAGGCCGGGAGCCAGACGATGCCGTTCTTCCGGTCCTCGTCGCGGACCGCCTTCCACTGCTTCTGCGGGTCGACGATCGGCTTGGTGTGGCCGAGGTAGGTGATCCAGCCGGTGCCGGTGTACTCGTACGCGGCGTCCGCCGTGCCGGACCTGACCGCTTCCCGCGCGCCGATCGAGCCCTGGATGCTGGTCTTGTCGATGACCTTGGCGCCGGCCGCCTCGAAGATGATGCCCATCATCTGCCCGAGGACGATCTGCTCGGTGAACTCCTTCGAGGTCACGGTCAGCTGCGCCCCGGTGAGCGGGCGGTCCGGGTAGCCGGCCTTTGGCCCCGGCAGCACGGTGTCGCTCATCGCGCTGCCGCTGACCAGGCCGCAGCCGCTGAGCACGGTGGCGAGCAGCGTGACGACGAAGCGGGCTCCCCGGCGCCTTCCGGGACGGCGGCGCGGGGCCGGACACGGGTGATTCCTCATGCCGTTGCCTCCAGTCCGCGCGGCCGCAGCAGCAGTTCGGCGAGCGAAGCCAGCCATTCGACCAGCAGGGCGAGCGCCACGGTGAGCACGGAACCGAGGATCAGTACGGGCATCCGCTGGGTGACGATCCCCGCAGAGATCAGGTCACCGAGGCCGCCGCCCCCGCCGAAGGTGGCCAGCGTCGCGGTGCCGACGTTCAATACCAGCGCGGTGCGGACGCCGGCCAGGATCAGCGGTACGGCCAGGGGGAGTTCGACCTTGGTCAGCACAAGGGTGGAGGACATACCGATGCCGCGGGCGGCCTCGGTCAGCGTCGGGTCGATGCCGCGCAGCCCGGCGATCGTGTTGGCGAGGACCGGCAGCACGGCGTAGATGACCATGCCGACGATCGCCGAACGGGCCCCGATGCCCAGCCAGATGACCAGCAGGATCAGCAGACCCAGGGCCGGGATGGCCTGCCCGAGGTTGGCGAAGGCCATCGCGACCGGAGTGGCCTTGCGCAGCTTGGACCGGGTCAGCGCGATGCCCAGCGGGATCGCGATGATCAGCACGAAGAAGGTGGAGATCGCGGTGAGCTCGATGTGCTGCTGCAGCGCCAGCCACACCTTGCCGTTGTCGACCGCCTGATGGGCGATGGAGTCCAGGCGGGCGCCGCGGAACCACAGCCAGGTGGCGAGCAGCGCGGCCACCAGGAAGGCCGGCATGAAGGTCCACTTCTGCCAGCTGATCCGGCGCCGGCCCGGGGTGGCGGGCGCGGTGGGCGCCTCACCGGCCGCCCGTTCCCGCTCCTGCATCTCGACGTCGTCACGGAAGGCGAAGGCCTCGTGGTCGCTCGGCGGGTGCTCGCTGTCCCGCGGACTGCTCCCGTCGCGGGGGCTCATGCCTCCAGGCCTTCCTGTTCCAGGTGCGTCTGTCGGGCGCGCTGTTCCTGGAGCTGGTGCTGGTGCTCCAGGGCCTCCATCCGGTCGGCCTCCAGCAGTTCTTGGACGTTGTTCATCAGCGTCTCCATATCGACCACGCCGATGTACTCGCCGCGCCGGCCGGTGACCGCGACCCGGCCCGCGCTGTCGGTGAGCACCGCCTCCAGCGCGTCGCGCAGCGTCGCATCGCGGGTCACGGTGTGCTGTACCGGCGTCCCGGCCCGTGCCAGCGACTCCTTGGCGAGGGCCAGATCGCCGCGGCGCAGCCACTTGTACGGGCGGCGGTTGGGGTCCAGCAGCAGCAGTTCGTTGTGGGAGCCGGAGCGCAGCCGGTCGAAGATGGACTCCAGCGGGTCATCGGCCGTGGCGGTGGGGAAGTCGACCACGCCGACGTCCCGTACGCGGGTCAGGTTGAGCCGTTTGAGTGCCGCTCCCGCGCCGACGAAGCCGGAGACGAAGTCGTCGGAAGGGTTGGTGAGGATGGCCTCGGGGGTGTCGAACTGGGCGATGTGCGAGCGCTCGCGGAGCACCGCGATACGGTCGCCGATCTTGATGGCCTCGTCGAAGTCGTGGGTGACGAAGCAGATGGTCTTGTGCAGCTCGTGCTGGAGCCGGATCAGCTCGTCCTGGAGGTGGTCGCGGGTGATCGGGTCGACGGCGCCGAACGGCTCGTCCATCAGCAGGACGGGCGGGTCGGCGGCGAGGGCACGGGCCACCCCGACGCGCTGCTGCTGGCCGCCGGAGAGCTGGCGCGGATAGCGGCCGTGGAATTCGCGCGGGTCCAGGCCGACCAGGTCGAGCATCTCCTCGACCCGGTTCTTGGTCTTCGACTGAGACCAGCCGATCATCTTCGGGACCAGTGCGATGTTCTGGGCGACCGTCATGTGCGGGAAGAGGCCGGACGACTGGATGGCGTAGCCGATCGTGCGGCGCAGCTTGACCGGGTCCATGTCGGTGACGTCCTCGTCGCCGATCCGGATCCGCCCGGAGCTCGGCTCGATCAGCCGGTTGATCATCTTCAGGGTGGTGGACTTACCGCAGCCCGAGGGCCCCACGAGGATCACGATCTCGCCGGCCTTGATCTCCATGTTGACGCTTTCCACCGCGGGGACGGGGTTCCCCTGATAGATCTTCGTCAGGTTCTCCAGCTGGATGCTCGCACCGGAGGTGGTGGTGGTCTCGGGCGTCTCAGGCACGGATCCCCCTGGAGATGGTCAGGCGTCCGATCAGGACGTAGGCGGCGTCGAAGAGAAGAGCGAGGATGGCGATCCCGAGGGTGCCGGAGAGCACCTGATTGAGGGAGTTGGCGCTGCCCAGCGAGGCGATCCCGCGGAAGATCTCATTGCCCAGGCCGGGGCCGGAGGCGAAGGCGGCGATGGCGGCGATGCCCATCAGCATCTGGGTGGCGACCCGGATGCCGGTGAGGATGGGCGGCCAGGCAAGCGGCAGCTCGACGCGGAAGAGCCGGGCGGTGCGGGACATCCCGATGCCGTTGGCCGCGTCGACGAGGTCCGGGTCCACCCCGCGCAGCCCGACGATGGCGTTACGGACCACCGGCAGCAGCCCGTACAGGGTCAGCGCGATCACCGTCGGGGGGACGCCCAGGCCGACGATCGGGATCAGCAGACCGATCAGGGCCAGGGAGGGGATGGTCAGGATGGTGGCGGTCGAGGTGGTGGCGAGGTTGCCCGCCCATTCGCTGCGATAGGTCATCACGGCGATGAAGACCCCCAGCACGGTGGCGAGCACCATGCACTGGAAGACCGCGCTGGCGTGCTGATACGTATCCGTCAGCAGTTGGCTGTGCCGGGTGCCGACGTACTCCCAGAAGCTCACTCGGTCTCCTCGGTCAGTCTCCCGATGCCTGTTTCACCAGCGGGATGATCCGCAACGGAACCGGATTTTCCATCACGATTGCCGTTGATGCCCGCACGATCCCATCAAAGCCCACAACCCGGTCGATCACCCGCTGTAGATCGGCGTTGGACCGGGCAACGAGCCTGCAGAGCATGTCCCCATGTCCCGTCGTTGTATGCAGCTCCAGCACCTCGGGAACGGTCGTCAAATGGGCCCGTACATCATTACCTTGGCCCTGTTTGATCTCAAGTGTCGCGAATGCGGTCACGGGATATCCGAGCGCCGCCGGGTCCACATCGGGCCCGAAGCCCCGGATCACTCCATTCGACTGAAGCCGGTCGAGCCGGGCCTGGACCGTCCCGCGTGCCACCCCCAGCCGCCGGGACGCCTCCAGGACGCCGATCCGCGGCTCCTCGGCGAGCAGCTCCAGCAGCGCCCCGTCCAAATGATCGATCGCCATCGCTCGCTCCATCCCTTTTGATGGTCATCATGTACAGATAGCTCGGCCGCTTCGGGCTTTTGCTAGGCATAATGCCCAGAGGATTCGCAAACTATTGCGCACCTTGTGGATCGGGAGGACTCTGCGGGCATGGCAGACACCACGATGCACCCCCAGCCCATCGCCCCCGACACGGCCCGGCAGGCGGACCCCTTCCCGGTCAAGGGGATGGACGCGGTCGTCTTCGCCGTCGGCAACGCCAAGCAGGCCGCGCACTACTACTCGACCGCCTTCGGCATGCGGCGCGTCGCCTACTCCGGCCCGGAAAACGGCAGCCGCGAGACCGCGAGTTATGTGCTCGAATCCGGCGGCGCCCGGTTCGTGTTCACCTCCGTCATCAAGCCCGGCACCGCGTGGGGCCGCTTCCTCGCCGACCATGTCGCGGCGCACGGCGACGGTGTCATCGATCTCGCCATCGAGGTCCCGGACGCCCGTGCCGCCTACGAGCACGCCGTCGCCCACGGCGCCACCGGCCTGGAGAAGCCCTACGAGATCGAGGACGAGCACGGGACCGTCGTCCTGGCGGCCATCGCCACGTACGGCAAGACCCGGCACACCCTCGTCGAGCGCGCCGGCTACCAGGGCCCCTATCTGCCCGGCTTCGTCGCCGCCGAGCCGCTGGTGGAGACCGGCCCGCGGCGCTTCCAGGCCATCGACCACTGCGTCGGCAACGTCGAACTCGGCAAGATGAACGAGTGGGTGGCCTTCTACAACAAGGTCATGGGCTTCACCAACATGAAGGAGTTCGTGGGCGACGACATCGCCACCGAATACAGCGCGCTGATGTCGAAGGTCGTCGCCGACGGCACGCTCAAGGTCAAGTTCCCGATCAATGAGCCCGCGATCGCCAAGAAGAAGTCGCAGATCGACGAGTACCTGGAGTTCTACGGCGGCCCCGGCGTCCAGCACATCGCGCTGGCCACCAATGACATCGTCGCCAGCGTCCGGGCGATGCGCGCCGCCGGTGTGGAGTTCCTGAACACCCCCGACTCCTACTACGACACCCTCGGCGAGTGGGCCGGCGAGACCCGGGTGCCCGTGGAGACGCTGCGTGAGCTGAAGATCCTGGTCGACCGCGACGAGGACGGCTATCTGCTGCAGATCTTCACCAAGCCGGTCCAGGACCGGCCGACCGTGTTCTTCGAAATGATCGAGCGGCACGGCTCCATGGGCTTCGGCAAGGGCAATTTCAGGGCCCTCTTCGAGGCGATCGAGCGGGAGCAGGAGCTGCGCGGCAACCTCTGACCGCCCGCCCGTCACCCGACCCGCACCCCCCGGAAGACCACGCTGCGCGCTGAGCGGACCCGTGGGCCGTACACGATCTTCCGTGTGCGGCCCATGGGTGCGAGGCTGAGGGTATGGACCTCATCGCACGGCTGCGCGCCGGACTTCCGGGTGAAGCGATCCTCACCGATCCCGACGTCACCGGCTCCTACGCCAACGACATGGCGAGTTTCTGCGAGGCCGGGACGCCCGCCGTGGTCGTCCTGCCGCGCACCGTCGAAGAGGTCCAGCACATCATGCGGACGGCCTCCGAGCTGCGGGTCCCGGTCGTCCCGCAGGGGGCGCGCACGGGCCTGTCGGGCGCCGCCAACGCCTCTGACGGCTGCATCGTGCTCTCCCTGGTCAAGATGGACCGGATCATCGAGATCAGCCCCGTCGACCGGATCGCGGTCGTCGAGCCCGGCGTCATCAACGCCGTCCTGTCCCGCGCGGTGAACGAACACGGCCTCTACTACCCGCCGGACCCCTCCAGTTGGGAGCAGTGCTCCATCGGCGGCAACATCGGCACCGCCTCCGGCGGCCTGTGCTGCGTCAAATACGGGGTCACCGCCGAGTACGTCCTCGGTCTGGACGTCGTCCTCGCCGACGGGCGGCTGCTGACGACCGGCCGGCGCACCGCCAAGGGCGTCGCGGGCTATGACCTCACCCGGCTGTTCGTCGGCTCCGAGGGGAGTCTGGGCATCGTCGTACGCGCCGTCCTCGCGCTCAAGCCGGAGCCGCCGCAACAGCTCGCGCTGGCCGCCGAGTTCCCCTCCACCGCGGCCGCCTGCCAGGCCGTCTGCGAGATCATGGCCCGCGGCCACGCCCCCTCGCTGCTGGAGCTGATGGACCGTACGAGCATCCGCGCGGTCAACGACATGGCGCAGATGGGCCTCCCGGACAGCACCGAGGCGCTGCTGCTGGCCGCCTTCGACACCCCCGAGCCGGCCGCCGACCTCGCCGCCGTCGGGGAGCTGTGCACCGCGGCGGGCGCCACCGAGGTCGTACCCGCCGAGACCGCCGCCGAGTCCGATCTGCTGCTGCAGGCCCGCCGGCTGACCCTGACCGCGCTGGAACAGGTCAAATCCGCCACCATGATCGACGATGTCTGCGTCCCGCGCTCCCGGCTCGCCGAGATGCTCGACGGCACCGCCGCCATCGCCGAGAAGTACGGCCTGACCATCGGCGTCTGCGCCCACGCCGGCGACGGCAACACCCACCCCACCGTCTGCTTCGACGCCGCCGACCCCGACGAGTCCCGCCGGGCCCGCGAGTCCTTCGACGACATCATGGCGCTCGGCCTGCAACTGGGCGGCACCATCACCGGTGAGCACGGCGTCGGTGTCCTGAAGAAGGAGTGGCTGGCGCGGGAACTGGGGCCGGTGGGAGTGGAGTTGCAGCGCGGCATCAAGGACGTCTTCGACCCGCTGGGGATTCTCAACCCCGGAAAGCTCTTCTGAAGCACACGGGCCCCGGCGCCGTTCCGTGCCGTGCGGTCGGTCATTTTACTCGTCGTTGCGGGCGCGCGCAGAAATGCTGATTTCCCGCCGGGGTTGTGACGTGGCAAGAGCGGACCTTTCTGCCTATCCTGAACACGAATATTTGCGTCCGCCGGTCCTTTCGTGAGGAGTTCGACCGCGGCGGCCATTTTTCGACCGCGTCGGCCATATATGGATTCCGTCGCTTGAGGTTGCGCCGTTCCCCGCGCGCACGATTTTCGTCGTGAGGGAGATCAGTTCCCATGGACCTCAACACCATCACCGAAGTCGTCCGGCGACCGTCCGACCGGCCTGGCGCGGACTGGCGGGCGGGAGATGCCTGGCTCGCCGGCGGAACCTGGCTGTTCTCCGTGGAGCAGCCGGGCCTGCGCCGCCTGATCGACCTGACGGCGCTGCGTTGGGAACCCCTCGTCCCGGGCGAAGCGGGCCTCGGAATCGGCGCCACCTGCACCATCAGCGAGCTGTACGCCCATGCGCTGCCGGAGGAGTGGACCGCGGGCCCCCTCTTCAGGCACAGCTGCGAGGCGTTCTTGTCCTCGTTCAAGGTCTGGAGCTCGGCGACGGTCGGCGGCAATATCTGCATGTCCTTGCCGGCCGGCCCCATGATCACGCTGACGGTCGCACTGGAGGCACAGTACGAGCTGTGGGCTCCTGACGGTTCCGCGCGCACCGTCGATGCCCTCACCTTTGTGACCGGCAACAAGGAAAACATTCTGGCCCCCGGGGAAATCCTGCGGCGCATCCACATTCCGGCGCACGCCCTGCGGAAACGCACCGCGCACCGCAGCTTCTCGCTGACCCGCCTCGGCCGTTCGACGGTATTCCTCATCGGTACGCAAACGCCGGGAACGCGCGATCTGCTGCTCACCGTCACCGCCGGCACCACACGGCCGGTGCGCATGGCCTTCGACACCGTGCCCGACGCCCGGACGCTGCAGCAGAGCATCGACGCCCTCGCTGCCGACGTCTGGTTCGACGATCCCAACGGGACTCCCGACCACCGCCGACATCTGACACGGCACTTCGCCGAAGAGATCCGTCGCGAACTCACGGCTGGGGGCCCGGCATGACCTACCTCGTGAACGGCAAGCGCTTCGACGAAGAACCGGAGCCCGGTCAGTGCCTGCGCACCTTCCTCCGGGCCCTCGGCCAGCACGGCGTCAAAAAGGGCTGCGACGCGGGCGATTGCGGTGCCTGCACGGTGTGGCTGGACGGCAGTCCGGTACACAGCTGCATCACCCCCGCGTTCCGCGCGGACGGCCGTGCGGTGACGACGATCGAAGGGATCGGGTCCCCGGGAAACCTGCATCCGGTGCAGCGGCAGTTCCGCGACGCCCCGGGATTCCAGTGCGGTTTCTGCACCGCAGGGATGATCATGACGTCGGCAACGTTCACCGAGGCTCAGAAGGCGGACCTGCCACGGGCGTTGAAGGGCAACCTCTGCCGCTGCACCGGTTATCGAGCGATCGAGGATGCCGTGAAAGGCGTCGTCGGCGTGGCGAAGGCCGCGCCGGGAAAAGCCGTCGGGACGAGCGTCGGTGCGCCGGCGGCCGATGACGTGGTGACCGGTCGCGCCGAGTTCACGATGGACACGCACCTCGACGGCATGCTGCACCTCAAGGTGCTGCACTCACCCCACGCGCACGCCCGGATCGTCTCGATCGACAAGACCGCCGCGCTCGCGGTTCCCGGCGTACATCGCGTCTACACCTGGGAAGACGTGCCGCGCAGGCGCTTCACCACGGCGATCCACACCGACCATCTCGTGGATCCGGACGACACCTGTGTCCTCGACAGCACCGTCCGCTTCGTCGGCCAGCGCGTCGTCGCGGTCCTGGCCGACTCCGTCGGGGCGGCAGAAGAGGGCTGCCGACGGGTCGTCGTGGCATACGAGGTGCTGCCGGCGGTATTCGACCCCGAAGAGGCAAGGGCGGAGGGGGCGCCACAACTGCACGGCGCGGTGGACCCCTTCGTCCTCGACCCCGTCCACAACACCTTGGTGGAGATCCATTCGCACCTCGGCGATATCGACGCGGGGTTCGCCGAGGCCGACGTGATCCACGAAGGCACGTACTTCTCCCCACGGGTGCAGCACGCGCATCTCGAGACCCACGGCTCGATCGCCTGGATGGAGGACGGCCGCCTGAACGTCCGCACCAGTTCGCAGTCGCCGTCGATCGGGAAGGTCAAACTGGCCCATCTGTTCGCGCTGCGCCCGGACCGGCTCCGGGTGTTCTGCGCCCGCGTGGGCGGCGGCTTCGGCGGCAAACAGGAAGTGATCTCGGAGGATCTGGTGGCGCTCGCCACCCTGGACACCGGGCGGCCGGTCGCCTTCGAGTACACCCGGGAGGAGGAGTTCACCACCGCGTCGCCACGGCATCCGATGACGCTGACGGTCAAGCTCGGCGCGAAGGCGGACGGAACGCTCACGGCGCTCCAGGTCCGCACCGTGTCGAACACGGGCGCCTATGGCAATCATGCCGGCGAAACGCTGTATGCGGGCGGCGCCGCTCTCATGCTCTACCGCTGCCCGCACAAGAAGTACGACGCGTTCTCCGTCTACACCAACACCGTGCCGAGCGGGGCACTGCGCGGTTACGGGATGACGCAGCCGTCGTTCGCCGTGGAATCGGCGATGGACGAACTCGCACGCGCCCTGCACATGGATCCGCTCGAACTGCGACGGCGCAATATCGTGCGGCCGGGCGATCCGCTCCTCGCCCTGCACGAGGGCCCCGACGACGTGGTGTTCACCGAGGACGGGCTCGCGAAGTGCATCGACCTGGTGGACGAGGCCATGGCCCGTACCGCGGATGAGCCGCCGCCCGGCCCCGGGTGGCTCGTCGGGGCCGGAGTCGCGAGTTCCCTGCACGAGACCGCGCCGCCGACCGAACACCTCTCCGAGGCCTGGGTCACGCTGGGCGACGACCTCGTGTACGAACTGGCCGTCGGCACCGTCGAATTCGGCGAGGGTACGTCGACCGCGCATGTCCAGATCGCGGCCAACCAGCTGGGCACGACCCCGTCGCGGATCCGCCTGGTGCAATCCGACACCGACCGCACGGGATTCGACACCGGTGCCTTCGCGAGTGCCGGCCTCTTCGTGGCGGGCAACGCGGTACTCCGAGCGGCCAATGCCGTGCGCGACCGCATCCTGGAATTCGCTGCCGCGTACACAGGTGAGCATCTCGTGATGTGCTCGATGGACGACGAGAGCGTCCTCTGCGGTGACCGGCGGGTGCCGTTGGCGGAGCTCGTCGCATCCGCCCGAGCGCGCGGCATCCGGTTCACCGCCGCCCGCAAGGCCCACGGCTCACCCCGCAGCGTCACCTCCAATACGCAGGGGTTCCGCATCGCCGTCCATCAGGTGACGGGGGAGATCCGCATTCTTTACAGCGTCCAGGCGACCGACGCCGCCGTCATCATCAACCCCGCGCAGGTCCGGGGACAGGTGGAAGGCGGTGTCGCCCAGGGAATCGGCTTCGCCCTCACCGAGAACCACCATGTCGACGCGAACGGGGTCATGGTCAACCCGAACTTCCGCAATTACCGCATCCCCGCCTACGCCGACGTCCCCCGCACCGACGTGCTGCTGGTGGACTCGGCGGATTCCGTCGGACCCCTGCGGTCGAAGGGGATCGCGGAATGCTGTATCAACCCGGTGGCCCCCGCGCTGGCGAACGCGCTCCATGACGCCACGGGCGTCCGCTACCGCGCGCTGCCCCTGACACCGGAACGCATCTACCGACGGCTCGGCGAAAGCGCGTCGGTGACGACGGGCCTGCGCACATGACCACCGGAAGGTCGGAAGGTGCCGAGGCGACGGTCATCATCGGCCAGAAGGTCCGGCCCGGACTGGAGCGGGAGTTCGAAGCGTGGCAGGAGGACCTCAACGCCGCTGCCGCCGACTACGACGGTTTTCTCGGCGCCGAGATCTCCCGGCCGACACCCCTGCAACCCGACTGGCTGGTCGTCTACCGATTCGACTCGATAGCCCATCTGCAAGCGTGGATCAACAGCGCCACCCGGCAGAGCTTTCTCGACCGCGGCAGCGCCTATCGTGACGGCCCGGCAACCCAGCAGGTCGTCAGCGGCGGCATACGGCCACCGGACCCGCTGGTGACCGTTGTGGTCACCCACCGCGTCCACCCGGATCACGTCGACGCCTTTCTCGCCTGGCAGCGCCATATGGACCGGGAGGAGAGCGCCTTCGAAGGTTTTCGCGGAACCGAACTCTTCCGTCCGGTCGAGGGGCTTCAGGACGAATGGACCACGCTGTACCGATTCGACAGCGCCGAGCACCTCGATGCCTGGCTGACGTCGCCCGAGCGGCAGGGACTTCTCGCCGAGGGCGAGAGGTTCCACGACTTCCGCATGCGCACGATCGACAGCTCGTTCGGCAGCTGGTTCGCCTTCGAGAAGAACGGCAGGGAAGCGCCGCCGCCCTCGGAGACCAAAACCTCCGTCGCGGTCTGGGTCGGCCTGTACCCGACCGTGGTGCTGCTGACGCTCCTGCTGTCACCGCTGAAGATGCCGCTCTGGCTCGGGCTGCTCGTGGGCAACCTGCTGTCGAGCTTCATCATGAGCTTCGTGACGATGCCCTTCTACGTGAACCCGCTGCTGAGGCGGTGGCTGCGGCCACGCCCGGACGCACCGGCGACGAAGACCAACCTCGTCGGCCTCGGCACCGTCGCCGCGGTGATGGTGTTCTGGGCCGTGGTCTTCTACCTCGTGACGACCCAGATCTTGCATCTGCCCTGATCCGGCGCCCCCGAACGCCGCCGCACGGGCCAGGGCCCGGATGTACACGGCAAGGGAAAGGACGGTTGACTGCCCCCATGACGATCAACGATCCGCACAGATCCGGCGAGGGCATGGTCACCTTCCGCGTGACCGGCCAGGGCGTCGACGACCTCACCTACGCCGTCCAGGCGCCGGGTGACTCCGGCGGCGAACAGCAGGTGGTCCGGCCCGAATTGCCGTGGTTCGTGGTGACCGACGCCCGGGGCGTGGGTGCCATGCCGATGCTCACCCTCACCCTCGACGGGCCGGACGCCTATGCCGAGTGCGAGATCCTGACCGACGGCGCACCGGCCGTCCGCGGCACCGTGCACGGCCCCGCGGCGACTGCCGTGTTCATGGCACGCGCCGCCGCCTCGTAGAGTGCCGCCATGGAATCCGCGTCCCTCATTGCCATAGCCGTCCTCCTGCTCGGCGCCTACCCGGCCGCGCTGGCCAGTGACCGCCGGGCCAAACGGCTGGAAACCCGGCTCCAGCGGCTGGAACGCAAGATGGACCTGCTGCTCGTGCAGGCCGGGATCGTCGAGCCGGAGCACCCCAGGATGGCCGAGATCGACGCCCTGCTGGCGCAGGGCAAGAAGATCCAGGCCATCAAGGTGCACCGCGAGGTGACCGGTTCCGACCTCGTCGAGGCCAAGGAAGCGGTCGAACGCCGGATGCGCTGACGCCCCGTTGGGCAGAGGATGGCCAGAAGGACCCGCCGGGCCACCTCATGCCGACGCAGGAAGCGAGAGCCGATGGCAGCGACCGAAGCGACCAAAGCCGCTGATGAGGCGTATGACGTCATCGTGCTGGGGGCGGGGCCGACCGGTGAGAACGTCGCCGACCGGGCGCACGCCGCCGGGCTGAGCGCGGTGGTGGTGGAGAGCGAACTGGTCGGCGGCGAATGCTCCTACTGGGCGTGCATTCCGAGCAAGGCCCTGCTGCGCCCGGTCACCGCCCGCTCCGAGGCGCGCCGGGTCCCCGGCCTCAAGGACGCCGCGGATGTGCCGCTGGACGTGCCCGCGGTGCTCGCGCACCGAGACGAGTTCGTCTCCTACTGGAAGGACGACGGACAGGTCCGCTGGCTGGACTCGGCCGGCATCGACCTGGTACGCGGCCCCGGCCGGCTGGCCGGGCCCCGGCGGGTGGTCGTCGACGGCGGACGGGTGCTCAGCGCGCGGCATGCGGTCGCGGTGTGCACCGGCAGCCGCGCGGTACTGCCCCCCATCCCCGGGCTCGCCGAGGCCAGGCCCTGGACCAGCCGCGAAGCCACCAGCGCCAAGGCCGTGCCGGGCCGCCTGGTCGTGGTCGGCGGCGGCGTGGTGGGCGTCGAGATGGCCACCGCCTGGCGGGCCCTGGGTTCCTCCGTGACGCTGCTGGTACGCGGCGACGGGCTGCTGCCCCGTATGGAGCCCTTCGCCGGCCGTCTGGTCGCGGAATCGCTCGCCGAGGCCGGGGTCTTCCTGCGGACCGGCGTCGAGGTGCGCGCGGTGCGCAGGGAAGCCCCGGGCGGCCCGGTCACCGTCGAGCTGGACTCCGGCGACGAGATCGTCGCCGATGAGCTGCTGATCGCCACCGGCCGGGCCCCGCGCACCGAGGACGTAGGCCTGGAGACGGTCGGCCTGACCCCCGGCTCCTGGCTGGACGTCGACGACAGCCTCCGGGTGACGGGGGTGACCGGCGGCTGGCTCTACGGCGTCGGCGACGTCAACCACCGCGCGCTGCTGACCCATCAGGGCAAATACCAGGCCAGGATCGCCGGCGCCGCGATCTCCGCGCGCGCCCGGGGCATCCCGATCCTGGAGTCCGACCCCTGGGGCGCGCACGCCGCCACCGCGGACCACCTCGCCGTCCCGCAGGTCGTCTTCAGCGACCCCGAAGCCGCCTCGGTGGGCCTGACCGCCGCCGCGGCGGAGGAGGCCGGGTACCGCACCCGGGTGGTCGACCAGGATCTGGCGGCCGTCTCCGGGGCGGCCCTGTACGCGGACGGCTACCGCGGCCGGGCCCGGATGGTCGTCGACCTGGACCGTGAGGTGCTGCTCGGCGCCACCTTCGTCGGCTTCGGGATCGGCGAACTGCTGCACTCCGCGACGGTCGCGGTGAGCGGCGAGGTCCCCATCGAGCGGCTGTGGCACGCGGTGCCCTCCTACCCGACGATCAGCGAGGTGTGGCTGCGGCTGCTGGAGGCGTACCGCGGCTGAGGCGTCGCGAAGGGGCGCTCAGACGTCCGCGCCCAGCGCCGCGGCGATCCGCAGCTGCCCGGCGGCCTCGCCGGCACGCCCCTGGCGCTCCAGGGTGCGGCCCAGCATCAGCCGGGCGTACGCCTCGACCGGATCGCGGTCCAGTACGGCCCGCAACTCGGTTTCGGCGCGCCCCAGTTGGGCGGAGTGGTAGTAGGCGCGGGCGAGCAGCAGCCGCGGTGCGACCGGCCGCGGGTCCTCGTCCACCACGCCGCGCAGGATCCGGGCCGCGGCCGTGAAGTCCTTCGCCTCGAAGAACAGCTGGGCCCGCGCCCAGCGGTCGGCGGCGGCGCCGTGCTCGTAGTAGTCCGCGTCGTACGCCGTGGAGCCGGTTCCGAACACCGCGACACCGGTGCCGTACGCCGTGGAGCCGGTGTCCTGACCCGTCCGTGCGCGGTAGCTCTCGTTCATACCGCGCCCAACAGCGCGGCCCCCGGGAACATTCCACCGGGCCGGCGCGGTGCGGCGCCGGCCTCCCCGTCCCGTCCCCCGAAGGCCCGGTCCGTCACCCCCTACGCCCCGGGCTCGGGGGACTCGTCCGAGGGCCGCGGGCCGCTCGGCCACAGATCGTCCGACGACGCCATGGCGAGCAGGTCGCCCAGCCCTTTGTCGAGGTCCAGATGCCGCTGCTCGGACCCCGGCGGCACCATCCGCAGGGTTGCGCTCCAGCCATGCGGAGACCGCGGCGGCCGGTGCCTCCAGCAGCGCCTGGCCGTTCGGCGAGTCCAGCTCGATGCAGACCAGGCTGCGGCCGTCGAGCTTGGTCGGCCACACCCGCACATCGCCGTTGCCGCACGGTCGGAACACGCCCTCGACGAGCAGTTCGCGGGCGAAGGTCCAGCTGACCGGGGAGTGCGAACCGATATGAAACGTGACACGGACGGCGTACGGGTCGTCCGTCCGGTACGTCAGCCGGGCCGGCACCGGAACGCTCCGCTCCGGTGACAGGACCAGGCCCAGCTCCAACTCTCGCTCCACCACGGTGTGCATGACGTCCGCCTCTCTCCGCTCCCCGCGGACACCCGGTACCGGGCCCGCATAGAGGAAGAGGCGCCGGGCGCCGGACCATTACACGACTTCGTACAACTTTTTTGCCGCCCCTCTTACAGGTGGTCGTGGGCGGGCATGGGCACCGATGCAACCGGGGTCTGATAGATGTGGACGCCGCGTTGCGGCAGACTGCATCCCACACCCACCAGGCCGAGTACAGATACGGGACTTCGGACATGAGCGCTCCTACCTCAGGATCCGCCGGCGGTAGCCCCACGCCAGGCTTCTACCCGGACCCGTCCATCCCCGGCTACATCCGGTACTGGAACGGTGCCGCATGGGTGCCGGGTACCAGCCGGCCCGCCCCCGCCGAGGGCGAGGCGATGCCCGCGCCGCCACCCGGCATGGCCCCGCCGTCCGCCCCCGCCGTCGAGGAGACCGGCCCGGTCTTCTTCGACGAGGAGGAGGCGGCCGGCGGCTCCGCGGTGCCGGCCGTACGCCGGAGCGGCGAGGTCGAGGCCCGGCCCGCGGTCGGCTGGGACGACCCGGCCAGGCTGCACGGCACCAGCCCCGAACCGGCGGCCGCCTGGCAGGCCGACGCCTCCCGGCAGGGCGGCTACGGCAACGAGACCGACCGCCGGATCTCCTGGGGCTCACCGGACCAGGCGCCCCCCGGTACGCCGTCGGGCGCGCCTTCCTGGGGTGCGGTGCCGCCGCAGCGCGAGGAGCAGGCCGGTGCCGAGGCACCGGCCGGCGAGGCGCCCGGTGCGTCCTCGCCCGCCCCGCGCCCGGAGCGCCCCACCGACGGGACGGTCGCCATCCGGGCCGTGAACCCGGCCGCCCGCCGCGGCGGGAACTCCCAAGACCAGGGCACCACCGCGATCCGTGCGGTACGGCCCGACGCCGGCAAGCCCGCCAAGGGCGGCGAGACGATGGCGATCCGGGTCGCGGGCGGCGGCCGTACCCCGTCCGCCGCGCCCGCTGAGGGCTCCCCGCAGTCGCTGCCGTCCGTCGGCGCCCAGCAGCAGGGCCGCCAGGCCCCGCAGCACCAGGCCCCGCAGCACCAGGCTCCCCAAAGCCCCGCGCAGCACCCCGCCCCGCAGAGCCCGGCGCAGCAGACCCCTGGTCCGCAGGCGTCCGCCCCCTCGGCCGGCTTCCCGCCGCAGGGCGGTACCGCACCGGCCGGGTCCGGCGCGCAGGGCGCCGACGCCGACGGCGTCATCCCCTGGAAGCCGCCGGCCGCCGCCGATCCCTTCCAAGCCGCCGCCGAGGCTGCGCAGGGCCACCCGGCGGGCCTCGGCCGCAGGCTGGCGGCCCGGCTGATCGACACGCTGGTGCTGGGCGCGCTCACCTCCGCGGTGGCCGTCCCGATGTGGAGCACCGTCACGGACCACATCGACGCCAAGGTCGAGGCGGCCAAGCAGTCCGGCCGCCAGGTGACGGTCTATCTGATCGACGGCACCACCATCCCGGTCCTCGCCACGATCCTGGCCGTCCTGCTGATCGGCGGTGCGCTCTACGAGGCGCTGCCGACCCTCAAGTGGGGCCGCACCCTGGGCAAGAAGCTGTGCGGCGTACGGGTCCTGGACATCGAGGGCCATGACACCCCGACCCTCGGGGCGGCGCTCAAGCGCTGGTTCGTCTACAGCGTGCTCGGCGTGCTCGTCGTCGGTGTGCTGAACGTCGTCTGGTGCGTGTTCGACCGGCCGTGGCGCCAGTGCTGGCACGACAAGGTCGCGCGGACGTTCGTCGCCTCCGGCTGAGGCACCTCGCCGGGGCGGCCGTCCGCCCGTCCCGTCCGTGACCGTGCCGCGGCGGCCGAGCGCCGCCGCGGCACACCGCTTCCCGACGGGCGGTTTCCGTCCCCCGAACGGACTTCGCCGGATGCGGCGGGCCCTGACAAGGGGTCGACTCGGGCCATGAGTACCGACCAGCCCCGGCCCGGCCCCGGTGAGCCACCGGAGAACGACCCGTTCCTGAAGAAGCCGCAGGAGCCCCCGGCGGGCGGCGCTCCCCGTAACAGCTCTCCCCGTGAGAACGGCTCGCCTCGTAACCACGCTCCGCGCGGCAACGGCGTGGGCGGAGGCGCTGCGGGTGGAGACGCTGCGGGCGGCGGCGCGGGCGGTACGCCACCCCCGGGAGGCCCGCCGCCCCCGCCGCCCGGTGGCACCCCGCCGCCCCCGCCGCCCTCGTACGGCAGCGGCCCGTATGCCGGCGATCCGTACGGCGGACAGCCCGGCCCGGCCGATCCGCTGGCCGGGATGCCGCCGCTGGCGAACCGCGGCCGGCGCCTCGTGGCGCGCATCATCGACGCGATCATCATCGGTGTGCCGGTGTCCGTGATCATGACCCTGATCGTCGGCGGGGTGGACTACTTCAGCACCGACAGCGTGGAGGCCGGTAGGCAGTCGACGGTATCGGGCGTCACCATGCTGGCGTATCTCATCTACGAAGGGCTGATGCTCTCCAGTCGCGGCCAGACCCTCGGCAAGATGGCGATGAAGATCCGGGTGGCGATGCTCTCGAACGGCTCGATCCCGACCAACCAGGCGGGCTGGACCCGGGCCGCTGTCTATACGCTCCCGGAGATCATCCCGTGCTGCGGCTTCATCTTCTGGCTGGTCAACGTCCTGTGGTGTACCTGGGACAAGCCGTACCACCAGTGTCTGCACGACAAGGCGGCGAAGACCGTGGTGGTATCCACGGAGACGGGCGGCGCCCCGTCAGCGTGAGTGCTCGCCGACCCGGGTGTCCGTGGCGGCAGCCGGGCCGGTGAGGTTTCCCCAGCGGGCGAGGGGAGGCGCCGCCACGGGCCGAACGTGCTCGGGCGGCGTCGGTACGGCCCGCAGGGGGGCGGGCGCGGCGGGCGCCTTGGCCCGTGCGAGACGCCGGAGGACCACCCGCGGCACCCCGGGCATCGGGACCGTCATGGCGACCAGCAGCCCGAGCCCGAGCCCGGCGATGGCGATGACCGCGACCCCGACCCCGGTCTGCGTCTGCGAGAGCAGCAGCATCGCGAGGGTGGAGAGAAAGACGGTGGCCGAACCGTAGGCGAGCTGTGCGGCAGTCGGTCGAGGCATGACGGAATCCGTCCTCGGAGGGTCGGCAGGGGGGTGTCGGTCAAGGGCGCGCCATCAAACGAGCCTACGGTCGTTACTGCCCGAACGGAACGCCAAGTAAGCGTGACCTAACCCACGGTTCGGGTGCACGGGGGGCGCACAATGCCGCCTCGCGTGTGCATACGCGCTGCCGTCATGGCTGTTGGGGGCGGGGGCGCATGCCCAGCGGGCATATACACCCGGTCCCTGCCGCAGGAGATGACGCCCGACGTGACGCTGCCGTCCGGTGTCCGATACCCGTAACTCGCGGACCAAGTAACGTACTTCGCTGACGTGCCCAAGTCAAGACCTGTCTTTTTCCCCGTAGTTCCGGTCGAATGCCCTCGAACAGTGACCGGTTCGAAGGGGAGGACAGCGCCAAGTGAGAGAACACAGAACGGTGTTCAGATCGGCCGCCCTGGCCACGGCAATCGCCGCGATCGGGGCGGCCGCTTTGTCTTCGGGGGTGGCCGCGGCCGATGGGCAGGGCCCGTCGTCCGTAGCCGGGCGCCATGACCCGGCTCCCGAGCGGGCCGTGGACCATGACCTCAAGGGGCCCTTCAGCGACCGGCAGGCGGCCGCGCGCAAGGAAGCGCTCCAGGAGGTCATCTCCGGCGACGCCAAGGCGACCGAGCGGGGCGGCTCCAAGGTCGTCAAGCTCGGCAAGAGCAAGTACGTCGAGCTCGCCCGGCAGAAGACCGACAAGATCTTCACCATCCTCGTGGACTTCGGCGACAAGGTCGACGACACCACGATGTTCGACCCGGACGGCGACGGTCCCAAGCCGCCGGTGAAGAAGTACGGCGGCGATCCCGGCCCGCTGCACAACCGGATAGCCCAGCCGGACCGTGCCAAGGACAACAGCACGGCCTGGCAGAAGGACTTCAACCAGAAGCACTTCCAGGACCTCTACTTCTCGCACGACAAGAAGAAGCAGTCGCTGGCCAAGTACTACGAGAAGCAGTCCTCCGGCCGCTACTCGGTCAACGGCGAGGTCTCCGACTGGGTCAAGGTGGACTCGAACGAGGCCCGCTACGGTTCCAACTACTGCGGCCAGACCAACTGCGCCAGCGCCTGGGACCTGATCCGCGACGGCACCAACCAGTGGGCCAAGGACCAGAAGGCCAAGGGCCGCACCGACGCCCAGATCAAGACCGACCTGGCCAAGTACGACCAGTGGGACCGCTACGACCACGACGGCGACGGCAACTTCAACGAGCCCGACGGTTATATCGACCACTTCCAGATCGTGCACGCCGGCGAGGACGAGTCCGCGGGCGGCGGTGTCCAGAAGACCAACGCGATCTGGGCGCACCGCTGGTACGCGTACGGCACCGACGCCGGCAAGACCGGTCCGGGCGCCAACAAGGCGGGCGGCACCCAGATCGGCGACACCGGGATCTGGGTCGGCGACTACACCATGCAGCCGGAGAACGGCGGACTCGGCGTCTTCGCCCACGAGTACGGCCATGACCTGGGCCTGCCGGACGAGTACGACACCAGCGGCACCGGCGAATCCTCGGTGGACTTCTGGTCGCTGATGTCGGGCGGCTCCTGGCTCGGCACCGGCAAGAACTCCATCGGCGACCTGCCCGGCGACATGAGCGCCTGGGACAAGCTGCAGCTGGGCTGGCTCAACTACGGCAAGGCGAAGGCCGGGAAGAAGTCCACCCACAAGCTGGGCGTCGCCGAGTACAACACCAAGAACAAGCAGGCGGTGGTCGTCGAACTGCCCGCCAAGCAGGTCAAGACCGACATCGTCGCGCCCGCGGAAGGCTCCCACCAGTGGTGGAGCGACATGGGCAACGACCTGAAGAACACCCTGTCCCGGCCGGTGGACCTCACCGGTAAGGCCAAGGCGTCGCTGACGCTCAAGGGCTGGTGGGACATCGAGAAGGACTACGACTACCTCTACGCCGAGGTCTCCACCGACGGCGGCAACAACTGGACGGCCCTCGACGGCACCGCGGGCGGCAAGGCCATCCCGCGCGACGGCAGCGACAAGCCCGCCCTGACCGGGACCGTCGACGCCTACCAGGACCTCGCCTACCCGCTGGACGCCTACGCGGGCAAGAAGATCGACCTCCGCTTCCGCTACCAGACCGACGGCGGCGCGGCGCAGAAGGGCTTCGCGGCCGACAGCATCGGCGTCACCGCCGACGGCCAGCCGCTCTTCGGCGACAACGCCGAGAACGGCGACAACGGCTGGACCAGCAAGGGCTTCTCGCGCATCGGCGCGTCCTTCACCAAGGACTACCCGCAGTACTACCTCGCCGAGAACCGCCAGTACGTGTCGTACGACAAGACCCTCAAGGTCGGCCCGTACAACTTCGGCTGGACCACCGCCAAGCCGGGCTGGGTGGAGCACTTCCCCTACCAGAACGGTGTACTGATCTGGCTGTGGGACACCTCGCAGCCGGACAACAACGTCGGCCAGCACCCCGGCTTCGGGCAGATCCTGCCGGTCGACGCGCACCCCAAGGCCGAGCGGTGGACCGACGGCAAGCTGATGCGCAACCGCTTCCAGTCCTACGACTCGACCTTCACGCGCTTCAGGACCGACGCGCTGACCCTCCACAAGGACGGCAAGACGGTCAAGATCAAGTCGAAGCCGGGCGTGACGCTCTTCGACGACCGGCACGGCGTCTACTACGACAAGGCGAACCCGACCGGCGGTGTGATCGTTCCTGACACCAACACCCGGATCAAGATCACCAACGAGGCCCGGGACGGCTCCGCGGTGACGCTTCGGGTCGGGGCAGCCGGTAAGTAAAAGGTAAAATCGCAGGTCAGAGGCTATTCAGCCGCCGCCCCCTAGCGGGCGGCGGCTGATTCGCGTTTAGATGCGTTCTACAGTTCCTTGTTGACGCGAAGTCTCACGGGGGAGATATGACGATGTCCGGTGGTGGTTTCATCAGGCTTCCTGGCGGAAGCGTGGTGGTCGCCCTCTCGCTGCCCAGACCGCCCCACGGGGCGCGGGCCGGCCTGTACGACTGCGGTTGCCGGGTGCGGGTCCTGGTCCACGCCGTGAACCGACAGCGCGCCCTGACCAGGCTGCGCAATCTCGGGCTGCGGGCCGTCTACCTGCGCGGCAACACCGAGCCGCCCACACCCGACGAGATCACGGCCGTACTGCACCATCCGGACGGCCTGGTCTGGCGCGAGGCCCCGGAGGACGACACCGAGTCGTGGCACCCGATACGGGCGCTGCTGCGGAATCCGGCCCTCCCGGGCAGAGGGGAGGAGCCGGACGGGGACGACGAGCGCCCCGCATCGGCCGCCTGACGGGCCCAGCGGGCGGCTCAGCCGCCGAGGACCACCGGCTTGCCGGTCAGCTCGGCACCGGCCGCGCGCAGCTCCTCCAGCGCCCGCTCGGTGGTGTGCGCGGCCACGCCCGCGGTCAGATCCAGCAGGACGCGGGTGCGCAGCCCGGACCTGAGCGCGTCCAGGGCGGTGGCGCGCACGCAGTGGTCGGTGGCGATACCGACCACATCGACCTCGCTGACGCGGTGCGCGTGCAGCCAGTCCGCGAGCGAGCTGCCGTTCTCGTCCGCGCCCTCGAAACCGCTGTAGGCGCCGGTGTAGGAGCCCTTGTCGAAGACCGCGTCGATGGCGCCGGAGGCGATCGCCGGGGCGAAATTGGGGTGGAAGCCGCTGCCTTCCGTGCCGGCCACGCAGTGCACCGGCCAGGAGTGCTCGTAGTCCGGGGTGTCGGAGAAGTGGTCGCCGGGATCGATGTGGTGGTCCCGGGTGGCCACGACATGGCGGTAGCCGCCGCAGGCCGCCTGGCCGATCAGATCGGTGATGGCCGCCGCGACATCCGCACCTCCCGCCACCGCGAGGCTGCCGCCCTCGCAGAAGTCGTTCTGCACATCAACGACGATCAATGCCCGGTGCATGGTGCGTGCCTTCCGGCTGGGAATCGGGGGAGGGGCGCGGAGTGATGGTGTGACCGAGGGTAGCCACTGGACGGGGATTGCGGGAGTGGTCCGGAGCCCGGCGGCGCGACGGCCGCCGGGCGCGGTGTGGGGCGGCGGCCGCCCGGCACCCCGCTCACGGGCGGTGGCGCCGGGTCAGACGTACTCGGTGGGCAGGACGGCCTCGCCGCGGGAGAGCTGGGTCGCCGACAGCGGCAGCTGGGCGCGGGCGGCGATATGCCGGTCGCGGGCGGCGTCCAGCGGCTCGCGGGCCACCACCTTGCCGCCGCTGACCAGCGGCACCAGCAGCTGCCGGTCGGCCAGCTCCGCCGGGACCGGCCCGGTGCCGATGACCTCGGCCACGGCCACACCGTCCTCGTCGAGCCGGCGCGCGGCCCATTTGCGGCCGCCGATCGAGGTCTTGGCGCCCATCGACTTCTTCGCGACCGGCCGCAGCGAGGCGCCGGGCTCCTCGCTGTCGGCGCGGGCGACGAGCTTGTAGACCATCGAGCAGGTCGGGTGCCCGCTGCCGGTCACCAGCTGGGTGCCGACGCCGTACGCGTCCACCGGCGCGGCGGCCAGCGAGGCGATGGCGTACTCGTCCAGGTCGCTGGTGACCACGATCTTGGTCTTGGTGGCGCCCAGCTCGTCCAGCTGCTGGCGCACCCGGTGGGCGATCAGCAGCAGGTCACCGGAGTCGATCCGGACGGCGCCGAGGCCGGGGCCGGCCACCTCCACGGCCGTGCGCACCGCCTCGGTGACGTCGAAGGTGTCCACGAGCAGGGTCGTACCGCTGCCGAGGCTCTCGACCTGCGCGGTGAACGCGTCCCGCTCGGTGTCGTGCAGCAGGGTGAAGGCGTGGGCGCTGGTGCCGACGGTGGGGATGTTGTAGCGGAAGCCGGCCGCCAGGTCGGACGTGGTGTGGAAACCGCCGACGTATGCGGCGCGGGCCGCGGCCACCGCCGACAGCTCATGGGTGCGTCGGGCGCCCATCTCCATCAGCGGGCGGCCGCCGGCCGCCACCGACATCCGGGAGGCGGCCGCGGCCACCGCGGAGTCGTGGTTGAGGATCGAGAGGATCACCGTCTCCAGGAGGACCGCCTCGGCGAAGGTGCCCTCGACCCGCACGAGCGGGGAGCCGGGGAAGTAGACCTCGCCCTCCGGGTAGCCCCAGATGTCGCCGCGGAAGCGGAAGTCGGCCAGCCACTGGAGCGTCGGCTCGTCGAGGATGTCGCGCTCGCGGAGGAAGCCGAGGATCGTCTCGTCGAAGCGGAAGTTCTCCACCGCGTCCAGCACCCGGCCGGTGCCGCCCACGACGCCGTAGCGGCGGCCCTCGGGAAGCCGGCGGGTGAAGACCTCGAAGACCGAGTGCCGGTCCGCGGTGCCGGACCGCAACGCGGCCTGCAGCATGGTGAGTTCGTACTGGTCGGTGAAGAGTGCAGTCGACGGCACGGCCACCGGCAGCCCCAGGTCTGCTGTGTTCATAGGGGAGATGCTACCCCTCATACTCGTCACTTTGACGATAGCGGGTCGGGTGCCTCGGGGTGCCCCCGGCGGCCGCCGCGCCCGGCCCGCCGACGCGGCCCGCGCGAGGGGCATTTGTGCGTCGCCCGCCCCCGGGTGGCAGCATGGGGCCTGTGAGCGCCCACCCGTCACCCACGATTACGCTCCGGCCGCATCGCTGCACCCTCAGTGTCCCGGTCGAGGTCGAGCGGCCCGAGTCGAGCGAGGCCCCCTACGAGGTCCCCGAACCCGACGTCCCGTGGGTCACGATCGTCCACAACGACCCCGTCAATCTCATGAGCTATGTCTCCTATGTCTTCCAGTCGTACTTCGGCTATTCCAAGGACAAGGCGCACCAGTTGATGCTCGACGTCCATCACAAGGGACGCGCGGTGGTCTCCAGCGGCAGCCGCGAGGAAATGGAGCGCGACGTGCAGGCCATGCACGGCTACGGCCTGTGGGCGACCCTTCAGCAGGACCGCCGATGACCGGGCACTTCGAGCCGCTGCCGGGCGGCGGCGCCGCCGTACCCCTCGACGAGGTCGAGATCTCCATCCTGCGCAGCCTCGCCGTCCAGCTGATGGAGCTGATCGGTCCGGGCGAGGAGGCCGGGGAGAGCGAGAGCGACGACCTGCTGGCCTCGATCTTCAACGACGGCCCCAGCGAGCCGCCCGCCGACCCGGTGCTGGCCCGCTTCTTCCCCGACGCCTACGGCGGACCCGATCTCGTCCCCGACGACGATGTGCGCGCCGCCTCCGCCGAATTCCGCCGCTACACCGAGAACGATCTGCGCTCGCGCAAGCGCGAGGACGCCCTGGCGCTGATCCGTGCGCTGGACACGCTGGCGCCCGCCGGTGACAGCGCGATGCTCCGCCTCGACGCCGGTGAGTGCCGGCAGTGGCTGGGGGCCCTCAACGACCTCAGGCTGGCCATCGGTACGCGGCTTGAAGTAACCGATGAAGAGGACGGCGGAGAGCTGCTGCGGCTCCCGGACAGCGACCCGCGCAAGCCGATGGTGATGGCTTACCTCTGGCTCGGCGGGCTCCAGGAGACTCTCGTCGAGTCCCTGATGGGTTGAAATTCGGGCATACTGCCCCGGTTGTTTCCGCGGCGTTCGCTCAGCGGATGCTCAAATCCGGATAACGATCGCGTCACCACCCCCATGTGAATTGCGGCACTTCGGGGTTCTTGTCCTCTTTATCTCGTGGTTTGATTCACGCCATCCCTAGGCGGTCCAAGAGACGCCGTGATACATGTTCACGACCTGCCGTGAGTGACGCCACCCCTGTCGCCACGGGAGCGCTGTGCCGGCCGACCGTCGGCGTGCAGGAACTCCATCCGGGGGGATCGGGACCCGATCCGGACAGACCGGGTCGGTATGGAGAAAGGCGCACCACACATGACCTCTGTGCAGGTCGACAAGCAACACGACGGCAGCGAGGCAGCTGAGCACCCCCCCGAAGAGGGCTATCAGCGAGGTCTGGGAAACCGTCAGATCCAGATGATCGCCATCGGTGGCGCCATCGGTACCGGCCTCTTCCTCGGAGCCGGTAAGGCGATCTCGATGGCCGGGCCGAGCATCATCCTCGCCTACGCCATCGTCGGTCTGGTCATCTTTTTCATCATGCGGGCCCTGGGCGAACTGCTCATGTACCGGCCCGTCTCCGGCTCCTTCTCCGAGTACGCCCGGGAATTCCTCGGCCCCTTCGTCGGCTTTGTGACCGGCTGGACGTACTGGCTGTTCTGGGTCGTCACCGGCATCACCGAAGTGACGGCAGCGGCCACGTATGTGCAGTACTGGAACAAGGGCATACCGCAGTGGGCCGCGGCGCTGGTCTTCACCGTCGCGCTCTTCGGTATCAACCTGATCTCCGTGAAGATCTTCGGTGAGCTGGAATTCTGGTTCTCGATGGTCAAGGTCACCGCGATCATCGGCATGATCCTGATCGGCCTCGGCGTGATCACCCTCGGCTTCTCCGACGCCGGTGACACCGCCTCCTTCACCAACCTGTGGTCCCACGGCGGTTTCTTCCCCAAGGGCATCGGCGGCACGCTGATGACGCTGCAGATCGTGATGTTCGCCTTCCTGGCGGTCGAACTCGTCGGCGTCACCGCGGGCGAGGCGACCAACCCCAAGAAGGTCCTGCCCAAGGCGATCAACACCGTGCCGTGGCGGATCGGCCTCTTCTACATCGGTGCGCTGATCATCATCCTGTCCGTCGTCAGCTGGACGGTCTTCAAGCCGGGCGTCAGCCCCTTCGTCGCCGCTTTCCAGCAGATCGGCCTGCCGGCCGGTGCCGGCATCGTCAACTTCGTCGTGCTGACCGCCGCGCTCTCCTCGGCCAACTCCGGTATGTACTCCACCGGCCGGATGCTGCGCGACCTCGCGCTCAACGGCCAGGGCCCGAAGTTCTTCACCAAGCTCAGCAAGAACGGCCTGCCCACCTGGGGCACCGGCGTCTCGGTCGCGATGATGCTGTTCGGCGTCTACATCAACTACCAGTGGCCCGGTGAGGCGTTCAACTACGTCGTCTCCTTCGCCACCATCTCCGGTATGTGGGCGTGGATCGTCATCCTGGCCTCGCAGCTGCGCTACCGCGCCAAGGCGAACCGCGGCGAGCTGCCGCAGTCCGAGTTCAAGGCCCCCGGCAGCCCCTTCACCTCGATCTTCGCGCTGGCCTTCATCGCCATGGTGATCGTGATGATGGGCGTCGACCCGGACGCGAGGATCTCGCTCTACGCGGCTCCCGTGTGGGCGCTGATCCTGGGCGTGGGCTACCTCTGCATCAAGCGGCGGGACGCGGCGAACGGCCTGACGGCCGGCGCGGCACCGCAGGACGCCTCCACCAAGAACACCAAGGGCTGAGGCACCTCCCGGACGCAAACGGGGCGAATCCCCCCGATCGTCCAGCATGCGGGCCCGTGCGTACCACTCTTCGGTACGCGCGGGCCCGCTGTTTATTCTTGGCGCCATGCTGACCCTCACCAAGGCGCTTTTCGACCGGATCGTCGAGCACTCCCGCCAGGACCACCCCGACGAGGCCTGCGGCGTGATCGCGGGACCGGTCGGCAGCGGCCGCCCGGAGCGGTTCATTCCGATGCTGAACGCCGCCCGTTCGCCCACGTTCTACGAATTCGACTCCGCCGACCTGCTCAAGCTCTACCGCGAGATGGACGACCGGGACGAGGAGCCGGTGATCATCTATCACTCGCACACCGCCACCGAGGCCTACCCCTCGCGCACCGACATCTCCTATGCGAACGAGCCCGCCGCCCACTATGTCCTGGTCTCCACCGCCGACACCGACGACGCCGGGCCCTTCCAGTTCCGCTCGTACCGGATCGTGAACGGCGAGGTCACCGAGGAAGAGGTCGAGGTCGTGGCGGCCTACTCCTGAGGTCGTCCCACCTGGTGTACACCAATCGTCCGCATCATGGGACGAGGTTCCAATACCCGGACCGGGAATCGATACGATGACCGCATGGTTGACCACGACGTGAGTGAGAAGAGGCCGGGCATGCAGCTGCTCGCTCCGCTCGCCACGCGTCGCTCCGCATCCGCACTGCTGGGCGCGTTCGGCTGCGGAGCCGCACGGCTGCACGTGGATCTGTGCCGCCTTTCCAGCGCCATCTGTCCGCGCTGCGCAGCCGCCTGACCCGGCCGGTACGGCCGCGCGACGCGCGCCTCCCACAGCCCCGCACGTCCGGCGTCACCCGACGCCCTCCCCGCACGCCATAGCGCCGTGCACACGGGACGCACAGCCCCCGCCACCGCACTCCGACAGGAGCACTCTCATGGCCATCGAGGTCCGAATCCCCACCATCCTGCGCACCTACACCGACGGCGAGAAGGCCGTCGAGGGCAGCGGAGAGACCCTCGGCGACCTCTTCGCCGACCTGGACAGCCGGCACACCGGCATCCGCGAGCGCATTGTCGACGGCGAGCAGCTGCGCCGCTTCGTGAACGTCTACCTCAACGACGAGGACGTCCGCTTCCTGGAAGGCATCTCCACCAAGCTCGCCGACGGCGACAGCGTGACGATTCTTCCGGCAGTGGCCGGCGGAATGGTCTGACGTGCGGTACGACTCCCCGCTGGCGGCGGTCGGGAACACTCCTCTCGTCCGCCTCCCGCGCCTGTCCCCGGCCGACGACGTCCGCATCTGGGCGAAGCTGGAGGACCGCAATCCCACGGGCTCGGTCAAGGACCGGCCCGCGCTGCACATGATCGAGCAGGCCGAGAAGGGCGGCCGGCTCACCCCCGGCTGCACCATCCTGGAGCCGACCAGCGGCAACACCGGCATCTCACTCGCCATGGCGGCCAAGCTCAAGGGCTACCGCATCGTCTGCGTCATGCCGGAGAACACCTCGTCCGAGCGGCGCGAGCTGCTCGCCATGTGGGGCGCCGAGATCATCTCCTCGCCGGCGGCGGGCGGCTCCAACACGGCCGTCCGGGTCGCCAAGGAGCTGTCCGCCGAGCACCCCGACTGGGTGATGCTCTACCAGTACGGGAACCCCGACAACGCCGGTGCGCACTACGCCACCACCGGCCCCGAGATCCTCGCCGACCTCCCCTCCGTGACCCACTTCGTGGCCGGTCTGGGCACCACCGGCACGCTCATGGGCGTCGGCCGCTATCTGCGCGAGCAGGTCCCCGGCATCCGGATCGTCGCCGCCGAGCCCCGCTACGACGATGTCGTCTACGGTCTGCGCAACCTCGATGAGGGCTTCATCCCCGAGCTCTACGACGAGTCCGTGCTCACCACCCGCTTCTCGGTCGGCTCCGAGGACGCGGTCCGCCGCACCCGTGAACTCCTCGCCGAGGAAGGCATCTTCGCGGGCATCTCCACCGGCGCGGCGCTGCATGCCGCCATCGGTGTCGGCAAGAAGGCCGTCAAGGCGGGGGAGAGCGCCGACATCGTCTTCGTCGTCGCCGACGGCGGCTGGAAGTACCTCTCCACCGGCGTCTACACGGCCGAGACCACGGAAGCGGCGATCGCCACGCTGCACGGCCAGCTCTGGGCGTAGCCGACCGGCGTCGGATCGGCCGAACGTGCTCGCCGTGCCCGGTACGTATGCCGCCGGATCCCCGCCGTCGCGGCTCCGCGCCGCGGCGGGGGGACGCTTTCCCGGGGGTGCGCCCCCGAAGGCCGGGCGCCCGCAGAACCGTCCCCCCGCCACGGCGGCCGGCCCCCTCGGGGGCGCGGCGGAATGCCGGGCGGCCCCGGCCACTACGTACGGGCGTACGGGGCGACAGCCCAGACTGGTGATTCCGCCCACAGCTCGCCCCGCTGGAGGAGCCACAGGACCTTTTGCGCCTTACGCTCGTGGGCACCGCACCGACCGCCAAGGACCCGGCACAACCCGGCAAGGCCCCGCCGGGATCCCCGGCATGGACCTGCCGACCGCCGCCCCCGCCCACGGAGGTTCACGCCCGCTATGAAGCTCACTGTCGTCGGATGCTCGGGGTCGTTCCCTTCCGTGGAATCGGCCTGTTCGAGCTACCTCCTGGAGGCCGACGGCTTCAGGCTGCTCATCGACATGGGCAACGGCGCCCTGGGCGAGCTGCAGCGCCACATCGGCCTCTATGACCTGGATGCCGTACTCCTGTCGCATCTGCATGCCGATCACTGCATCGACCTGTGCGGCTACTTCGTCGTGCGCTATTACCGCCCGGACGGCGGACGTTGCGCGCCGATGCCGGTCTACGGGCCGACCGGTACCGAGCGCCGGCTGACCGTCGCGCACGCCGATCTGCCGTACGACGGGGCGATGAGCGAGGTCTTCGGGTTCCGCACCCTGACGCCGGGCACCTCCACCATCGGGCCGTTCACGATCCGCACGGAGCGGGTCAGCCATCCGGTGGAGGCCTTCGGCTTCCGTTTCGAACACGGCGGCAGGTCCCTGGTGTACTCCGGCGACACCGGCCCCTGCGACGCGCTGGAGAGCCTGGCCGTCGGCGCCGACTTCTTCCTGTGCGAGGCGTCCTTCACCTACGGCAAGGAAGACATCCCGGACCTGCATCTCAACGGCCGGGAGGCCGGCGGGATCAGCCGGCGGGCCGGTGCGGGGCGGCTGGTTCTGACCCACATCCCGCCGTGGACCGACCCGGCCATCAGCGTCCGTGACGCCCAGAAGGTCTACGACGGGCCGGTCGAGGTCGCCAAGGCGGGCGCGGTCTACGAGATCTGAGCGGGGCGCGCCGCGCGCCACGACGAAAGGGCCCCGGAACCGTGCTGCGGTTCCGGGGCCCTTCCTGTGCCGTGGCCTGCGCGGCTTACGCCTTCGTCAGGTCCTCGATCTCCTCCTCGGGCTCCCGGCCCGGGGTGGTGAGGTTGAACTTGGTGATCGCGAAGCGGAACAGCACGTAGTAGACGGCCGCCATGACCAGGCCGATCGGGATGATCATCCAGGGCTTGGTGGCCAGGTTCCAGTTCAGCGCGTAGTCGATGAAGCCGGCGGAGAAGGTGAAGCCGTCGTGCACACCGAGCGCCCAGGTGAGAGCCATGGACAGGGCGGTCAGCACCGCGTGGATCGCGTACAGCACCGGGGCGATGAACAGGAACGAGAACTCGATCGGCTCGGTGATACCGCAGACGAAGGAGGTCAGCGCGAGCGAGATCATCATGCCCAGTACGGCCTTGCGGCGCTCGGGGCGGGCGCAGTGCGCGATGGCGAGGGCGGCGGCCGGCAGACCGAACATCATGATCGGGAAGAAGCCGGACATGAACTGACCGGCGGACGGGTCACCGGCGAAGAAGCGGCCGATGTCGCCGTGCGCGACCTTGCCGGCGGCGTCGGTGAAGTCACCGAGCTGGAACCACGAGACGGTGTTGACGAACTGGTGCATCCCGATCGGCAGCAGCGCGCGGTTGATCAGACCGAACAGGCCGGCACCGCCCGCACCCAGGCCGGTCATCCACTCGCCGAAGCTGGAGATGGCGCTGCCGATGGGCTCCCAGATCAGCAGGAAGAGCACGCCGACGGCGGTGCCCACGAAGGCCATGATGATCGGGACGAGCCGGCGGCCGTTGAAGAAGCCCAGCCAGTCCACCAGCTTCTTGCGGTGGTAGCGCTGCCACAGGACCGCGGCGAGCAGGCCCATGATGATGCCGCCGAGGACGCCGGGATTGTTGAGGACCGGCTCGACCCACTTGCCCTTCTCGATATGGCCTTCCGTGACCGGGAACGCCTTGAGGACATTGCTGTAGACCAGAAAGCCGACCAGCGCGGCGAGCGCCGTCGAGCCATCGGACTTCTTCGCGAAGCCGATGGCGACGCCTATGCAGAACAGCATCGGCAGGTTGTCGAAGACCGCGCCGCCGGCGGCGGCGAAGACCTTGCTGACGTCGATCCAGCCGAGGCCCTTCTCGCCGAAGACGTCCGGCTGGCCGAGGCGGTTGAGGATGCCCGCGGCGGGCAGTACGGCGATCGGCAGCTGGAGGCTGCGGCCGATCTTCTGCAGGCCCTGGAACAGGCCGGAGCCCCGCTTCTTCGCGGGAGCCGCCTGCGTGGCGGTGGCCGAACTCATCGGATTCCTCCTGGTGAGGCGGGCACTCAAAAGGGGGGAACGGCCCGCGCTTGGTCTGCACCTTGGTCTAAACCACTAGTGGTTTAGACCATTCTTAGCACGTAGCCCCGACATAAAGGAATCCATTCTTCCAAGTGGTGTGGACCACACGACGACCGGCCCCCGGGCGGTGGAACCCGGGGGCCGGCGGAGGCGGCACGGAAGGGCGGACGGGGGCCGGTGCGCACCCCCCGGCAGGCGCCGTCGCGCCCGCCCTGCTCCCTGCCCGTCCCGCTACTTCACGTTCTCCCGCTCCATGGCGTCCCCCACCTCATCCGGCTCGCGGCCGGGCGTCGCCAGATTGAATTTCGTGATCACGAAACGGAAGAGGGCGTAGTAGACCACCGCGAAACACAAACCGATGGGAATGATCAGCCAGGGCTTGGTCGCCAGCCCCCAGTTGATGACGTAGTCGATCAGACCCGCCGAGAAGCTGAAGCTGTCGTGCACCCCCAGCGCCCAGCTCACCCCCATCGACACACCCGTCAGCACGGCATGGATCGCGTACAGCACCGGCGCCACGAAGAGGAACGAATACTCGATCGGCTCGGTCACACCCGTCACGAACGACGTCAGACCGACCGACAGCATCATGCCCGCGATCTCCTTGCGCCGATGCGGCTTGGCGCAGTGTGCGATCGCCAGCGCCGCGGCCGGCAGCGCAAACATCATGATCGGGAAGAACCCCGTGGTGAACTGCCCCGCATCCGGATCGCCCGCCAGGAACCGGTTGATGTCACCGTGGACGACCGTGCCGTCCGGCTTGGTGAAACTGCCGAACTGGAACCAGACGAAGGTGTTCAGGAACTGATGCAGGCCGATCACCAGCAGCGCACGGTTGGCGACACCGAAAATCCCCGAACCCCACGCCTCCAGCCCCGACAGCCATTCGCTGAAGCTCGTCAGCGCATCGCCGATCGGCTGCCAGACGAACAGGCACAGCACCGCGAACACCAGGCCCACGAAGGCCATGATGATCGGGACCAGCCGGCGGCCGTTGAAGAACCCCAGCCAGTCCACCAGCTTCACCCGGTGAAAGCGCTGCCAGAGCCAGGCGGTCAGAAACCCCATGACGATGCCGCCGAACACCCCCGGATTCTGGAAGGCGGCCGGCGTCACCGTCTGCGTCTTGTCCACGCACACCCCGCTCCACAGGCCCGCCTGTGTGTACGTCTGCCCCGCGGAGCAGCCCGCCGGGAACGCATGCATGACCGAGAAGTAGACGAGGAATCCGGTCACCGCGGCCAGCGCCGTCGACCCGTCCGCCTTCTTGGCCATACCGATCGCCACACCGATGCAGAACAGCAGCGGCAACCCGAGCCCCGAATCCAGCAGCGCACCGCCCGCGGCCGCGAACACCTTGCCGACGGCGTCCCAGCCCAGCCCGTCCGCGCCGAACACATCCGGCTGGCCAAGGCGGTTGAGAATCCCCGCAGCGGGCAGGACGGCAATCGGCAACTGCAGACTGCGCCCCATCTTCTGCAAACCCTGGAAGAGATTCGACGCCCAGTTCTTCCCCGGTGCCGCCGCCGCCGCGTTCGAACTCATCCGTGTCCTCCCGGCAGTCGGCCCGTCGACAACCGACCTCGTGCTTGCCGCATACTGGTGGTGTAGACCACTTGTGGTGCCCACCGTCCCCGGTGTGCACTCCGGTGACCGTCATCCTTCGTCAGACAGCGGACAAACGCCCATATTGTTGGGCTGAACGTGCGTTACGGTGTGAAAACCGCACGGCGGAACCGCCGGCGGCCGAGACAAGCAGGAGTGGACATGGCCAGCAAGGCTGAGAAGATCGTCGCCGGGCTCGGCGGACTCGACAACATCGAAGAGGTCGAGGGCTGCATCACCCGCCTCCGCACCGAGGTCGTCGACTCCTCGCTCGTCGACGAGGCCGCCCTCAAGGCCGCCGGCGCCCACGGCGTCGTCAAGATGGGCAACGCGATCCAGGTCGTCATCGGCACCGACGCCGACCCCATCGCCGCCGAGATCGAAGACATGATGTGAGCTGACGAGCCGGCCTCCGGGCCGCTCCCGAAGGCCCCGCACCGGACGGTCCACCGCCCCGGAGTGGGGCCCTCGCCATTCCCGATAGGGTCTACGCCATGTCTCGCATCGACGGCCGCACCCCCGAACAGCTCCGCCCGGTCACCATCGAACGCGGCTGGAGCAAGCACGCCGAAGGCTCCGTCCTCATCTCCTTCGGTGACACCAAAGTCTTCTGCACCGCATCCGTCACCGAGGGCGTACCGCGCTGGCGCAAGGGCACCGGCGAAGGCTGGGTCACCGCCGAGTACTCGATGCTGCCCCGCTCCACCAACACCCGCGGCGACCGCGAATCCGTACGCGGCAAGATCGGCGGCCGCACCCACGAGATCAGCCGCCTCATCGGCCGCTCCCTGCGCGCCGTCATCGACTACAAGGCCCTCGGCGAGAACACCATCGTCCTGGACTGCGACGTCCTCCAGGCCGACGGCGGCACCCGCACCGCCGCCATCACCGGCGCCTATGTCGCCCTCGCCGACGCCATCACCTGGGCCCAGGGCAAGAAGCTCATCAAGCACGGCCGCAAGCCCCTCACCGGCACCGTCTCCGCCGTCAGCGTCGGCATCGTCGGCGGCACCCCCCTCCTCGACCTCTGCTACGAGGAAGACGTCCGCGCCGAGACCGACATGAACGTCGTCTGCACCGGCGACGGCCGCTTCGTCGAGGTCCAGGGCACCGCCGAAGCCGAACCCTTCGCGCGCGACGAACTCAACTCCCTCCTCGACCTCGCCGTCGCCGGCTGCGCCGAGCTCGACGAGGTCCAGCGGGCGGCACTGGCCCGCACGCTCTGAGCGCACGGCGGCGGGCCCGCCCACCGCACTGACGCCACGCACCACAGGGGGAGGACCCGGACCTCCCCCTGTGACCCTTTTCTCATGGGGCGTCCCTCTCTGGAAAAGGCCCCCGCCGGCGTCGCATGGTGGATCCATGCCCACGACTGCCGTGACCGCACCCCGCGTCCGCGCCCGCACCGGCGGGCCCCAGGACGACTCCCGGCTCCTCGAGAACATCCTCGGCTGGACCCTCGTCGTCGTCCTCGCCATGCTGCTCACCCAGACCGGCCTCATCTGATCGGTTGGCCGGTTGGCCGGTTGGCAGGTTGGCCGGCTGTCTGGGCCGGGGATCCGGGGCCCGGGTGTCCCGGCTGTCGGGGCCTCCGCTGCCGGTGCCGGGTGTCCGGCCCCTGGCTCTTGTTTCCCGGCTGCTCGGTCCTCGGCTCTCGGTGCCGGGTGTCCGGCCCTTGGGTTCCCGGTCCTGGCCGTCCGGCTCCCGGCTCCCGGTCCCGGCCGTCCGGCTCCCGGCTCCCGGCCGTCCGGCCCCCGGCTCCCGGCCCCGGCCATCCGGCCCCCACTTCCCGGCCCCGGTGTCCGATCCTCGCCCCCGGTCCCGGCCCCCGGGCAACCAAACAACCCCGCACCGCGTTTCTTCCTTTGCCCGAGCATGACCCAAGGGAAGGAACCGCACCATGGCCCCGCGCCCGCGCCGGCACCGTCGCCCCGCCACCACCGCACTCGCCGCGTTAGCCGCCGCCACCCTCGCGATACCACTGCTCTCCGCCTGCGGAGCGGTCCAGAAGGCCATGGACTGCGCCAACACCGCCACCTCCGTCGTCAACGCCGTCGACAAACTCCAGCAGGCCGCGGACAACGCCCTCACCGATCCGCAGAAGGCCGAGCAGGCCCTCGACAACATCGACGCCAACCTGAAGAAGCTCAGCAAGGACGCGAACGACCCCAAGCTGTCCCAGGCCGTCGACAAGACGAACAACGGCATCAAGGCCGCCCGCAAGGCCCTCGACAGCAACAAGGCCCCCGACATCCAGCCGATCGTCGACGGGGCCCATGAAATGACCAAGATCTGCACACCGGGATAATCACTCCCCATGCAGCCTCAAACCGGTGGACGCCCCGCAAGCCCCCGTCGCCTCATCCTCGCCACCCGTAACGCCGGCAAGGTCATCGAACTCCGGGCCATCCTGGAAGCCGCTGACCTCGACGTCGACCTCGTCGGCGCCGACGCCTACCCCGACATCCCCGACGTCAAGGAAACCGGCGTCACCTTTGCCGAGAACGCCCTCCTCAAGGCCCACGCCCTCGCGGAGGCCACCGGCCACCCGGCCGTCGCCGACGACTCCGGCCTGTGTGTCGACGTCCTCGGCGGCGCCCCCGGCATCTTCTCCGCCCGCTGGGCCGGCACGCACGGCGACGATCAGGCCAACCTCGCCCTGCTCCTCGCCCAGCTCGCCGACATCGCCGAGGAACACCGCGCCGCCCACTTCGCCTGCGCCGCGGCCCTCGCCCTCCCCGACGGCACCGAGCGCGTCGTCGAGGGCAGGCTCGAAGGCACCCTCCGCCACGCCCCCACCGGCACCGGCGGCTTCGGCTACGACCCCGTCCTCCAGCCCCTCGGCGACACCCGTACCTGCGCCGAACTGACCCCCGACGAGAAGAACGCCATCAGCCACCGCGGCCAGGCGTTCCGGGCGTTGGCACCGGTGGTGCGGGAGTTGTTGGGCTGAAGCCGCTCACGCACACGAGGTAAAGGCCCGGCCCTGCGTTACCGCAGGGCCGGGCCTTCTATCCACGATGTACGGCCGGAGGGACTCGAACCCTCACGCCTCGAAGGCACTGGTACCTAAAACCAGCCTGTCTCACCAATTCCAGCACGGCCGCTCGTCACAGCCATAGTACTGGGTGGTGCACGCGCCACGGGAGCTACCGCTTCCGTCGACCGCCCCGGCACCAAGTGTCGGTGACTGCATGGCAGTTGGGGCACAGTAACCGCAGGTTTTCGAGCCGGTCGTCGCTCCAGTCGCCGTTGATGTGATCGACCTCCAGAGTCATGGGGTTCCCACGCCAAACAGAGCCGGTGCCGCACTCGGTGCAACGCTCGGGCACGCCGATCTGCCGCAGGGCTCGTCTTAGCATCACGGTTCGTGTCCGACGCTCACCGCAGTGCTTGACGAGTATCTGCTCAGGACTCCTGACCGGTGTGGTCCCCCGCTTCCCGCGCATATGCGCCTGCCCCAGGAACTGACTCGTGTCGATGCCGTAGTCGGATACCCACTGACGGAACAGCGCGCGACTGCGAGAGTCGTCGGGCCTCTCCAGATGCCGCAGGGCGGCAGCGATGGAAGGCGAGGCGCTGACGGATTCCTGAAGGGCTTCCCTGCTGGGACGGCGGCGATGAATGGCACACCGTGCGACGGGCTTGAAGTGCGATACATCGATTCCGAAGTGTTCGAAGCGCCTGAACAGATGCCGCCGCAGTTGATGGTAGGAGCGGCCACCGCAGAACGCGATGACTTCGTCAATGTTCGTGCATTGCCTTGCGGCTTCGGTCAACAATGCCTGGGTGTAGCGCATGCTGTCGCTCATTGCGTCGCTCCGGAGCCCCGGGCGCAGATGCCCTTGTTGCGCCCCCGGTAAGTATCCGTGGCCGAGTGGCAATTGGGGCACAGAAACCGCAGATTCTCCCGACAGTTGTTACGCCAGTTTCCGTCGATGTGATCGACCTCCAGCGGCAGCGGGCGGTTGCGCCAGACGGGCCCGGTACGGCAGACAGCGCAACGCTCATCCGCCCCGAGCGCGAGCATTGCAGCCTTGAGCCGGTTGCTCGGCGTTCGTCGACCGGGGTTTTCCGCGTGCACAAGGAGTTCCTGGGGGTTGCACCGCCGACGAGCCTTGGTTTTCCTCCGGCCGATCGGAGAAAAGTGCGAAGTGTCGATCCCCAGGTTCCGGATGCGTCGGCTGATGTGGGTGTGCTGGCCGCCTACGGGGTCGAGACCGAGCCGTCGTAAGACCTCGCACATATTCGTCGACAGCGCCACCACATCCTCGAGGAGCTCCTTGGTCCAGCGCGTCCCTTCACGCTCAAAGTGTGAAGTATCTACGCCCATTGACCTCATTCGATCATGGAGGTACCGCCGCGACACCCCTTTCGGATCCACCCCGAGCTTGAGTAACGCCTCCGAGAGCGTCTGCGAAGACGAAGCCGCCTCTGCGAGGCGCTCCCGGGTGTACGGACTGGCCGGCATGATTCCCCCTCTTTCCGCGCACCAGACCCACCCCCGCGCGCCTCTCGAACTGAACAACGATCGAACGTGGGGCCGGTTACGGCGGGTGACGGAAAAGGCGGAAGGGGCCTCGGGAGGAGATCTCCCGAGGCCCCTTCGCGCTGTGCGGCGCAGGTCAGAAGCGTGGTTCCGGTGTTTGTGCCTCGATGAGTTCGACGGCTTCCTCCTTGGTGGCCACGGAGGGCGGGGAGCCTTCGAGGGGCTGCTGGGCGGTCTCCTTCATGCAGGCCACGGCGATGACGCCGACGAGGGCGGCGCCCATCGTGTAGTAGGCGGGGACCATGACGTTCTGGTTGAAGGCGTCCATGAGGGCGGTGATCACCAGGGGTGTGGTGCCGCCGAAGAGGGAGACGGCCAGGTTGTAGCCGATGGAGAGGGAGCCGTAGCGGACGCTGGTGGGGAAGAGGGCGGGGAGAGCGGCGGACATGGTGCCCAGGAGGCAGACCAGGGAGAGGCCGAGGAGGGCCATTCCGCCGATGACCGCGCCGATGCTGCCCTGATTGACCAGGAGGAAGGCCGGGATGGCGGTGATGAAGAAGCCGAGCATGCCGGTCATCAGGAGCGGCTTGCGGCCGTAGTGGTCGTTCAGTTTGCCGATGGTGCTGATGATGCACATCAGGGCGATCATCGTGCCGAGAAGGATCAGCAGGCCGTGAGACTCCTCGTAGTGGAGGGTGTCCGTCAGGTAGGTCGGCATGTACGACAGCAGCATGTAGTCGGTGATGTTGTACGCGCCGACCAGGGCGATGCACAGGATGAGGGTGGGCCACTGCTGGGCGAAGATCTCGCTGATCTTCTTCTTGGGGGCGTTCTCGGAGAGGTGCGAGAACTCGGCCTCGGCCTCGACGACGGAGCCGGTGGCACTGTGGGTGTGGGCGGCCTCGAACTTCTGGAAGGCGGGGGTCTCGTCGAGCTTGACCCGGAGGTAGAGACCCACCAGGCCGAGGGGGCCGCCGACCAGGAACGGGATGCGCCAGCCCCAGTGGAGCATGGCGTCGTCGCCGAGCGTGGTGTTGAGCAGCAGCACGATGCCAGCGGCACCGGTGTAGCCGATGAGGGTGCCCATCTCCAGGAAGCTGCCGAAGAATCCGCGCTTCTTGTCGGGGGCGTACTCGGCGATGAAGGTGGAAGCGCCGCCGTATTCGCCGCCGGTGGAGAAGCCCTGGACGAGGCGGAAGAGGATGAGCAGGGCGGGGGACCAGAACCCGATGGTGGCGTAGGACGGGATCAGGCCGATGCAGAAGGTGCCCAGCGCCATCATGATCATGGTGAAGGCGAGGACCTTCTTGCGGCCGATCCGGTCGCCGAGGGGGCCGAAGTAGGCGCCGCCGATGGGGCGTACGAGGAAGGCCACGGCGAAGGTCGCGAAGGACGACAGCAGGCTGGTGGTGTCGCTGCCGCCGGGGAAGAAGACCTTGCCGATGACGACCGCGAGATAGCTGTAGATCCCGAAGTCGAACCATTCCATGGCATTACCGAGTGCGGCGGCCTTCACGGCACGCTTGACGACGCGTTCGTCGGTCACGGTGATGTCGGTGCGCCGCAGTTTGGGATTCTTGCGCCGGGCGACGGCACGGAAGAGCACCCGGTGGCGTTTGAGCGCGTCCCGGTCAGGGTCGGGAGCGGGTTCGGCTTCGGTGCTGCCGGTCGGCACGAGGCGGTCCTCTCGGTCGGTCAGCGCGCGGTGCGCGGTGGGTATACGACAGGTGCGCCTGCGCAGCGGAGCGCGGATCCAAACCACTCTGGCGGGATGAAGCGATATTCGTCACGCCGGATGGGCTGTCCGGTGCACCGGGACCGGGTCCGGAAAGGCCGGGGCGGGGTCCGCGCCAGAGGTATGACAGGGCTTGTTACAGGACTGGTACACAGCCGAGCGGTCACCGCAGCGTTCGAGCAATCAGCCTGTGTCCGGGGGACGGGAGAGTGGGGCGCCGGGCGCGGCATTCGTGTTTGCTGGGTGGGGGTACGGGGCTGGTCCCCGGGAGGAGATCGTGATGACCGATCGCGAAGGGTCCCGCTGGGTCCGGGGGCGTACCGCGCTGGCGTCCTTCGGCGTGGTGACGGCGCTGGCGGGCGGCGGGGTGTGGTTCGGCCAGGCGTCGGACCGTGCGTCGGCCCTGGATGCCGCGCCGAAGACGTCGGCGGTGCAGGACGTGAAGGAGGACGCCAAGGAGCCGGGAGGGCTGCCGGGCGTCCGGGACTGCGGGATCGGCAAGCCGGCGGTCAAGCCGCATGTGATTACGCTGACCTGCCGGGATGCGGGGATGGTGGCGACCGCGATCCGGTGGAAGGCCTATGGCGCGCGGGAAGCGTTCGGTGCGGGTGTGGTGCAGGTGGAGAAGACCGCCGCGGGGGCGGGCGCGGATTCGGGTTACCCGGCGACCTTCCGGCTCTACGGTCCGAAGCCGGTCGACGGCGGGCTGGTGTTCACCGGTCTTGAGGTGACGTACGACGGCTCGACGCCGCTCGGTGACACGACGGAGATGTACAACCTCGCGTGATGGGCATTCGAGGCCGGATCGCCCTGGCCATTTCATGTATGACGGCACTGGCCGTGGTGGTGCTCGGGTTTGCGGTGCATCACATAGCGGATGCCGAGCGGGAGCGGTCGGCGCGGGCGTATCAGGACGACCGGCTGAGTTCGGCGCTGCAGATCTACGAGCGGGACGGCACGCTGGCGCTGGGGGCGCAGCTGGACGATGCGGCCTTGCCGGGGCCGTTGCGGGCGGCGGTGTTCCACAAGCAGTCGGGGACGTACGTCAGCGGCGGTGAGGATCCGCGGGTGTGGGCGGCGACCGGGGTCGGTGACGGCGGCGGGAGCGCTCCGACGCGCTCGCTGTCGGTGTCGGTGGCGTATCCCCATGACGATTCGGCGCAACTGGCCCTGGACCGGGCGCTGCTGATCGCGGGGTGCGGCACGGTCGTGCTGATGGCGGGGGTGTCGTGGTTCGTCGCGCAGCGGCTGTCGCGGCGGCTGCGGCTGAGTGCGGCGGCGGCGCGGCGGATCGCGGCGGGTGCGGCGCCGGACGCGGATGCGCTGGCCAGTCATGGCCGCGACGAGGTGGCCGAGTTGGGCCGCAGTGTCCATCACATGGCGACCTCGCTGGCGGCACGGGTGGAGGCGGAGCGGGAGTTCACCGCGGATGTGGCGCATGAGCTGCGGACGCCGGTGGCCGGTCTGGTGGCGGCCGCGGAGCTGTTGCCGCAGCCGCGGGCGGTGGAGCTGGTGCGGGACCGGGCGCAGGCGATGCGGCGGCTGGTGGAGGATCTGCTGGAGGTCTCGCGGCTGGACGCGGGCGTGGAGCGGGCGGATCTGGACGCCTGTGAGCTGCCGTCGCTGGTGCGCGGGATCGTGCAGCGGGCGGCGCGTCAGCGCGGGGTGGACGAGGTGTCGGTGACCGTGGAGGGCGAGCCGCGGATCGTGGAGACGGACCGGCGGCGGGTGGAGCGGGTGCTGGTGAATCTGCTGGCGAACGCGGCCAAGCACGGCAAGCCGCCGATCGAGGTGGTGGTGGCGGGGGCGCGGATCGTGGTGCGCGATCACGGTCCCGGCTATCCGGCGGAGCTGTGTGCGGAGGGGCCGCGGCGGTTCCGTACGGCTGCGCCGGAGCGGGGTACCGGGCACGGTCTGGGGCTGACGATCGCGGCCGGGCAGGCGGATGTGCTGGGGGCCCGGCTGGACTTCGGCGCCGCCGCGGACGGCGGCGCCGAGGCCGTGCTGGAGCTGCCGGACCGGGTGGGGGCGACGTGCGCTACAGCCCCAGGTCCTTGATGATCTTGGCGACATGGCCGGTGGCCTTGACGTTGTAGAGGGCGCGCTCGACCTTGCCCTCCTCGTCGAGGATGACGGTGGAGCGGATGACGCCGGTGACGGTCTTGCCGTAGAGCTTCTTCTCGCCGAAGGCGCCGTATGCGGTGAGGACCTGCTTGTCGGGGTCGCCGAGGAGGGTGACCTTCAGGTCTTCCTTCTCCCGGAACTTGGCGAGCTTCTCCGGCTTGTCGGGGGAGATACCGATGACGTCGTAGCCGTGGCCGGTGAGGAAGTCGAGGTTGTCGGTGAAGTCGCAGGCCTGCTTGGTGCAGCCGGGGGTCAGGGCGGCCGGGTAGAAGTAGACGATGACCTTGCGGCCCTTGTGGCCGGCGAGCGAGACCTGCTTGCCGTCCGCGTCGGGCAGGGTGAAGGCGGGGGCGGTGTCGCCGGGCTGCAGTCGCTCGCTCATGGCTCTCCTTAGCGTGGGTCCGTACGCCCCCGACATTAGCCAGCCGGAGTGCGGAACGGTGCCGGGGGCGTCTCGGGGGTGCGAAACGGGGGTGCTGTGGGGCGCATGGGGGCGTGAGCTGACAGACTGTCCATCACGAATCGGCAGTCAGCTAGGTGGCCGGTTCCGTACGGGGCCTCGTGCCCGGCCCTCGTACGCATCGGCGCGAGACGACGGAGGCAGCGCGGTGGCGGAAGCCAGGACCCCGGCGCAGATCGAGGCGGATATCGTCCGCAGGCGGCAGGAACTCGCCGTCACGCTCGACGAGATCGGTGTGCGGCTGCACCCGAAGACGATCATGGACGATGCCAAGGCGAGGACGGCGGCCGCCGTGGACCGTACGGCGGGGCGGGCGTATGTGGCCGCCAATCGAGCGATCTCGGATGTGCGGGCCCAGTTCGTGTCGGAGGACGGAGTGCCGCGGCTGGAGCGGATCGTTCCGGTGGCGATGGCCGGCGTGGCCGTGATCGGTCTGCTGACGCTGCGCGCCAGGCGGCGCGGCTGAGCGTTCGGCGGGAAGTGCCCAGCGGTGCCGTCCCGTCCGTGGCTGCGTCGTGGCGGGTCGCGCAGTTCCCCGCGCCCCTTCCGGGTGCGACCCCATCGCACCGGACGTCGCCGAGGCCGTTCGGGGCGGGACCCGGCGCGGCCGCGGTGCGTGCCGGGCGTCCGCGGGCAGGTACGGTCATGCCGTGAGCCCGAATAACACCAAGGACACCCACGACAAGCTGCCGATCCGGATGCTGCACGACCGTGTGCTGGTCCGGACGGACATCCCCGAGGGCGAGCGCCGCTCGTCGGGGGGCATCGTCATTCCCGCGACCGCGGCGGTCGGCCGTCGCCTGGCCTGGGCCGAGGTGGTGGCGGTCGGGCAGAACGTGCGGACCGTCGAGGTGGGCGACCGGGTGCTGTACGACCCGGAGGACCGGGCCGAGGTCGAGGTGCGCGGGGTGGCGTATGTGCTGATGCGCGAGCGCGATCTGCATGCGGTGGCCGCGGAGCGGCTGGAGGGCGCGGAGGACGCGACCGGGCTGTACCTGTAGCCCCGTCCGCGGTTCCCCCGGGCCGGGCCGGTACGTCGGCCACGTGGAGCCGGTAACTCCTGGTTTTTCCGGGCCCTTGTCCGGGCACCGGTGGGCGGTGACCGAGGTCACCGCCCGTTTCGCTGCCCTTTGCTAGCCTCGGGAAGCACCCGACGAGACGCGCCGTACCGGGTCACGACAAGACGACGCACCCCTGTTGAAGTTCTTTTCGCGGAGGTGCCCGTCATGGCATGGATTCTGCTCATGGTCGCCGGCCTGCTGGAGGTCGGCTGGTCGATCGGGATGAAGTTCACCGATGGGTTCACCCGGCTGTGGCCCAGTGTGTTCACCGGCGCGGGCATCGTCGTCAGCATGCTGCTGCTCTCGTACGCGGCCCGGACCCTGCCGATCGGTACGGCCTACGGCGTGTGGGTCGGCATCGGGGCGGCCGGCGCGGCGGTGGTCGGCATGATGGTGCTCGGCGAACCGGCCACGGCGGCCCGGGTCTTCTTCATCTGCCTGTTGCTGGTGGCGGTGGTCGGCCTCAAGGCGACGTCGGGGCACTGACGGGACGTCGGCTCCGTGGCGCGCCCCTGCCGTGCTGCGTGCCCCGTACGCGGTCCCCGTACGCGGTCCCCGTACGGCCTTCCCGTCCCCTTACGGCCTTCCCCGTCCCCGTACGGTGGCCCGGCCCCTGCCCGCCGCCTGCCGTACGGCGCGCCGCTACCCGCCGCCCCACCGCCACCGCAGCCGCTGCTCCAGGTCGTCGCTCTGGGGCTCGAACGTCGGGAAGTCGTTGGTGGGCTCGGCGGTCGGTGCGGGTGGGGTCGGCGGGGTGGGGGTGGGCGGTTGGTCGGTCGGCGGGGTCGGGCCGCCGGGGGTCGGCGTGGGGAGGGTGGGTGAGTCGCTGGGGCCGGTGGACGGCGAGTCCGAGACGCCGGGCGAGGCCGAGTCGCTGCCGGACGGCGACGGTGACACCGACTCCGCGCCTGCCTCCAGTTGCAGGTCGAAGTCGCGGACCGGGCGTCCGTTCAGCGCGGCCGCGGTGTAGTCGGCCCAGATCTGGGCGGGGTAGTCGCCGCCGTTGACCCGCGACAGGCCCCCGGCGCCGTACAGGGGCTCCTGTGCGGCGCTCTCCGGGTTCTGGCCGAGCACCGCGACGACGGTGGCGAGGTCGGGGGTGTAGCCCGCGAACCACGCGGCCTTGTCCTCTTCGGCGGTTCCCGTCTTGCCGGCCGCGGGCCGCCCGGCGCCCTGGGCGGCGGTGCCGGTGCCGCCGTCGACGACGCTGCGCAGGATCGAGGTGGTGGTGTCGGCGGCGGCGCGCGGGACGGCGGTGGTCTCCTCGCGCTCGGGCAGTTCGAGGTCCTCTTCGCTCTTGGTGACCTTGTCGACCAGGGTGTACGGCCGGTGGGTGCCGTGGTGGGCGAGCGTGGCGTAGACCTGGGCCATGTCCAGGACGCTGGGGGTGGCGGTGCCCAGCGAGATCGCTCCCTGCGACGAGGCGAGACTGGGGGTGCGGGCGGGGATACCCAGGTCGACGGCGGTGGCCTTGACCTTGCCGGGGCCGACGTCCATACCCATCTGCGCGTAGACGGCGTTGACGGATTTGTCGGTGGCCTCGGTGACGGTGATCGGGCCGTAGGAGCGGTCGTCCTCATTGGCGGGCGCGAAGCCGGTGCGGGAGCCGTGACTGATCGTCATCCGCTTGTTGGTGCCGTCGTAGACAGTGTTGGGGGTGATCCGGGCGCCGTCCTGGGTGGTGGAGTTGTTCTGTACGGCGGAGGCGAAGACGATCGGCTTGAAGGTGGAGCCGACCTGGTAGTCGCTGCGGGTGGCGCCGTTGACGAACTGTTTGGCGTAGTCGATGCCGCCGTAGAGGGCGACGACCCGGCCGCTCGCGGGGTCGATGGAGGCGCCGCCGGCCCGGACGTAGCGGTCGACCTTCCGGGAGTCGTCGAGGCGGTCCATCACCCGGGTGTTGACCGCTTTGACGAAGGCGTTCTGGCGTTTCTTGCTGATGGTGGTGGTGATGCGGTAGCCGCCGGCCCGCAGGGTGTCCTCGTCGAGGATCTTGTTGTCGGTGAGGTAGTTCTTGACCGTCTCGACGAGGTAGCCGCGCTGGCCGGACAGTCCCGCGGACGGCTTGGCGGCCTTCGGCATGGGGAACTCCAGCGCCGCCCGGTCGGCCTTGGTGAGCCACTTCTGCTTCACCATGCCGTCCAGGACGTAGTTCCAGCGCGCCAGCACCCGGGCCCGGTTCCCGGGGTGGGCGGTGATGTCGTAGGCGCTGGGGGCGTTGAGGAGGGTGGCGAGGTAGGCGCCCTGGGCGAGGGTGAGCTGATCGGCGTTGCGGCCGTAGTAGGACTGGGCGGCGGCCTGGATGCCGTAGGCGTTGCGGCCGTAGTAGCTGGAGTTGAGGTAGCCCTCCAGGATGTTGTCCTTGCTCACCTCGCGGTCCAGTTTGATGGCGATGAAGAATTCCTTGGCCTTACGGGTGACGGTCTGTTCCTGGCCGAGGTAGTAGTTCTTCACGTACTGCTGGGTGATGGTGGAGCCGGACTGCTTGCCCTTGCCGGTCACGGTGTTCCAGGCGGCGCGGAGCATCGCGGCGGGATCGACCGCGGACTCGGCGTAGAAGTCGCGGTCCTCGGCGGCGAGTACGGCCTGCTGGACGGATTTCGGGACCTGGCTGAGGGTGACGTTCTGCCGGTTGATCTCACCGTCGCGGGCCAGCTCGGAGCCGTCGGAGTAGAGGTAGACGGTGCTCTGGGCCTTGGCGGCGCTGTTGGCCGGCGGGATGCCGACGAGCAGATAGCCGGCGACCAGCCCGCCGACGATGAGCAGCAGGAACAGCAGCACGGTGCCCAGCACCATGCGCCAGGTGGGGAGGACACGGCGCCAGCCCGTGCGTTGTCCGCTCATGTAGGTAAGGACTCCTCGGCCGCCGCCGAAGGTTGTACCGCGGCGGTCGTGTCGTGTCGGGGGTTTCGCGCGGTGCGCCGCAAGAGCAACTGCCGCCCGTTGGGAAACTCTCGCATCAAGTGCCCCGGTCAGGTGGGGTGGCGCGCACCGAAGTCCGCCAGCTGACTGGCTGAACGGCGCCCACGGCTCACCCGAAGCGGTGATAATGCGATGGCGGCTGCCGCGCCCGGGGGCCTAGGCTCCGGTTCTTTGGCCGTCCGACGACAACGGGGCTGGGGGAACGCGTCGTGTGGTACGTCGCGGTGGCGGCCGGCAGCTTCCGGCGGTACGCCACCTACCGGATCGCGACCGTGGCGGGCGTGTTCACCAACACCGTCTTCGGCTTCATCGTCGCCTTCACGTATATCGCACTGTGGGACGAGCGGCCGCATCTGGGCGGCTACGACCAGGCGCAGGCGCTGACCTTCGTGTGGACCGCGCAGGCGCTGCTGGCCACCACGGGGCTGATGGGCGGCGGGCTGGACGAGTTGCAGGAGCGGATCCGTACCGGCGATATCGCGGTGGACCTCTACCGGCCCGCTGATCTGCAGCTGTGGTGGCTGGCCGCTGATCTGGGGCGCGCCGGGCTGCAGCTGATCGGCCGTGGGGTGGTGCCGATGACGGTGGGCGCCCTGGCCTTTCCGCTCGCACTGCCCGGCGATCCGCTGACCTGGGGCTGTTTTCTGCTGTCGGTGCTGCTCGGGGTGCTGGTCAGTTTCACGCTGCGCTATCTCGTCGCACTGGCCTCGTTCTGGCTCCTCGACGGCGCGGGGCTGGCCCTGATCAGCGGCCTGGCCTGCATGTTCTTCTCAGGGATGGTGCTGCCGCTGCGGGTCTTCCCCGGCGGTCTGGGCGAGGTCGCCCAGCTGCTGCCATGGGCGGCGGTCCTGCAGGTGCCGGCCGATGTGCTGGTGGGCGTGCGGAGCGGCGGCGCGCTGCTGGGGGGCCTGGTGTTCCAGGCCGCGTGGGGTGGGGCGCTGCTGGCGCTGGGGCGGCTGGTGCAGTCGGCGGCGACCCGCAAGGTGGTGGTGCACGGTGGCTAGGGGCGGGCCGGGGGACCGGGCCGACGGGGGAGGGGGCCGCGTCGCCCAGGGGCTCTTCGCGTACGGGCTGATCGTGCGGATGTGGGTGCGCTCCGCCCTCGCCTACCGGACCTCGTTCCTGATGATGGCGTTCGGCAACTTCGCGGCCAACGCCCTGGACTTCGTCGCGATCATGCTGATGTTCTCGCGGATCGACGCCCTCGGCGGGTTCTCGCTGCCCGAAGTGGCCTTCCTGTACGGGACGTCCGGAGTCTCGCTGGGCCTGGCGGATCTGCTGCTGGGCAGCATCGAAGGGCTGGGCCGGCGGGTCAGGGACGGCACCCTGGACGTTCTGCTGCTGCGCCCCGCACCGGTCTTCGCGCAGATCGCGGCGGACCGTTTCGCGCTGCGCAGGCTGGGCCGGATCACCCAGGCGCTGCTGGTGCTCGGCTGGTCGCTGTCCCGCCTCCAGGTGGACTGGACGGTGGGCCGGGTGCTGATGGTGCCGCTGATGGCGGTGTGCGGAACGGCCATCTTCGCTGCGGTCTTCACGGCGGGCGCCGCCTTCCAGTTCTGGGCGCAGGACGCGGCCGAGGTGCAGAACTCCTTCACCTACGGCGGCAACGCGATGCTGCAGTATCCGCCGACGGTGTTCGCCAAGGAGCTGGTGCGCGGTGTCACCTTCCTCGTCCCGCTGGCCTTCGTGAACTGGCTGCCCGCGCTGCGGCTGCTGGGCCGCCCCGATCCGCTGGGGCTGCCGGGCTGGGTGGACTTTCTGGGGCCCGTGGTGGCGGCGCTGATGTGTACGGGGGCCGGGCTGGCGTGGCGGCTGGGGCTCCGGTCGTACCGCAGCACCGGTAGCTGACGGCATATCAAGTAGTGGACGGCGAACGGGACGACGGAGGAGGACGCGTGGTGGGCGAGGGAGCCGCGGCACAGCCGCTGATCGAGGTGGACGGCGTCGAGAAGGTCTTCTCGGTGCGGCGCAAGGCGGGCCGGCTGCGGAGGGTACGCCAGGAGGTCCGGGCCGTGGACGGCATCTCCTTCCGGGTGCCGCGCGGCGAGATGGTCGGCTACATCGGTCCCAACGGCGCCGGAAAGTCCACCACGATCAAGATGCTGACGGGCATTCTGGTCCCCAGCGGTGGCCGGCTGCGGATCGCGGGCATCGACCCGGCGCGCGAACGGACCCGGCTCGCCCGCCGGATCGGGGTGGTCTTCGGGCAGCGCACCACCCTGTGGTGGGACCTGCCGCTGAAGGACTCCTACGAGCTGGTGCGGCGGATGTACCGGATCCCGGACGCCGTCCACCGCGCCAACCTGGAGCGCTGTGTCGAGCTGCTGGACCTGGGCCCGCTGCTGGCCGTACCGGTGCGGCAGCTGTCGCTGGGGCAGCGGATGCGCGGCGATATCGCGGCGGCGCTGCTGCACGACCCCGAGGTGCTGTATCTGGACGAGCCGACCATCGGGCTCGATGTGATCAGCAAGGCGAAGGTGCGCGAGTTCCTGCGCGAGGTGAACGCCGAGCGGGGCACCACCGTCCTGCTGACCACCCATGACCTCACCGACATCGAGCAGTTGTGCCGCCGGGTGATGGTCATCGACCACGGCCGTCTGGTCTACGACGGCGGCCTCGACGGGCTGCGGGCGGCCGGTGACGGTGAGCGGATGCTGGTGGTGGACCTGGAGCGGCAACTGCCGCCGATCGAGGGCGTACCGGGCGCCCGGACGGTCAAGGTGGACGGACCCCGGCAGTGGCTGGCGTTCCCGGCGTCGCAGAGCGCGGCGCCGCTGGTCGCGGCGGTCGCCGCGCGCTATCCGCTGGTGGATCTGTCGGTGCGGGAGCCGGACATCGAGACCTTGATCGCCGAGCTGTACGCGGGGGGCGGGAAGCGGGCGGATACCGGGCGGAGCGGGGGCAAGGGGGGCCGCGCCCTCTAATGTGTCCGTATGACTGAAGACCTCCCTGAATTGCGCGCCTCCGACGCCGACCGTGAGCGGGTCGCCGAGATCCTGCGGGACGCCGTCGCGGAAGGGCGGCTGGCGATGGAGGAGTTCGACGAGCGGCTCGACGCGACGTACAAGGCTCGCACCTACGGGGAGTTGGAGCCGCTCACCGCCGATCTGCCGGTGACCGCGGCGGGCCCGGCCCCGCTTTCGCTGCGCAAGGAGAGCGCGGCACCGACGCCGTGGGCGGAGCGGATCGTGGACGGCGCGGAAGGTTCCGCGGTCGGCCTCGCCCTCCTGGGCGGCTTCCAGCGCAAGGGCCGGTGGACGATCGGTCGCCGCTTCACGGCGTGCTGCCTCATGGGCGGCGGCGAGATCGATCTGCGCGAGGCGAACTTCGCCGGGTCCGAAGTCGTCATCACCTGCTGGGCGCTCATGGGCGGGGTGAACATCGTGGTGCCGCCGGGCGTCGATGTCGATGTGCGCGGTCTGGGCATCATGGGTGGCTTCGACTCGCGTGAGGACGGGGTGCCGGGCGAGCCCGGTGCGCCCCGCGTGATCGTCCGGGGCCTGGCGCTGATGGGCGGCGTCGGCGTCGAGCGCAAGCTGCTCAAGGCCGAGAAGCGCCGGCTGAAGGAGGAGCGCCGCCTGGAGGGCAATCCGCGCAAGGAGTTGGGCTGAGGCGGCGGCTGCTCCGTTCGCCTGCGGGCCGGTCCGACGGTTCACGGTCCTGGCGGTGCTGATCCATCGGACCGGCCCTACAGTGCGGCGGGCGCGGCCAGCTTGAGGTGGGCGAGGTTCACCGCGTTGGCCATCGCCCGGAAGCCCTCGTCGCTCGGGTGCAGATGGTCACCGGAGTCGTAGGCGGGCCGCAGCCGCAGCGGCGCCGACGGGTCGCGCAGCGCCTTGTCGAAGTCCACGACCTCGTCGTAGACGGTGCCGGAGCGGATGATGCGGTTGACCCGTTCGCGGACCGAATTCAGCAGCGTGGAGTAACCGCGGTGCCCCCCGAACGGCGTAAGGGTGCTGCCGGTGACGCGCAGACCGCGGGCGTGGGCCTGGCGGACGAGCTCCCGCATCCCCGCGACGACCTTCTGCGGGTCGAGCTGGCGCGGGGTCTTGAACAGGTCGTTCAGCCCGATCTCGACGATCACCGCCTTCACTCCGGTACGGGACAGCGCATCGCGCTCCAGGCGGGTCAGCACGCTGGGCCCGTTGTTCGGGGAGAACCGGGAGCCGTTGACCAGCAGACGGTTCCCGCTGATGCCCTGGTTGAGGACGCCGTAGCGGGGTGAGCCGGGTTCGTTGCGCAGCCTCGCCGCGAGGAAGTCCGTCCAGCGGTGGTTGGCGCCGGCGGTGGAGGTGATGCCGTCGGTGATCGAGTCGCCGATCGCGACGACCGAGCCGCGGGCCTGGGTGCTCCACACGTCCACACCGGTCAGATAGCGCCAGTACGGGCTCTGCTCGGTGTAGGCCGCGCCGGTGGCGTCCTCGGCGCGGTCGCCGCGCGCCAGGTAGGAGGTCTGCCGGGCGTACGGGTGATAGGTGGCCGGCCCCGAGGGGGACGGGGAGTACGTGGTGACCAGCAGGTCCGCGTCGCCGGGCACCTTCAGCCGGGTCGGGTCGCTGGTGACCGCGCCGCCCGCCGGGATGGTCACCGCCGGCTTGCCGCCGAAGGACAGCCGCCGCATGGTGCCGCTCGCCGCCGTGGGGTTGCTGGGGGCGGCGGCCAGCGCCATGGTGGCGTGGCTGACCACCAGCGGACGGGTGCCGTAGAGGTTGGAGAGCTGGATGCGGACGCCCGAGCCGCCGACGCTGGTGTGCACGACGTTGCGTATCGACATCCCCGCGTAGCCGTTCAGGGTGCCGGGCTCGGCCGCCGCCGCGGCCGCCGACCAGGTGCCGATCCACTGTCCGGAGACCGCCGGCGCCGCCGGGTCGCGCGGCTTGTGCGGAGAGCTGCCCAGCCCGCCGTCATCGCCGCCGAAGCCGACGAATATCGCGGTCGAGATCAGCACCACCACTGCCGCCAGACCGGCGAGCAGGGAGTAACCCACACTTTTCTTCATGCGGGAGAGGTCTCCTGGGTAAAGCGGAGCAGCACGCTCCGGGCGGGCAAGGGCAGCGGATGATCAGCGGCACCGTTGCGGTCCGATCGATCCTTCATGATCCCACGGACCTCGGGCGCGCCGCCCGGCGCCCCGCTCGATGCCCCCATGGCATGGACGCGGGGAACTCGTGGTTCGTTCCAGGAGTAGGTCACAGTGGGATATACGGCCGGACCGGCGGCCGGTGTGCGGAGCGGGACGGTCCGGATGGATGGCGGGGGGCACGGTGGGAGCGGTGGAGCGGATGGAACGCACAAATGCGGATACGGCGCCGAAAGCGGAACGGGCACCGGTGCCGCACTCGACGCCGGCGGGCCGGCCCGCGCCGGCCGGCGGTTTCGCGTACGGCGCCGCCGACGAGGAGCGCCGGCGCGCCGTACGCCGGATGAAGACACTGGCCACCGGCCTGCTGCTGGCCGTCGCGCTGGTCTACGTCCTGGCGAAATGGGCCGGGGCCTCCGGGGCGGGCGGCTGGACCGGGTTCGTCGCGGCGGCGGCGGAGGCCGGGATGGTCGGTGCGCTGGCCGACTGGTTCGCGGTCACCGCGCTGTTCAAGCGGCCGATGGGGCTGCCGATCCCGCATACCGCGATCATTCCCACCAAAAAGGACCAACTGGGTCAGAGTCTGGGTGATTTCGTCGGTGAGAACTTCCTCTCCGGCGAGGTCGTCCGCAGCCGGCTGCGCTCCGTCGGCATCGGCCGCCGGGTCGGCGGCTGGCTCGCCGAGCCCGGGAACGCCGACCGGGTCACCGCCGAGCTCTCCACCGCACTGCGCGGCGCGCTGACCGTGCTGCGCGACTCCGATGTGCAGGCGGTGGTCGGTGAGGCGATCACCCGCCGCGCCGACGCCCAGGAGATCGCGCCCGGGATCGGCACGATGCTGGAGAAGGTCGTCGCCGAGGGCGGCCACAGGCGGGTGGTGGATCTGGTCATCGCCCGCGCCCATGACTGGCTGGTCGAGCACGGCGACTCCGTGATGAGCGCGGTCTCCGGCGGCGCGCCCGGATGGACCCCGCGATTCGTCGACCGCAAGGTGGGCGACCGGGTCTACAAGGAGCTGATGCGCTTCGTCACCGAGATGCGCGATATGCCCGAGCACCCGGCGCGCGGGGCGATCGACCGCTTCCTGCGGGACTTCGCGGGCGATCTGCAGTCCGACCCGGACACCCGCGCCAAGGTCGAGCGGCTGAAGTCCGAGGTGCTGGGGCGCGGCGAGGTGCAGGACCTGATCGCCTCGGCCTGGGGCTCGGTGCGCGCCATGATCGTCGCCGCGGCCGAGGACGAGCGCAGCGAACTGCGGCTGCGGGTGCGGGCGGCGCTGCTGTCCCTGGGCCGGCGGCTGGCCGGCGAGGAGCGGCTGCAGCACAAGGTGGACGGCTGGCTGGAGGGCGCGGCCGTCTATGTGGTGACGACTTATCAGAGCGAGATCACCTCCCTGATCACCGACACCGTCGCGGGCTGGGACGCCGAGCACACCTCGAAGAAGATCGAGGCGCACATCGGCCGTGATCTGCAGTTCATCCGCATCAACGGCACGGTCGTCGGTGCCCTGGCCGGGCTCGCCATCTACGCCGTCTCGCAGGCCTTCGGCGGCTGACCCCCGTCCGCGGAGCGGGCCGTGCGCCGCCTCTGGTGGCTTGCGCCCGCAGGGCTTACGGTGCCCGCGTGCGGGAGCGGATACCGGTAGTCGTACAGGGGCGGCGCACCCGTCGCTCCCGTGCCGCGCGGGCGCTGTGGACGGGTGCGGAGCTGGCCGTGACGCTCGGCGCCGTACTCCTGCTCCTCGTGGTCCACCAGCTGTGGTGGACGAACCGTCAGGCGCAGCACGCGGCGGACGACCAGGTGGACCGGCTGGAGCGGCAGTGGGACGCGCGGCCGCCGTCACCCGCCGCGCCCCCGGCACGCGGTGACGACGACGCAGCGGCGGCGCGGACCGCGGAGAGCGCCCCGCCGCCGGGTACGCCCGCCCGCCGCGCCGCCGGCCGGCCACCGTCGCCGCCCCGGAACCTGGCGTACGCCGTCCTGCGCATCCCGCGGATCGGCATCACCGCCCCCGTCGCCCAGGGCGTCGGCAAGGCCGCGGTCCTCAACAAGGGCTACGTCGGCCACTATCCGCACAGCGCGCAGCCCGGCGAGGCCGGCAACGTCGCGCTGGCCGGGCACCGCAACACCCACGGCGAGCCGTTCCGCCGCCTCGACCGGCTGCGCACCGGCGACACCGTCCTCATCGACACCGCCGAGGCCCGCTACACCTACGCCGTCCGGCGCACCCTGCCGCGGACCACACCCGCCGACGGCACGGTCCTGGCCACGGTCCCGTACAGCAGCGTGCACCCCGCCTACCGCTTCACGGAGCCCGGCGCCTATCTGACCCTGACGACCTGTACGCCGGAGTACACCTCCACCTACCGGCTGGTGGTGTGGGGCGTGTTGCGGTCGACACAGTCGCGGTGAGCCCGGCCACGGGTGGCCTAGGCTCTCGCCACGTGCGAAACGAGTCCTCCGAGGGGCGATCCCCGGGTACGAGAAAGCGTCCGGCGCTGCTGTGGCTGCTGCTGCCGTATGTGCTGTTCCTGGCGGTGCTGCCGCTGGTGAACCGGGTGACACCGACGGTGCTCGGGCTGCCGTTCCTGTTCTTCTGGATGCTGGTGGCGACGCTGGCGACACCGCTGTCGGTGTGGCTGGCGCGGCGCAGTGACCTCAAGCGGGGCCGGATATGAACGCCACGGTTGCCACCGCCGTCTTCGGCGGCTTCATGGTGCTCACCGTCGCCCTCGGCCTGCTCGCGGTGCGCGGCGGCTCCGGTGGGGGGCTCGCCGAGTGGTCAGTGGGCGGCCGGAGCCTGGGGACCGTCTTCATCTGGGTGCTGATGGCCGGCGAGAGCTATACGAGCTTCAGCTACCTCGGCGCGGCCGGCTGGGGCTACAACTCCGGCGCCCCGGTGCTCTATGTCCTGGCCTATATGTCCTGCGGCTATGCGATCGGCTACGTCGTCGGGCCGATGCTGTGGGCCTACGCCCGCCGGCACCACCTGGTCGGCATCACCGACATGGTCGCGCACCGCTACCGCGCGCCCTGGCTCGGCGTCGCCGTCGCCCTCCTGGCCACCGTCTGTCTGCTGCCGTACATCCAGCTGCAGATCACCGGCATGGGCGTGGTCGTCTCCACCATTTCCTACGGCGCCATCAGCCTCAACTGGGGCTATTTCCTCGCTTTCGCCGTCACCACCGGCTTCGTCGTGATCAGCGGGCTGCGCGGCAGCGCCTGGGTGTCGGTGCTCAAGGACATCCTCGTCATCGCCACCCTCGGCTTCCTCGCGGTCTATGTGCCGCTGCACTACTTCGACGGCTACGGGCCCTTCCTGCACCGGATCGTCGCCGAGAAGCCGCAGTGGCTGACCTTCCCGGGGCATGCGTCGGGCGGACTGGGCCCGGTCTGGTTCGCCACCACCACCATCGTCAACTCCCTTACGGTGGTGATCTTCCCGACGACCGTGGCGGGCTATCTGGGTGCCCGCAACGCCGATGTGCTGCGCCGCAACGCCCTCTACCTCCCCTTCTACAACGTGCTGTTGTTCGTGCCGATGCTGCTGGGGATGGCGGCGCTGTTCGTGGTGCCCGGGCTGGTGGGCGCGGACTCCAATCTCGCGCTGTTCAAACTGGTGGTGGACTCCCTTCCGGCCTGGGCCGTGGGGCTGATCGGGGTGGCCGCCGCCCTCTCCTCCATCGTGCCGATGGCCGTATTCATGCTGGTCATCGGCACGATGTGGGGGAGGAGCGTGCTGGGCGCGCTACCGCGTCCGGGCGGCGGGGCAGCCGGGGAGGCTTCCGGGGAAGGACGGTTGGCGGCGGGCGGGCGTCAGAAGCTGTGGGCGCAGCTGGTCGTGGTGGTGGCCGGCGCGCTGGCGCTGCTGCTGACCTACACCGCCCCCGACACCCTCGTCCGGCTGTCCTTGATTTCGTACGAGGGCATGGCGCAGCTCGTGCCGATGCTGCTGCTGGGGCTGGTGTGGCGGCGGCTGACGCTGTGCGCCGCGGTGAGCGGCCTGGTGGCGGGCTTTGCGCTCGTCTGTGTCCTGGTCTTCGGGGGACACGACCCGGTCTGGGGGATGAACGCGGGGATCGTCGCTCTCGCCGTGAATGTGGCGGTGGCGCTCCTGGTCACCTGGCTGGGGCCGCGCGACAGGGACGAGAGGCCGGACGCCGAGGTGCTGGCGCTGGACGACGCCTTCCCCCGGGACGGTGCGTCCTCGCGGGGCGGGACGGTCAGCCCGCCGGCGTCGTCGTGATCTTCTTACCCTCCTTGGAGACCGCGAACCACAGGCCCATCTTGCCCTGGCCGTTGATGTCACCGGGCTGCTTGTCACCGGTGAACCAGTAGACCGGCCAGCAGTCGACGGCCAGCTGGCGGGTGCCGTCGGGGCGGGTGACGGTGGAGATGAGCTTGGGGGCGATGCCGTTGAGCTTGGAGCGGTCGGCCGGCTTGGCGGGCTTCCAGGTGTCCAGGCAGGCGTCGTTGCAGCCGAACTTCATCGGCCAGGCGCTGTCCTTGTTGAAGCGGTAGAGGGTGCGGCCCTCGCCGTCGACGAGGATCGAGCCGAGCTGGGGGTGGTTGAACACCGAGACGTCGCCGGGCTTTTCGGCGCCGGCCTTCTTGCCGTCGGCCGCCAGCGCGTTCCAGGTGCCGCCCACGCCCTGGCCCTTGGTGTCGCCGGCCTTGGTGTCCTTGGCGTAGCGGTAGGCGGGCCAGCCGCCGATGGTGAGCTGCTTGGTGCCGTCGGCGCGGGTGACCGAGCCCAGCTTGCTCTTGTCGATGCCGGCCGGGGCGCTGGCGCCGTCGGCGGGGACCACCGGCCAGGTGGTGGCGCAGGAGCCGGAGCAGTTGGACTTGGACGGGTCCGGGGTGTCCTTGTCGAAGCGGTAGAGGGTCATGCCCTTGGAGTCGGTGACGACCGGGCCGAGCTCGCTGTCCTGGTGCAGGGCCAGCGTGCCGGCGCTGGGCGCGGCCTGCGGGGCCTTGCCGCCGTTGTCGCCGCCCGCCTGGCCGCCGTAGCTGTTGCTGCCCGAGCCGCCGGAGGAGCCGTAGCCGTAGTCGCTGGTGCCCTGGCCGGCGGGCTGGACGTTGTCGGTGGTGGCGGTGCCGGCGCTCTGGTTGGCGCTGCTGCCGCAGGCGGCGGTCAGGGCCAGGGTGGCGACCGCGGTGGCCGCGAGACCCGCACGACGTCGAGTGATCATTGTGTCTCCTCTGTCGGGTGGTGATTCCGTCGCTTGCTGGGGTGAGGGCTGGGACGGTGGCCCGGGTGCCGGTGTGGCCCGGGGCCCCCGGCGGGGTGCCGTCGCCGGGGGAATACGCGCTACGGGGTGCCGGGCGTTCAACGGGGCCGAAGAATTTTCTCCGGGGGCAAAAACCGTGCCCGGCGGGTCAGTTGCCGCCCTGCACCCGCAGCGCGAGTGCCGGGCAGCGGCGCACCGCGAGCTGCGCGCGGCGCCGCATCCGGGCCGGCAGCGGCATGCTGGCCTTCTCCGGATAGCCGTCCGGGCCGAGCTTCACGACGCCGGGCACCACGTCCGCGCACAGGCCGTGGCCGCGGCACAGCGTCCAGTCGACCAGCAGCCGCTCCTGCGGCGGCGCAGGCGCCCGAGCGGGCAGCGGCGTGGCGATCGGTGGCGGCGTGTGCCCGGTGACCGGCAGCGCACCGGTCACCGGGCGGCCGCATCCGAACCCCTGCGCATGACGCTCGAACTCCTCGGGGAAGGCGGCGAGGGCCGAGGCGACGAAGCGCGAGGTGCCGTCCGGATGGCTGCAGGCGCCGCGCTTCTCGACCGCCCGCATCCGGGCCTGTACGGCCTCCAGGGCGCTGGTACCGCCGCCCCGTACGGCGCGGTCGAGCTGCTCGGCGAGCGCGGGCAGGCCCAGCACACAGGGGCCGCACTGGCCGGCCGATTCGGCGCCCATCCACTGCGCGACGCGTACCGTCTCGCCCGCCGGACAGGTGTCGTACGGCAGCGGCAGCACCGCACCGGCACCGAGCACCGCGTTGTACTCGGCCAGCGATTCCTTCGACAGCGTCGCGGTCAGCGCGTCGGTGGGCGACACGAAGGTGCCGTGGTAGCCGCCGATCAGCACGCCCTGGCCCTGGTCCATGCCGCACAGCGCCAGGACCCGGGCCAGCGAGACGCCGTAGGGGACTTCCACCACCCGGCTGCCGGCGACCGTCAGCAGCAGCGTGCCGGGTTCCGTGGGCAGGCCCGTGGTGCGGTAGCCCAGCGCGCCGAGCCGGGCGGCCACGGCGAGCTGGGCGTAGGTCTCGGTGTTGGACAGCAGCGTCGGCAGACCGTTCAGGCCGCGCTCGCTGGAGCGGATCTTGCGGCCGGAGGGGAGCCCGGGGCCGCCCCCCAGCCCGTTCGTCATCGCGGAGCCCTCGCCGGTGACGAACCGTTCGGTCAGCAGGGTGACCCGTAACGTCGGCCGCACCGGACCGCGTTCGTCGATGGCCCGCTGCACGGAGTTCAGGACGTCCATACGGGTCACCCCGATCGCGATCTCATGGGCGCCGAGCGCGTCGGCGGCCAGCAGGGCGCCGTCGAGCATCAGATGCGGGGCGCGCAGCAGCAGCGCGGTGTCCTTGAGGCAACTGGGCTCGCCCTCGCTGCCGTTGACGACCACCGCGCCCTTGCCGTCGGCCTTGCGCATCCCGTCCATGACGGCGGTGAGCTTGCGGGCGAAGGGGAAGCCCGCACCTCCCCGGCCGCGCAGGTCGATGTCCTCGGCCAGCGCCACCAGCTCCGTGGAGCTGAGCTGGGGCAGGCTGCCGTGCCGGGACAGGTGTGCCACCCGGTTCATGCGCGGCAACTCGTCGAGGCCCGCCAGCAGGCGCGGCGGGCCGAAGGATGCCAGCGTCGGTACGGGCTCCGGGTCGCGGACGGCCGGGAGCGGGCGGGTGGGAGCGGGGGCGGTCATGGGAGTTCTCCTGTGTTCCTGCGTGAGTCGCGCATACGGAGCGCGAGTCGTACGGCCACCGCGACGAGGCAGATGGCATAGCCGGCGAGGGCATAGCCGGCCGGGCCGCGGCCCGCCCTGAGGCCGTGCACCAGGGCCAGCCCCCAGGCGACGTACGCGCTCATGTGCAGGCCCCGCCACCACCGGGAGGCGGTGATGCCGGTGAAGGCGCCGCGCACCGCACCGGTGACCGCGACGGCGACGAACACGTAGGCGGCGAGGGTGCCGAGGCCGATGAGGCCGGGGCGGGCGCCATCGGTGAAGGGCACCGCGGCGGCCGTCGCATCGGTGTGGGCCTGGGAGATTTTCACCCAGATGTGCAGGCCGAGGAAGCCGAGGCCGGCGACGCCGGTGCCGCGGTGCACGGCCTGGGCGAGCAGCCGGTGGCCGGAGTGCAGCACCATCCGGTCGGTGGCGGCCAGGCCCCACAGCACGGTGACCGACAGGGAGACCAGCGCGAGCACCCCGGCGCCGTAGTCGAGGAAGCTCAGCAGGGCGTCCATCGCGCCGGAGCGCAGCATGACCGCGATGAAGAGCAGCAGTGCGGCCGGAAGTGCCGGGCGGAGCATGGCAGTTCCGCCGAAGCCGCCGGCCGGACGTCGGGCCGGCGGCCCGGGTTCGTTCGGGGGACGCCGGGGGCGAGGCACGAAGGGCGAGGGTCGGGCTCGGTGTGCGGCGCGGCGGCTCTGCATACGCGGTGCGGACATCGGACCTCCCGGTGTCAGGGCGCGGGTGCGGGATGCGAATTTCGATGAAATCTCCCGGGGGTGCAATTTGCCCGGGGCTTTTGTTCGGGTGACCCCCGGTAACACTAAACATTCTGTAACCGGTCGGATACGCAGGGCCGTAATCCGGATGTGTAAAAGCATCTCCGAACGCGTTCAGGCTTTCGTAAGGTTTATCGCGCTGTGACAAATTCCTGCACTGGCATCGCGGTCGCGCGGCGTGACTCCGGATGATGCCGACTCAGGCGCCCGGGGGGCGCCAATCCCCAGTAACAGCCGCATCCCCGCCAGGATCGAGGTAGCGATGTGTGATCTCCTGAACCGCATCTGGTCGCGTCCCCGAGGCGAGTGGAACCGGGTAGTCAGAAATGAACTTCCGGATCTCGCCGACAAGTTGGTCGTGGAGTTGCAACGCGGATTTCCCGCATTGTCCGCACTTCTCGGGGATACTCCCGTAGAAGAGGCACAATGGGCGCTTGAACAGGCCTTGCTGACAGTTCTTGGGTACCAAAAAGAGTCGGAGAGTAAACCTAGGGCGGTACCGTCCGTTGTCACTCCGATGCCGGTGGCACGGGCCCGCCAGGACCTGTTCGACGTACTCGCCGGACAACGGGAGCTGCCGGAGGAGGGTTTGAGCGAGCTGGCCCGTGCGGCCGGCTGGCCGGTCCCTGACACCCTCCAGGCCGTCGTCCTCGCCACACCTGCCGAGGCGGCCCAACTCGCCGCGGCGCTCGGGCATGCCCTCATCGGCTCCGTCGACGGCTACACCTGTCTGTTCGTCCCCGACCCGGCCACCCAGACCAGGGCCCGCCTGGAGGCGGCGCTCAAGGGGCGGCCGGCCGCGGTCGGACACGTCGTTCCGGCCACCGACACCGCGTCCTCGCTGCGGTGGGCCCGCTATCTGCTCACGCTGGCGCCGGGCCGGGTCGGCCCGGAGTCGCGGCCCGCGTTCGTCGACGACCATCTCTCGGCGCTGCTGCTGCTCCAGGACGAGTCGCTGGCGGACGCGCTGACCTCCCGCTGGCTCGGCCCGCTGGAGGAGCTGACGCCCCGGCAGAGCGAACGGCTCGAAGTCACGCTGCTGGCGTGGCTGGAGGGCGGCGGAGCCCCCGAGGCGGCCAAGCTGTTGCATGTGCACCCCCAGACGGTCCGCTACCGCCTCCGTCAGATCGAGAAGCTCTTCGGTCCGGTGCTGCGCGATCCGCGTACCCGCTTCGAGCTGGAGATGGCGCTGCGCAGCCGCCGGCTGATGGCGCATGTCCGCAGCTACCGCGCACGGGCCGGCCGCCGCGCACGGGCCGTCGCCTCGTCCATACGCCCGTTGGGCATGGCGCGTGAGGCCCGCGTCAACGGTCTTTGAGGAACCGACGGTTGAACCGCGCCCCTTGAGCTGACAAACCGGCCGGTACGGCGAGAGCCTTCCGGTACAGCGGCAGCGCAGCCACCCGGCGCCAAGCGGCGGCCCCGACCCCCGGGACATCCGGGTCGGGGCCGCTGCTTTGCCATGGGCCATGGGCCAGGGGCTGAGGCCATGGGCCAGGGGCTGAGGCCAGGGGCCACGGGCTGAGGCCACGGGCTGAGGCCACGGGCTGAGGCCACGGGCCACGGGCCACGAGCCAGGGGCCACGGCCACGGCCAGGGGACACAGGCCACGGCCGGGGGCCCCAGGCCACGAGCCAGGGACCACGGACACGAGCCAGGGACCACGGGCCGCCAAGGGCCCGTGAGTGAGCCCCTCGGGGGAATCCCCCGAGGGGCTCACCGGGGCCCTCAGGTGCAGTTGCGGCCGCCGTTGATGCAGTCGACCGCCTTGCTCATCAGCTGGTCCGGCATCACGTTGATGAAGTCACCGTGGTCGGTCACCGGTTTGTGCAGCTGCTCGGGGAAGCTGTCCACCGCGAAGCTCTTGCCCTGCGGGACGTCGTAGGTGATCCGCTGGGTGAGCTGCGGGATCGCCTTGAAGCCGTTGGGGCAGACACCGTTCTGGTCCGAGAACGTCACGTGGTCGCGGTGGTTGCCGCTGTCGATGTCCCGGCCGTTCCAGCAGTTCTGGAAGGCGAAGGTCCGCACCACCTGGGAGCCCTCCGGGCACAGCGGGTACTTGTCCTTCAGCTGCCGGTCCTCGAAGCCGGTGCAGCTCCAGGAGGCGTTGGCGTTCTTGGTGCCGTTGGTGAACGCCTTGGCGTCACCGGTGATGATCTTCATGAAGCGGGGCATCGCCTCGACCTGGCCGACCTGGCTGCCACGGAACTTCAGGGTCACCGTGGCGGGGGTCAGCGTCGTGCCGACGTTGGCGTCCTGCGCGGCGCCCGGCTTCTGCTCCGCGTTCCCGTCCAGCTTGCGCAGCACCGGCCAGTAGTGGGTGGACTGGTCGCCGTTGTTGCAGGTGGTGTCGGAGGCGGCGAGCTTGTTGTCGTCGGAGAAGGCGTCGGTGGCCTTGTTGCCGACGTAGTCGTGGGTGTGGTGCGCGCCGTTGCTGACGCCCGGCGTCACGATGACGTTGTCGGAGTTGAAGTGGCCGTCCTCATTGCGGCCGCACTCGGTGGTGAAGGTGCCCGTCGAGGCGTTGCCCCCCTTGGGGGCGGCGAACGGCGGGGCGTCCGCGTTCGGCTGGACGCTGGTGATGTCGACGAAGTCGTCGGGGGAGGGCCCGCCGGCCTGGCCCTGCTGGCCGCCGTTCTGGTCCTGGCCCTGCTGGCCCTGATCCTGGCCCTGCTGCTGGTCCTGGCCCTGCTGCTGGCCCTGCTGGTCCTGGCCCTGCTGCTGGCCGTCCTGGGTCTGGTTCTGCCCCTGGTACCAGCCGTCCTGCACGGACTTCGTGGAGTCGTTGCCGCCGGCGCCGGCGCCCTCGTCCACGGGCTTGGTGGTACAGCCGCTCATCTTCAGCAGATAGCCCGGCCGCTTGGTGTTCTTGGCGATCGCGGTGACCATCATCTTGATGGTCTTCTGCCGCTGCGCCTTGAGCGGGGACATGACGGCGGTACCGCTGCCGCCCATCATCTTGTGGTAGGCGTCGTGCACCTGCTTGTCGAGGGCGGACAGCCCCTTGGAGACCGGGAGCTGGGCGCTGCGCGGGACGGTCCGCAGCCGCTCGCCCACATCGGGGCAGGAGATGGTGATGCCGGACGCGGTGTGCTGATGGCCGGACGTCGTGCCGGGGGTGTTGTTGCCCGCCAGCGCCGTGGTGGCGTAGGCGGCCAGTCCGCCGCCGCCCAGCAGGAGGGCGGTGGCGCCGATGAGCATTCTGTTCGTCAAACGCGAGCGTTTATGGGCCTGTTGCCGTTGCCTCATGAGATCACTTCGCTTCGTCCGATGTGAGGGGTGTCGTCCTGTTTCGGTTGACAGATGGTCGGGGTGGGGCGCAGCCGCAACGCGGCAGCTGCGCTCGGTCAGCTGGTGTGCAGGGTGTTGAAGTCGACGTCCCCGGTCTTCTCCAGGACCGTGATGTGGTCCAGCACGACGCTGTTGGCGCGGTCCGCCAGGGCACGCACCATCGTGTTCTTGGTCTGATCGCGGACCAAGGCGATCAGCCCGAAGACCTTGCCGTGGGCCCGGCGCAACAACTCGGCCAACGTCGCGTCGAATTCCTTTCCCTGGGCGGCCTTGAGCTGCCCGAGCCAGCCCTGCTGGGCGACGTTGGGCTCCGAGGGCAGGGCGACGCCCAGCGCCTGTCCGGCCTCGTTCGACCGCCGGTCCAGCTCGGTGTGTCCCGCCACGAGATGGTTGCCGGCCGTGCGGACGGCGGTGGTTGTCCCGCGCTGCTGGGCCATCCGGCCCGAGGGCAGCTCCCACAGCCCGGCCAGCTTGACCTTGCGCACGAAGTCCCGGTCCATCGCGGTGAGCGGACCGTAGCGGGTCTCCACCGTGCCCCCGCCGTCGTCGTCGTACGTGAGGGTGGTGGTCGCCGCGGCCGCGGACTCGCCGAAGAGCTGGACGGGCAGCAGCAGCGCCCCGAGCGTGGCGACGAGCGCGGCTACCACCAGTCCGGTGGCGATGGCCCGCCCGGATGTTGCGGAATTGCTGAGGATCGACCGCACACGGCCTCCCGGTTCGGCACTACTGGAATCTCACCGGACGCTAAGTGCCGTAACGAGCCCGCGGGCCCGGGTCCTCACCCCTGGACAAATAACGGCCGGGCCCGCCGCGGCACTGCTACGGTGCCGCGGGCGGGCCCGGCCGGGGGAACGGGTGACGTGCGCCGGCTTCCGTATGCCCGGCCGGGCCCGTCCAGTGCTGCCTGAGCTGCGCTCAGCGCGCGTACAGCCCCGCCGCCGCCCATCTGCGACGGTCCCGCCGCGTGCCGGGCTCCTCGCGCTTGCCCTCCGCGTACAGGGCGTCGATCTCCCCCGCATACGTCCGTACGATCGCCGCCCGCCGCAGCTTGAGCGACGGCGTCATCAGCCCGGACTCCTGGCTGAACTCGCCCGGCAGCACCCGGAAGGCGCGGATCGACTCGGACCGCGACACCGACGCGTTCGCCCGCGCCACCGCCCGCCGCACCTCCGCCTGCAGCTGTTCCTCCGGTGACGGTGCCGTGCAGTCCGGGCCGGGCTCGTCACGCAGCTTGCGCCAGTGCCTCAGCGCCTCGGGGTCCAGCGTGATCAGCGCCGTGACATAGGGCCGGTTGTCGCCGACCACCACACACTGCGAGATCAACGGATGGGCGCACAGCCGCTGTTCCAGACCCTGGGGGGCCACGCTCTTGCCGTTGCTGGTGATGATGATGTCCTTCTTGCGGCCGGTGATGACGAGATAGCCGTCCTCGTCCAGATGGCCCAGGTCGCCGGTCGGCAGCCAGCCGTCGTACAGCCCGCTGCCCGGTGTGCCGCCCTCGTCGAGGTAGCCGGCGAACACCACCGGACCGCGCACCCACACCTCACCGTCCAGCGCCAGATGCACCGCGCTGCCCGGCAGCGGGCGGCCCACCGTCCCGAACCGCACCTTGCCGGGCGGCTGCACGGTGATCGCGCCGCTGGTCTCCGTCAGGCCGTAGCCGTCGTAGACGGTGATACCGATCCCGGCGAAGAGCAGCCCCAGCTCACGGAAGAGCGGTGAGCCGCCGGAGACCGCGGTCCGCACCCGGCCGCCCAGCGTCTCCCGGATGCGGGAGTACACCAGCCGGTCGTAGAGCGCGTGCCGGGCCCGCAGGAACGGGTCGGGCCCGCGCCCGGTGCCCCGCGCCTCCTGGGCGAGGGCCTCCGCGTAGCGCACCGCCACCGTCATCGCCGCGTCGAACGTCCGCCGCCGGCCCGCCGCTTCCGCGGCCAGCCGGGCGCGGGTGCAGATCTTCTCGAAGACGTACGGCACCGCGAACAGAAAGGTCGGACGGAACGAGGCGAGGGCCGGCAGCAGCTCCTCCGACGTCACATCGGGCTGATGGGCGAGCTTCACCCCGCCGCGCAGACAGGCCACCTGCACCATCAGCCCGTAGATGTGCGCGAACGGGAGAAAGGCCAGCAGCGACGGGCGTTCACCGGGCGCGGCCAGCAGCCCGCCCCATCCCGCGTAGAGGGTGTCGCACTCGGCGGCGAGATTGGCGTGGGTGATCACACAGCCGCGCGGGCGCCCGGTGGTCCCCGAGGTGTACACGATCGCCGCGACGCTGTTCGGCGAGACCAGGTGGCGCAGCCGGTGCACATCCGCCTCGGGCAGCCGGGTGCCCTCCTCCGTCAGCCGCTGGACGCAGTGCAGGTCCAGTTGCCAGAGCCGGCGCAGCGTGGCCTGCTCGTTGCAGGCCTCGGCCACCGTCATGGCCTGCGCCTCGTGCTCGACGACGATCGCGGCGACCTTCGCCCCGACGAGAATGCAGCGCAGCTGCTCGGCCGATGCGGTCGGATAGACCGGTACGAGCTGTCCGCCGATCGCCCACAGGGCATAGGAGAACAGCGTCCACTCGTAACGCGTCCGGGACATCAGTGCGACCCGGGTGCCGGGCCTGATCCCGTCCGCCAGCAGCCCCCTGGCCAGGGCCATCACTTCGTTCCGGAATTCCGCCGCGGACACCTCCTGCCAGCCGTCGGACGCTCTGCCGTCGCGGCGGGCGAGCTGAGCGAAATCCGGCTGGTGAGTGGCGGTGTCGAAAACGGAGTCGGCGAGACCGCCGGTCCGCAGTGGAGCCGCGACGGCCGGAACGCTGATGTCGCGCACAGCACCTCCTAGGTGTTCCCCCTTGGTCCCCCTGGTCTGCCGTCGTCCCAACGGCAAGGTGGGCAAGTTATCGGCCGGTCTCCCGGCTGCCCAGAGGTGTGGCTACTCTTGAGCGGAAGCCGATAAGTCTTGACGACCTGACAACCTGAGGAGGGCGCCGCATGTACCGCATCGTCGGCTCTCCCCTGGACTTCGTCCGGGCGGTGCGCCCCGGCGTCCGCTGCACCACGGCGCTGTTCTTCGTCCTGGCCGGTTTCCTGCTCACGCAGACCGGGCTCACCACGGCCCTGACCGCCGCCGCGACCACCGGCGCGCTGCTGCTGCTGTGCCGCGCCTTCCTGATCGCGGCCTGCGCCCGGCCCGTACCACCGGGCCGGATCCGTACGGCCCTGCGCGACCGCGAGCGGCGTACGGCCTTCCTGCCGCAACGTGATCCCGACGCGGCCGGCCGCCCGCGCCCCCGAGCACCGGGCCGTCCCCTCCCGACGGCCGCGTAGGCGCCCGGACCGGTCACCGCACCGCATTCCGCGTCCGCGCGGCTCGTCACGCCGAATCCACATCCCGGCACGACGAGACCCGTGGAGGGCTCATCCATGTCCATGTTCGGCTTTCTCGGCGAGGCGCTGGCGCACGGCGCCGAGGCGATCGCCCCGCTCTTCGGCACCGCGGCCATGGCCGCCACCATCGTTCTGTTCACCCTCGGCGTCCGCGCCGCGCTGCACCCGCTCGCCCGCGCCGCGGCCCGCGGCGAGAAGGCCCGCTCGGCGCTCGCTCCGCAGATCACCGAGCTGCAGCGCAAGCACAAGGGCAACCCCGAGCGGCTGCAGAAGGCGACGTCCGAGCTGTACGCCAAGACCGGCGCCTCGCCGCTGGCCGGCTGTCTGCCGAGCCTGCTGCAGCTGCCCGTCTTCTTCGTGATGTACCACCTGTTCTCGACCGGGGGCGGCGGCCTCCTGGACCACGCGCTGCTGGGTGCGCCGCTCGGCGGTCACTGGGGCGAGGCGCTCGGCGACGGCGGGGTTTTCGGGCCGCACGGGCTGGTCTACCTCGGGCTGTTCGTCCTGATCGCGGCGGTCGCCACCTGGAACTTCCGGCGGGCCCGGGCAGCGGCGGCCAAGGCCCCGCAGCCGGCCGCGGGCGGCAGCGCGGCACTGCCTGGTATGGCCTCCATGGCCAAGGTGATGCCGCTGCTGTCCTTCGGCACGCTGATCACGGTGGCCGTGGTGCCGCTGGCCGCCGGGCTCTACATGGTCACGACGACGACCTGGACGGCGTGCGAGCGGGCGCTGCTGCACCGGGACCGGGCGCGCGGCGACGGGGATGCGGCCACCGCGGCGGCCCCCGCCAAGGGGAAGCCGGCGGGCGCCCCGGCTGACGGTGCGTCGGGCACCCGGTCCCCGCAGCAGCCTCCGGTCCCGCAGCGTGCGGACCGGAAGGGCGCGCCGAAGAGCCGCGCGGCCCGGCAGCGGGCGGCCCGGGCCCGGGCCAACTCCCAGGCCGGGAACCGCCCGTCCGACGGGGCGAAGCCGCAGGCCGGCGGGGCTCCCGGGGAGATCGTCACTACCGCTCGGTAACGGTCCAGTCCTTGAACGGGGTCTTGCGGACCGGACCCCCTTCTTGGACGATCGGCCAAATCGCTCGATGGCCGTCCCCCATCGGCCGGCCCGGAAATCCCTTTCCTGGGCCGACCCTTCGACCACGGGAGTTGAACCGATGAAGCTGCTGCGAGTCGGCACGGTGGGGGCGGAACGCCCGGCGCTGCTCGACGGGACAGGGGCCCTGCGGGACCTGTCCGGCCTGGTGCCGGACATCGACGGAGCGCTGCTCGCGGACGACGGGGCACTGGCGCGGATCCGCACCGCCGCCGCATCCGGTGAGCTGCCACAGCTCGACGCGGCCGGGCTGCGCACCGGTCCGCCGCTGGCCCGGATCGGCAAGATCGTGTGCATCGGGCTGAACTACCACGACCACGCCCGGGAGACGGGGGCCGCGCCCCCCGAGGAGCCGATCCTCTTCATGAAGGCCCCGGACACGGTCGTCGGCCCCGATGACACCGTGCTGGTGCCGCGGGGCAGTGTGAAGACCGACTGGGAGGTGGAGCTGGCGGTCGTCATCGGCCGCACCGCCCGCTATGTGGAGAGCGACGAGCAGGCGCTGGCGGCGGTGGCCGGCTATGCGGTGGCGCACGATGTCTCCGAGCGCGCCTTCCAGATCGAGCGCGGCGGCCAGTGGGACAAGGGCAAGAACTGCGAGACGTTCAACCCCCTGGGGCCGTGGCTGGTGACCGCCGACGAGGTGCCCGACCCGCAGGCCCTCGGCCTGCGGCTGTGGGTCAACGGCGAGTTGAAGCAGGACGGCACGACCGCCGAGCAGATCTTTCCGGTGGCCGAAGTGGTCCGCTATGTCAGCCGGTTCATGACCCTCTACCCGGGCGATGTGATCAACACCGGCACCCCGGCCGGCGTCGCCATGGGCCGGCCGGAGCCCAAGCCGTATCTGCGGGCCGGTGATGTCGTGGAGCTGGAGATCGACGGCCTGGGCCGCCAGCGCCAGCAACTCAAGGACGCCTGAGCCGGTCGGTGCCACGGCAGGGCGAGCGCCCCGGTCCGCCCGGGGCTCTCGCCCTGCCGTGCAGGGGCAGTTGGGCCGTGGTGACCCGCTCAGCCCGCTGCCAGAAGCCGCTCCAGCGCCTCCACCACCAACGCATGATCGTCGGCCTGGGGCAGCCCCGACACCGCGACCACCCCGACCACACCCGTCCCGCGCAGCCGGACCGGAAACGCCCCGCCGTGCGCGGCATAGCGGTCCGGGTCCAGCCGGGAGGACTCCTCGAAGGTGCGGCCCTTGGCGCGGAAGCGGGCGCCGACCAGGTACGAGGACTCGCCGTAGCGTTCGACGACGGCGCATTTGCGGGCTATCCAGGCGTCGTTGTCGGCGGAGGTCCCCGCCAGTGCGCAGTGGAACAGCTGCTGGGCACCGCGCCGGATGTCGACCGTCACCGCGGCGCCGCGCTCCCGCGCCAGCTCCACCAGCAGCGAGCCCAGTTGCCAGGCATCCTCGTTGCTGAAGGCGTCGAGGACCAGCCGCTCCTCCTGCGCCGTCAGCTCGCCGATCTCCTCGCCCGCCGTCCGTCCGCCGGCCGGGCTCATGCGCGGGCCTCGATCCGGACCGTACGGCCTTCGGCGGCGGAGAGCTTCGCGGCCTCCAGGACGCGCAGCGCGGCCGCGGCCTCGGTGGCGGTCACCGGCGGCCGGCCGCCCTCGCGCAGCGCACGGGCGATCGCGGCGTAGTAGGCGGGGTAGTCGCCCGGCAGCGTCGGTACCCGCTCGCCGCCACCGGTCTGCGGGGACGACCCGGCACCGAGCCGGCCCCAGCAGGACTCCGGCTCCACGCCCCATTCCCCGCCCTCGTCGCCGGGCCGGCGGCCCTCGCGCAGCGCGGCCTCCTGCGGGTCCAGGCCGTGCTTCACATAGCCGGCCTTGCTGCCCAGCACCCGGAAGCGCGGGCCCAGCACGGCGGTGACGGCGCTCATCCACAGATGGGAGCGGACGCCGTCCGCATGGGTCAGGGCGATGAAGGAGTCGTCGTCGGCCTCCGCGCCCGGTCGGCGGACGGCGGACTCGGCGTACACGGAGACGGCCGGGCCGAAGAGCACCAGCGCCTGGTCGACGAGGTGGCTGCCGAGGTCGTAGAGCAGCCCGCCGATCTCCGCCGGGTCGCCGGACTCGCGCCAGCCGCCCTTGGGCTGCGGCCGCCAGCGCTCGAAGCGGGACTCGAAGCGGTAGATGTCGCCGAGCGTGCCCTCCTCGATCAGCTTGCGGGCGGTGCGGAAGTCGTTGTCCCAGCGGCGGTTCTGGAAGACGGAGAGCAGCAGGCCGCGGTCATCGGCGAGGGCGGCGAGCTTCTCGGCCTCGGCGGCGGTCGCGGCCAGCGGCTTGTCGACCACCACCGGCAGACCGGCCTCCAGCGCGGCGGTGGCGAGCGGCACATGCGTCTTGTTGGGCGTCGCCAGCACGATCAGATCGAGGTCAGCGGCGCGTTCGAGCACCGCCTCGGGGGTGTCGACCGTACGGACCCCCGGATGCTCGGCGCGGGCCTGCGCCTGCCGCTCCGTGTTGGCGGTCGAGACGGTGTCGAGCTGCAGGCCCTCGGTGGCCGCGATCAGCGGGGCATGGAAGACCGAGCCCGCCAGGCCGTAGCCGATGAGGCCGACGCGGAGCGGGTCGTGGGGGGCAGCGGTGCCGGTGGAGTCGCTCATCTCGCTCATGGCTTCCACTTAAGCAACGGTGTTGCCAAAGTGCAAGCGATGCGGACAATGGGTGGGTGAGCAGCAACGACCTCTCCCACGGCACCGCCGGCCATCCGGGCGCCAATCTCCCCGCCCTGCGCGGCCACAACGCCGCGCTGGTGCTCGGGCTGCTGCGCGCGGCCGGCGAGGAGGGGGTCAGCCGGCTGGAACTCGCCGCCCACACCGGGCTGACCCCGCAGGCCGTCAGCAAGATCACCGCCCGGCTGCGGGCCGACGGCCTGGTCGCCGAGGCGGGCCGCCGCGCGTCCACGGGCGGTAAGCCCGCCACCGTCCTGCGGCTGGTCCCCGGCGCCCGGCACGCCGTCGGGCTCCATCTGGACCGCGATGAGCTCACCGCCGTACTCGCCGACCTCACGGGCGAAGCGGTTGCCGTACGCCGTGCCCCGCTCGACTTCGAGGCGGGCGCCGGGCAGGTGCTCGCCGCCGCCGGACGGGAGGTCGCCGCGCTGCGTGCGGAGGCCGGCGGGCCGCCGGTGCTGGGCGCCGGGGTCGCCTGCCCCGGACCGCTGGACCACACCACCGGCGTCCTGCGCCGGGTCACCGGTGCGCCCCGGTGGGACGGCTTCCCCCTGCTGGAGGCGCTCGCCGAACGGCTCGGCCTGCCCGTCGTCGTCGACAAGGACACCAACGCGGCGGCACTCGGCCTGGCTCAGGGGATACCGTCCGGCGCCGGTTCGTTCGGATACCTCCACCTGGGCACCGGCCTCGGTGCCGGGCTCGTACTCGACGGCAGCATCTACCGCGGTCCGCGCACCGGCGCCGGTGAGTTCGGCCACCAGATCGTGCAGTGGGACGGGCCGCGCTGCAGCTGCGGACGGCGCGGCTGCATCGAGGCGCTGTGCCTGGCGGCGGTGGCCCGCGGCGATTTGCCGGGCGCGGCACGGGCGCTGGGCGTGGGCGCCGCCAACCTCGTCGAGCTGCTGGACATCGACCGGGTGCTGCTCGGCGGGCGCACCGTGCTGGAGCACCCCGAGACGTTTCTGAGCGGGGTGGCCCAGGCGCTCGACGAGCAGGCGCGCACCCGCGGCAGGGCCGGGGCCGGGGAGGTGGTGCCGGTGGCGCTCGCGCGCGGCGGTGCGCGGGTGGTCGCCGACGGGGCGGCGGAGCTGGTGCTGGCGCCGCTGTTCGGGGCGCGGCAGTCCGCGCTCGCGCCCTGAGGGGAGCTCCGGGGCGCCCCTCACCCCGGGGCGGGGGGAGCCGGCCGCGCCACAGCCGCCGCCCGCCGCCGCCCGCCCCGCCCCGTGGTGCGAGGATCACGCCGTGGAGTTCCCGTACGGCCAGGATCCTGGCGCACCCGTCCGGTCCGGCATCCCCGAGCACGGACGCATTCCCAAGTACTACGCGGCCAAGGTCGATATCGCCGCCCTGCTGGCGGAGCTGGGCGAGGGCGAGGTGCTGCCCACCGAGCGCGAGCTGGCGCTGCGCTTCGAGGTCTCGCGCGAGACCCTGCGCCAGGCGCTGCGTGAGCTGATCCTGGAGGGGCGGCTGCGGCGGCTGGGGCGCGGCACGGTCGTCGCGGGCCCCAAGATGGAGCAGCCGCTGTCGCTCGCGAGCTATACGGAGGGCGTACGCGGCCAGGGCCGCAGGCCGGGCCGGCACCTCGTCGGCCTGGACCGGTTCCCGTGCCCGCCGCAGCTCGCCGGCGATCTGGGGCTCGAAGTGGGCGACGCCGTATGGCACATGGAGCGGGTGCTGCTCGCGGACGACGAGCGGGTCGGACTGGAGAGCACCTATGTCGCGGTCGAGCGGGTGCCGGACCTGGCCACCGGCTTCGAACCGGACTCGTCCTTCTACGCCTATCTCCACCAGCGGCTGGGCATCGGCTTCGGCGACGCGGACGAGCGGCTGGAGACCGTCCTTGCCACCCCGCGCGAGGCGCTGCTGATCGGCACGCCGGGCGCGCTGCCGATGCTGCTGATCCACCGGCTGTCGCGGGACACCCGGGGCCGCCCGCTGGAGCGGGTGCGCTCGCTCTACCGGGGGGACCGGTTCTCCTTCACCGCCCACCTGGGGAAGCCGGCGACGTCGGACTGAGGGGCGGAGCCCCTGGGCAGGTCCGCACACGGTCCGCCGCTGCGCGGCATCCGAACTCCAGATATCACGAGAAGATAACGGGTCTAGGCCAAGTTTGAGACCCTGTTCACCGTCGCGTCGCCCACTCACCCCCCACGGGCCACCCACCGCCGCGACCGTCTGGGGCATGCGAGTCATAGTTGTCGGAGCCGGTGTGCTGGGAACCATGCACGCCTGGCACGCAGTCGAGCGGGGCCATGACGTCCTGCACATCGAGCGCGAGGCCGAGGCCCGCGGCGCCTCGGTCCGTAACTTCGGCCAGATCTGGATCAGCGGCCGGGCGGGCGGCGAGGAGCTGACGACCGCCCTGCGCGCCCGCGAACTCTGGGAGGGCATCGGCGCACGCGTCCCCGAGACCGGCTTCCGGGCCATCGGCTCGCTGACCGTCGTCAAGAACGCCGCGGAGCTGGCCGTCGCCGAGGCCGCCACCCGCCGCCCCGACGCCGCCGCCCGCGGCTACCGGCTGCTGGACGCCGACGAGGCCCGCGCCCGCAACCCCGCCCTGCGCGGCGCGTTCGCCGGCGCGCTGTGGTGCGAGCGGGACGCCGCCGTCGAGCCGCGGATCGCCCAACGCGCCCTGAAGGCGGCGCTGCTGGAGTCCGGCCGGTACACCTACCTCGGCGGCCGTGAGGTCCGCGAGGTGGCCGGCGAGCGCGCCGTACGCGACGACCACGGCGACCTCCACCGCGGCGACGCCGTCCTCCTCTGCACCGGCGCCTGGCTCGGCGGCCTGGTCCGTGAGCTGGTCCCCGAGCTGCCGGTGCGCCGGGTGCGGCTGCAGATGATGCAGACCGACCCGCTCGGCGAACCGCTGACCACCTCCGTCGCCGACGCCGACAGCTTCCGCTACTACCCGGCGTACCGGAGCGACGCCCTGGACGCGCTCAACGCGGGCCAGGCGCAGGCGCCGACCGCCGCCGAGCACAAGATGCAGCTGCTGATGGTCCAGCGCGCCGACGGCGGACTGACCATCGGTGACACCCATGAGTACGAGGCGCCGTTCGCCTTCGACACCGTCGAGGAGCCCTACGAGCACCTGACCGGCGTCGTCGAATCGATCCTGGGCCGCCCGCTGCCCCGTATCCGCCACCGCTGGGCCGGGGTCTACGCACAGTGCACCGACACCTCCCGTGTGGTGCACCGTCAGCAGGTCCGCGACGGCGTCTGGCTGGTCACCGGGCCCGGCGGGCGTGGCATGACCTGTTCCCCGGCAATCGCCGAGACCACCGCGAACGAACTGGGCTGGTGAGTGAGTTGACCGACAACACCGATACCACCGATAACACTGACAACACAGACAGCGCCGTCGACACCCATGGTGCCGACAACGCCGACCACCACGCCGACCACCACGCCATCGAGCTGATCGTCCTCGACATGGCCGGCACCACCGTCGCCGACGGCGGCCTGGTGGAGCAGGCCTTCGACGTCGCCGCCCGACACCTGGGCGTCGAGCCGGGCAGCCCCGATCACGCCGAGAAACTCGCCTATGTGCGGGCCACCATGGGCGAGTCCAAGATCTCCGTCTTCCGCCATCTCTTCGGCGACGAGGCCGCCGCCCGGCGCGCCAACACCGCCTTCGAGGCGGCTTACGGGGAACTGGTCGACGGCGGACGGATCGCGCCCCTCCCCGGCGCCCGCGAGGCCATCGAGGCGCTGCAGGCCGCCGGCCGCACCGTCGTGCTCTCCACCGGCTTCGCCCGGGTCACCCAGGACGCCATCCTCGGCGCGCTCGGCTGGCAGGACCTGGCCGACCTCACCCTCTGCCCGGCCGACGCGGGCGGCCGCGGCCGCCCCTACCCCGACATGGTCCTCACCGCGCTGCTGCGCACCCACGCCACCGACTCCGTCCGGCGGATCGCGGTGGCCGGCGACACCTCGTACGACATGCTCTCCGGGCGGCGGGCCGGCGCCTCGGTCGTCGCCGGGGTGCTGACCGGCGCGCACGACGAGGCGCAGCTGGTGTCCGCCGGGGCCACTCATGTCCTCGGCTCGGTCGTCGAACTGCCCGCGCTGCTGGGAGTGGTGTGAGATGCCCGCCCCCGCCGCCACGGCACCCGGCCGGACCGTCGGCCCGTCCGCCGCTCAGGCCCCGCCCGCCTCGGGCATCCGCTTCGACCAGGTGTCCGTGGCGTACGGCAGGCACGGGGAGCACACCGTCCTGGACTCCTTCGACCTGACCGTCGAACCGGGCGAGGTGATGGCCCTGCTCGGCCCGTCCGGCTCCGGGAAGACGACCGCGCTGCGGGCGGTCGCCGGATTCGTCCAGCCGGTCGCGGGGCGGGTGCTGATCGGCGGCCGGGACGTGACCGGGCTGCCGCCCCACAAGCGCGGCATCGGCATGGTCGTCCAGCAGTACGCGCTGTTCCCGCACATGAAGGTCGCCGAGAACGTCGCCTTCGGACTCAAGGCGCAGAAGACACCGCGCGCCGAGATCCCCGGCCGGGTCGCCGAGGCGCTGGAGATGACCGGGATGGCCGCCTACGCCGACCGGCACCCGCGGGAACTGTCCGGCGGGCAGCAGCAGCGGGTCGCCATCGCGCGGGCGCTCGCCATCCGTCCCGGCGTGCTGCTGCTGGACGAACCGCTGTCCGCGCTCGACGCCCAGCTGCGCTCCGGCATGCTCGCCGAACTCGCCCGGCTGCACCGCGAGTTGCCCGATATCTCGCTCCTCTACGTCACCCACGACCAGGTGGAGGCGCTGACCCTGGCCGACCGGATCGCGGTGTTGGACCGGGCCCGGCTGCAGGACTGCGGCACCCCGCAGCAGCTCTACCGCCGCCCGCGCACCGAGTTCACCGCCTCCTTCGTCGGCACCGCCAACCTGCTGCCGGTGACGGTGCGCGGCAACGGGGTCGACTTCGCCGGCCGGACGCTGACCGTGCCCGTCGGCGACGGTGTGGCCGAGGGCGCCACCGCCACCCTCTGCCTGCGCCCGCACCTCGTCGGCCTCGGCGGGGGCCCGCACGGCGGCGGCCACGGCAATACCCTGCGCGGCACGGTCACCGAAGTGCAGTGGCGCGGCTCGACGCACCGGCTGTATGTGGCGGTCGACGGCCACCGCGTCCTGGCCGATGTGCGCGAACTGCGCGAGACACCGGCGCTGGGCGAGGAGGTCGCACTGCACTTCGCGCCCGAGGACGCGGTGCTGATTCCGGCGGGGCTCACGGAGGACGGTGCCCGGTATGCCTAGGACGGATACGGCGGTGGCGGTCACGACGGCCGCACCGGTCCCGGCGGCGGGAAGCGCCCGCCCGCCGGCCCGCCCCCGCCGCACCGGGGCCGCCCTCTGGGCCCTGCCCCCCGTCGCCGCCCTCGCGCTGGTCTTCCTCTACCCGCTGGCCCTGGTGGTGTGGCAGTCCTTCAGCCCCGAGGACGGCGGCCACTCCACCGCCCCCTACGCCACGGTCCTCGCCGAGGCCTCCTTCCGCGAAGCGCTGACGAACACCGTGCTGATCGCCGTCGGCGCCACCGTCGGCGCCCTGCTCCTCGGCCTGACGCTCTCCCTCGTGATCGCCTTCGTCCCGTTCCCCGGCGGCAAGGCGCTCAGCCGCTTCGTCGACATCTTCCTCGCCTTCCCCTCCTTCCTGATCACCCTCGCCCTGCTGTTCCTCTACGGCACCGTCGGCATGGCCAACGGCCTGTGGACGGAGGCGACCGGTGCCGCCCACGGGCCGCTGGACTTCCTCCACACCCCCTGGGGCGTACTGCTGGCCGAGGTCACCTACTTCACCCCGTTCGTGATGCGACCGCTGCTCGCCGCCTTCTCGCAGGTGGAGACCGGGCAGCTGGAGGCCGCCGCCTCGCTCGGTGCCCGGCCGTGGCGGATCGTACGGAAGGTGATCCTGCCGGAGGCGCTGCCCTCGCTCGCGGCGGGCGGCGCGCTGGTACTGGTGCTGTGCCTCAACGAGTTCGGGATCGTGCTCTTCACCGGCGCCAAGGACGTCGTCACCCTGCCGATGCTCGTGTACACCAAGGCCATCCTCGACGGCGACTACACCGGAGCCTGCGTCGTCGCCGTCGTCAACGTCGCGCTGTCCGTCGCGCTCTACGCCCTCTACCGGACGGTGATGTCCCGTACGGGCGGCGGCGCCGGCCCGCGTACAGGAGGTGCACCCCACCGTGCTGGTGCATAGCAGGACCGCCCGCCGGGCCGTCCACCTCCTCTTCTTCGCCCTCTTCCTGCCCGTCTTCGCCCTGCCGCTGCTGGTGATCGTCGCCGCGTCCTTCGCGAGCAGCTGGAGCGGCGCACTGCCCTCCGGCGCCACCCTGACGCACTATCAGGACATCGCCCACGGCGATGCGCTGGACGCCCTGCTCACCAGCGTTCTGACCGCACTGGCGGCGAGCCTGGCCGCGCTCACCGCCGGCACCTGGGCGGCCCTGGCCGCCGAAAAGCTCGGCCGCCGCGCCCGCCGCCTCCTGGACGGGCTGTTCCTGCTCCCCGTCGCCGTCCCTTCCGTGGTCGTGGGCCTCTCCCTCCTCGTGGCCTTCTCCCGGCCCCCCTTCCTGCTCAACGGCACTCCCCAGATCGTGATCATCGCCCACACCGTGCTGGTCACCGCCTTCGCCTACCAGTCCGTGACGGCCGCGCTGGCCCGCCTCGACCCGGCGTACGAACAGAGCGCGGCCGGCCTCGGCGCCCGCCCCGCCTACGTCCTGTGGCGGGTCAGGCTCCCCCTGCTGCTGCCGTCCCTCACCGCGGCCGTGGGCCTGTGCTTCGCCCTGTCCATGGGCGAGTTGAGCGCCACGATGATGATCTATCCGCCGGACTGGCTGCCGCTGCCGGTCCAGATCTTCGCCGCCACCGACCGCGGCTCCCTCTTCGCCGGTGCCGCACTGGCCGTCGCGTTGATGGCCACCACCCTGCTCGTCCTGCTGGGCGTCTCCCGCGTCCGCACCAGGGCCTCCTACCGCTGACCCCCGTATCCGCACCACGGCCTCCTGCCACTGCCTCCGACGCGTCCGCACCGAGGCCTCCTACCGCCGCCTCCCCGTATCCGCCCAAGGCTCCCTACCGCCGCTTCCCCGCAACAGCCACGCCCTTCTGAGGAGTTATCGCGCCATGTCCCGCCCCCGCCCCCTCCGCAAGCCGCTCGCCGCCTGCAGCGGCGCCCTCGTCCTCGGCGTCTCGCTCACCGCCTGCGGCGGCGCCTCCACCGCCGACCCCCACGCCAAGGAGATCACCGTCTACAGCGCCGACGGCCTCAAGAGCGAGAAGGGCGACGGTTTCTACGACACGGTCTTCAAGGACTTCGAGAAGAAGACCGGCATCAAGGTCAACTACGTCGAGTCCGGCTCCGGTGCCGCCGTCCAGCGGCTGGCCCGCGAACGGGTCAACACCAAGGCGGACGTGGTCGTCACCCTCCCGCCGTTCATCCAGCAGGCCGATGGCAAGGGCCTCCTGGACACCTACCGCCCCAAGGGATCCGACCAGGTCGCCGCCGCGGACAAGGACCCGTCCGGCAAGTGGACCTCGATCGTGAACAACTACTTCTGCTTCATCTACAACAAGAAGGAGCTCAAGCAGCCCCCCGCCACCTGGCAGGACCTGCTGGACGCCAAGTTCAAGAACCACCTCCAGTACTCCACCCCCGGCGTCGCCGGTGACGGCACCGCCGTCCTCATCAAGGCGCTGCACGACTTCGGCGGCCGGCGCCCGGCGATGGACTTCCTCAAGAAGCTCCAGGCCAACAACGTCGGCCCGTCCTCCTCCACCGGCCAGCTCGCCCCCAAGACCGACAAGGGCGAACTCCTGGTCGCCAACGGCGATGTCCAGATGAACTACGCCAACATGACGTCGATGCCGCACCAGGGCATCTTCTTCCCCGCCGCCAAGTCCGGCAGCAGGCCCACCACCTTCGCCCTGCCGTACGCGGCCGGCCTGGTCAAGAACGCCCCGCACAGCGCCAACGCCAAGAAGTTCCTGGACTACCTGCTCTCCGCCCCCGTCCAGCGCCAGGTCTCCTCGGTGGGCGGCGGCTTCACCGCCCGCAAGGACATCAAGGCCACCGACGCCCACGCCACCGAACTCGCCAGGATCATGAAGGACGTCGAGATCTTCCGGCCGGACTGGAGTGACATCGACAAGAACCTGGACTCGTACGTGGAGGCGTGGCGGACGGCGACGGGGAGCTGAGCGCGGCGGCCGGTGTGCCCGTGCCGACCCGCCCGCCCGGTTGGGTACGGGCACACCGGCCGCGCCCGGCCGTGAACTCGTCGCCAGGTGTCGAACGGCGAGCTGTGCCTCCTCGCCGCACGGCTGACCGCGGCGCCGCGTGACGCATTGCGGACTGCGGATTTGCAGACCGCGGAGTGCGGAGAACCGAGGGGCAGGCCGGTCCACGGCAGAAGATCCGGAGTGATCGCGGGGGTCAGGGCTTCCGCCCCCTGACTTAGGGTGGAGGCGTCGGCCGTGCGTACGACGTGTGGGCCATTCGCGTGGGCCACGACGCGTACGGGAGACGGCCGGCGCCCCTGGTCAACACGCACGGCAGGAGTCCGGCAGTGGCAGAGCGCAAGCCGATCGAGTCATGGCTCACCGACATGGACGGCGTCCTGATGCACGAGGGCATTCCGGTCCCCGGGGCGGACGCCTTCATCAAGCGGCTTCGCGAGTCGGGCAAGCCCTTTCTCGTGCTGACCAACAACTCCATCTACACCCCGCGTGACCTGCACGCCCGCCTGAACCGCATCGGGCTGGAGGTGCCCTGGGAGTCGATCTGGACGTCCGCGCTGGCCACCGCCCAGTTCCTGGACGACCAGCGGCCCGGCGGCACGGCGTACGTCATCGGGGAGGCGGGCCTGACCACCGCCCTGCACGACATCGGCTACGTCCTGACCGACCACTCCCCGGACTATGTGGTCCTCGGCGAGACCCGCACCTACAGCTTCGAGGCGCTGACGAAGGCGATCCGGCTGATCAACGAGGGGGCGCGGTTCATCGCCACCAACCCCGACGAGACCGGTCCCTCCCCGCAGGGCGCGCTGCCCGCGACCGGCTCGGTGGCCGCCCTGATCACCAAGGCGACGGGCATCGATCCGTACTTCGTCGGCAAGCCCAACCCGCTGATGATGCGGCACGGTCTCAATGTCATCGGCGCCCACTCCGAGACCTCCGCGATGATCGGCGACCGGATGGACACCGACGTGCTCGCCGGTCTGGAGGCGGGCATGGAGACCTTCCTCGTACTGACCGGACTGACCCGCCCCGAAGAGGTCGACCGGCACCCGTTCCGGCCCTCCCGTGTGGTGGACTCGATCGCGGACCTCATCGACCTGGTGTGAGCGGGCTCGGGGGCGCGTGACCTGGCGGGAGCTGCGTCTGGAGGGCTTGGCCGGGCGGGGGCTGCGGTGAGGGTGCTTTGCCCTGGTGGTCGTCGAACGTCGCCACAGGCGTCCCGGCCTCGGACGCCTCGGACGCCTCGGACGCCCCGGACCCCCACCCGAACGGCGCAGCCTCGGACCGCACCGGATGCGGCCGGGGGCGCGCGGGCGGACCTTCGGAGTTATCGGAGGTTCACCATGCGCTCACGGCAACTTGCTCTCTGTGCCGCGGTCGCGGCTTGCGCGGTGACGACGCCGCCCGCGTACGCCGGGGACGCACGCGCCACCCGGACCGGAACGGTCTCGGTCACCCCCGCGCCGGCCGCCCCCGGCGGTGCGGTCACCCGGCGAGACACCGGCTGCCACGCCGGGCGGGCCACCATCCGACCGGAGGCCTTCACCGACGCGGTACCGCTCGTCCGTGCCGCGGGGGGCCTGACCGACGGCGCCCGGATACGTCCCGACGCCTTGCCCGATGTCTTGCCCGGCGCCCACCCGCGCACCGTCGTCTGTCCGGTCGGTACCGGCCGCACGGCAATCCCTGCGGGGACGACGCACGCCGGCACGGCCACCACGGCGGCGGCCCCGGCCGCCCACCCCGCTTCGGCCGCCCACCTCGCGTCGACCACCCAGCTCGTCCCGGCCGCCCACCCCGCTTCGGCCGTCGACCCCATTCCGGTCATCCACCTCGCTTCGGCCGCCGACCCCGACGCGCCCGCCAAGGCTTCCCCGAGTCGCGAGCTGAGCAGCACCTCGGCCGTCGGCCTGGTGCTGGCCGGCGGCGCCATCCTGGTCATCGCGGGCCAACTGCTCCGGCTCCGGCTGCGACTGCGCCGCGAGCGGCAGGGCGACGCCGATGAGCACTGAGGAACAGGGGCGGGCCGAGGCAGTGGTCGGGGTGCGTGCCCTGTCCGGCGCGGGCGGCGTTCGCAGCAGGGACGGCGTACGCAGCAGGGACGGCGTACATGGCGCGGCCGCTGCGACCGGCATGAGCGTCGTATTCGGTACCTCCGGCGCACCCGGTACGTCCGGCTCACCCGGCGCATCCGGCACCCCTGACACCCTCAGCCCCCTCGCCCCGCCCGGCACCCACATCACCTCCTCCCACACCACGTCCACCCGCACCACGTCCACCCGCACCACCCCCGCTCCCGGTGCCGCCCACAGCCCCAGCCGCAGCTCCGGCCCCGCCCCCGGAAAGCTCCTCGCCGGTGTGGCCTGGGCCGTGCTGCTGCTGGGCCTGTGGCTCTGGGGCCGAGATCTGGCGGACGGGGTGGCCGCGCAGCTCGCCACGACCGGTGATGTCGCCGCCGTCGGGCGCCCGTTGGGCCGCCAGGCGCCCCCGCATGCGCACACGCCGGTGCCCGCCGCGGCGACCGCGAAGCCCGTCGGGATCACCGTCGACGCACTCGGTGTACGGGAGGGCGGCATCGCCGAACGAGGCCTCGACGACCACGGCATCCTCACCCCGCCCCCGGGCACCTCCCCGGACCTCGTCGGCTGGTACGCCGAAGGGCCGCAACCGGGCGCGGCGGGCGCGGCGTTGCTCGTGGGCCGGGCCGGCGCCGATCGCGGCCCGCGCGCCCGGCGGACCGTCGTCCACCGTCTGACCGCCGTCAAGCCGGGGGAGCGGGTGGACATCCAGCGCTCCGACGGCAGTACCGCACACTTCACCGTCGAGGACGTCCAGCTCTACGACCGTGACCGCTTCGACGCGCGCAAGGCCTACGCCTCCCGAGAACGGGGCCGTTCCGAACTCCGGCTGATCCTCGAAGACGGCGGCCACGGCGGCCACGGCACCGGCCACGCGCGCGGCAACGGCCTCGCGAACGTGGTCGTGATCTCGGCCTACTTGACGTCCCTTCAGGCGGCGGGCGCGGGTGACGGCTGAACCACCACGAACGCCATTCGTCAAGCCTCTTAGCAGCCTGTGGACAGCCCCCTCCACAGGCCGACCCCGGCGGACGGCCGTGTGCCACGATGTTTGTGGTCGGCGTCCCCGCCGGTCGTGTTCGATGTTCCGAGGGGGAGTGGATGTACGGCGATCTGCGACGGATGGCCGGGGTCGGTCCGCCGGGCGGGCCCCGCGACGGCCGGCGGCGCACCGCGCATGCCAGGGCGGCAACGACGAGGGCGACCGTGGGGGCACTGGCTCTGCTGCTGCTCGCCGGGTGCTCCTCGTCCGACGGCACCGACGACAGTGTTCCGGCCAAACCGGGCCAACGCCCCAAGTCCGTCGCACCGTTCTGGGTCAACCCGGAAAGCAAGGCGGCCCGCCAGGTGTCCGCCTACGGCAACGAGGGCAGGGCCGCGGACGCCCGCCTGGCCAACAAGATCGCGGCGCAGCCGGTCGCGGAGTGGATAGGCGTCGACGACCCGCAGGGGGAGGCGAGCGGCTTCACCCAGGCGGCCGCGAAGGCCGACCGCGAGGCGCTGCTCGTTCTCTACAACATCCCGCACCGCGACTGCGGCCGCTACTCCAAGGGCGGCGCCGCCGACGGCAATGCGTACCGGACCTGGCTGGACGGCGTGCTCAAGGGCATCGGTGACCGCGCCACCACCGTCATCCTGGAGCCCGACGCGCTACCGCACATCGCGGACAAGTGCACCCCGCAGCAGTTCCACGAGGAGCGTTACGCCCTGCTGACGGAGGCGGTCGGCAAGCTCAAGGCGCTGCCGCACACCAAGGTTTATCTCGACGCCGGCAATCCCCACTGGATCAAGGACCCGGGCCAGTTGGTCGAGCCCCTCAAGCGGGCCGGTATCGACCGCGCCGACGGCTTCGCGCTGAACATCTCCAACTACCAGACCACCGCGGAGAACACGAAGTACGGCAAGCGGCTGTCCGCCATGGTCGGCGGCAAGCACTTCGTCATCGACACCAGCCGCAACGGCAACGGTCCGGCCCCCGGCGGCGACGACCCGGAAAACTGGTGCAACCCGCCCGGCCGCGCCCTGGGCACCCCACCGACCACCAAGACCGATGACCCCCTGATAGCCGCCTACCTGTGGATCAAACGCCCGGGGGAGTCCGACGGCACCTGCAAGGGCGGCCCCAAGGCGGGCGCGTGGTGGCCCAAGTACGCACTGGGGCTGGCGCGTAGCGCGAAGTAGCGTCCGTACCCCGTGGCGGCGACCGCTCCCGTGCCTGCGTCGCCGACCGTGGGGGGGGGGGGGGGGGGGGGGCGCCCCCCCCCCCCCCCGCGCGGCCCGCCCCGCGGGCGCCCCCCCCCGCCCCCCCCCCCCAACCCCCGGGGGCAGGGCCCGCACCCCCC